>DATGLL010000261.1:0-2186 GCA_035294145.1 Candidatus Dormiibacterota bacterium | reverse complement strand
CGGCCATCGGATCCCGGTCGGGGGGGTGGGGGCGCTCCTGCTCCTCGAGCACGCCTGGGCGGCCCGGCTGGTCGAGGGGCTGAGCCGAGCCGGGGGTGGCCTTCTT
The DNA here is from genome assembly GCA_035294145.1 of Candidatus Dormiibacterota bacterium. Lineage (GTDB taxonomy): Bacteria > Chloroflexota > Dormibacteria > Dormibacterales > Dormibacteraceae > CADDZO01. The sequence goes on along the minus strand of DATGLL010000261.1, from coordinate 2,080 downwards.
GCCGAGGGCAGCGTGCCGCCGGAGGCGTTCGCCGGGCTGGGCCTCAGGGCCGAGGCGATGATCAGCGGACGGCGCTGAGGGATCGCTCCGTAGCGGCTACGGAAGCCATGCCCGCCCTCGCCGCCTAGCATCGGAGGCGACTGGCATCGCAACCGCGGCTGATGACATGGCGTTGCTTGCCCGTCGCCAGGATGGGCGATGGGCGGCGAGGAGTGAACAATGGCAAGACTCGTCGAACTCGACGATCGAGTCGTGGACGAGCTGGGCTCGCAGTTGCGGGGTGGGCTCATCCGCCCGGGCGACCAGCAGTACGAGTCGGCTCGGAAGGTCTACAACGGGATGATCGATCGGCGCCCGGCCCTGATCGCTCGCTGTGTCGACGCCGCCGATGTGATCGCAGCCGTTCGTTTCGCCGGTGAGCGCGAGCTGGACCTGGCGGTACGCGGCGGCGGCCACAACGGCGCCGGCCTCGGCACCTGCGATGGGGGGCTGGTGGTGGACCTCTCCCCCATGCGGGGGGTCACCGTCGACCCCGCGTCGGCCACGGCCCGGGTCGCCGGTGGCTGCGTACTCGGCGACGTCGACCACGCCACCCATCCCTTCGGGCTCGCCCTGCCGATGGGGTTTATCTCCACCACCGGGGTAGGAGGCCTCACCCTGGGTGGTGGCATCGGCCACCTCACCCGCCGTCTCGGCCTGACCATCGACAGCCTGCTCGGCGCTGACGTCGTCCTTGCCGATGGGACGCTCGTTCATGCCGACGAGGGACAGCATCCGGACCTGTTCTGGGCGTTGCGGGGCGGCGGCGGCAACTTCGGCGTCGTGACCTCCTTCCACTTCCGGCTCCATCCGGTGAGCACCGTGGTGGCCGGGCCGATGCTGTGGGAGATGGATCGTGCCTCCGAGATCATGGCTGCATATCGGGATCTGATCTGGGACGCGCCGGGGGAGGTGAGCGGGTTCTTCGCCTTCCTCGCCGTCCCGCCTGCACCTCCGTTCCCCGAGTATCTGTGGCTGCGCCCGATGTGCGGTGTGGTGTGGTGCTGCGCGGAGGGGACGGTCGCGACCGAGCAGGCCTTGAGCCGCGCCCGCGAGCTGGCTCCGGCCCTGGACGGTGTCCAGAGCATGCCCTTGCCGGTGCTGCAGAGCGCCTTCGATGCCCTCTATCCCCCTGGCTTGCAGTGGTACTGGCGGGCCGACTTCCTCGACCAGCTCGACGACGTGGCCATCCATCGTCACGTCGAGCAGGCAGCCGACCTTCCCACCCCTCTCTCCACGATGCACCTCTATCCGATCGATGGGGCCGTCCACCGGGTGGGACCGGAGGACACCGCCTTCCGCTTCCGCGACGCCCGCTTCGCCGAGGTCATCGTCGGCGTGGACCCGGACCCGGCCGAGGCCGAGAGGATCAGGTCCTGGACCGTGCGCTACTGGGAGGCGCTCCACCCCTTCTCGGCCGGGGGCGCGTACGTGAACTTCCTGATGGACGAGGGCGAGGATCGCGTCCGTGCCACCTACGGAGCCAACTACCCGCGCCTGGCCGCGATCAAGCGTCGCTACGACCCGGGCAATCTCTTCCACGTGAACCAGAACATCAGGCCCGCGGCCTGAGCTCCGGCTGTCTGCGGGGAGCGTGGCCGGACCCGATCGTGGGACCGGCCACGCCGACCCGCGGGCCCCGCCGCCGCTCAGCGGGGAGGCGGCGTGCCGCCGACGCGGGCCGGAACTTGGAACACCACCTCCCCGTCGTGCCACTCCGGGTCGGCGGCCAGCAGCTCGCGCAGGCGCCGGTACCGGCGGTCCTGCTCCGGGCTCTCGGCGTTGGCCACGTAGGCGTCCCGGCTCTCGAACAGGACGGCCAGGTAGTACTCGTCGGGGTCCGCGTCCATCCGGTAGACGTAGCTGGCGACGAGACCGGGCGGCGGCTCGGCCTCGATCTGTCGTTCCAGCTCCATCAGGGCCTCCCGGCGGTTCGACGGGAGGCGCAGTCGGGCCACGGTTCCGTACATGGGATTCCTCCTCGACCGGTCCGCCGGTCCGGGGGATGACCGGTCACGACCGTGGACCCTACGAGGTGGCG
>DATGLL010000260.1:0-16083 GCA_035294145.1 Candidatus Dormiibacterota bacterium | reverse complement strand
GAACGCCGCGATCAACCTGGCGAGGTACTCGCCCGGGGCACCCCACCAAGCTGGCTTGGTGGGGGCCCCGCCCGTAGGCTCAGTTGGAGCCTTCGTGAAGCGCAGAGCCGCGGTAAGACCCGGGCCTCTCGGGCACGCGGCGAGGAAGCGCGAAGCCCGCAAGGGCAACCCCGTGAGGGGTGCCGCGTGAGTGCTATTGCGTACTCGGCGGCAACGGCCTCTTCCGCTGGCCTCAGTCCTCGTCCCTGTCGGCGCCGTCGGGCTCACCTTGCCGAAGGGCCGGTGGCGGGGACCAGGGCGGGCCGGGCAGCGCCTCGCCGAGGCGAGGGGATCGCCCGAGCGGTCGACGCAACCGCTGAACCGTTCATCTCCGTCGCCGTCTTGGGTGTCCGGCTTGGGGGACGGAGCATCAGGTAGTTCACCGTTGCCCGCAGGGAGTGAGGCCCGCTCCCTTCAAGCAACCAGGTTTTGGGGCCGTATCTTCGACCACGAGTTGAGCACGGCGAGGAGGTCCGATCGGATACGACCGGCGGCCCCCGGTCGGGGGTAGCTGCGGCTGCCATGGCCCGCCACCTCCTCGGCGGCATGCAGCGCGTCTTTCAGGGTGCCAGCCGCTCGACCTTCCAGCCGTCGCGCCCTCGCACGTAGCGCAGTCGGTCGTGGAGCCGATGGCGCCGCCCCTGCCAGAACTCGACCGTCTCCGGCTGCACCCGATAGCCGCCCCAGAAGGCGGGCAGCGGCGGGCCCTCCGGATAACGCTGCTCGATCCGTCGCACCTCCGCCTCCAGGAAGGCGCGACTGGGGATGATGCGGCTCTGGGGCGAGGCGAAAGCCGCCACGCGGTTCCCGTAGGGGCGCTGCGCCCAGTAGGCCTCCGATTCCTCCCTGCTGGCGCGGCTGACCGGGCCGCGAGCCCGGACCTGGCGGTGCAGCCGTGGCCAGTAGAAGACCAGTGCCGCTCGTGGGGTCGCGTCGAGGTCGTGCGCCTTGGCGCTAGCGTAGTTGGTGAAGAACAGGAAGCCGTCCTGGTCCGCACGATGCAGGAGAACCATGCGGGCTGCTGGCTCACCCTCCGGGGTCACGGTCGCCAGTCCCATGGCGTTGGGCTGGGGCTCCCCTATCTCTTCAGCCAGACGAAGCCAGCGATTGAACTCGGCGATGGGGTCCGGGTCCAGGTCCTCCTCGTCAAGGGGGAGATCGGTGTCGATCACGGCCGGAGAACGCTAGCCTCGTGCCTGATCCTGCACCAGGCAGCCCTGGAAGCGATGGATGAGGTCGCCGGTCATGTCCTGGCCGTCGCCCTCCGCCCACCCCGAGCCGTCCCAGCCCCAGCATGGGCATGGCTCACCGCTCGATGGCTTCGGCCCTTGACCCGGCGCTGTCAACCCGCAAAGGGGACCTTGTTGGGGCACCGTGCACCTCCTTCCAGGCTCGGTCAGTGCTCGCCGCCTCGCTCTAGAGTACGCTTCTCGTCGTCTCGAGCACCGCGTCTTCTGATCGTTGCCTCCGAAGACCCTCACGCTTGAGCTGGTTCTGTTCATCCTCCCCTCGCCATCTCGGTTCGGGCCGAGGCGACGAGGGGGCCGGCCCACCGGAATCGGGTTGGGCCGGTCGGGCCACGGGTGATGGTTCCCTCCAGTGGGAGGTGGTCGAGCCAAGGGCCAAAGCCCGGGGAGTCCCATCCGGTGTCTCGCCAAGGCCCGCAGGCGCTCTACCCGCCTCCGGCTCCTCACCGGCACCGCGCCCGACACGCCTACGGCCCATGGCCGTCATCGTGTCCGTCTCGGCACGATGCTCTTGGTTGAAGGATCGGGGCGTGGCGAGCCACCATGAGCCTGAGAGGACGCCGCTTGCCCCTCGTGCGGCAGGTGACGGTATCTTCCCCCCATGAGCGGGGCGTCGCGACGGTTGCTCTGGGAGCCAAGCGAGGAGACGAAGTCGTCGGCTCGGATCACCCGGTACCTGCGCTGGTTGGCCGAGACGCGGGGGCTCAGCTTCGGCTCCTACGGTGAGCTGTGGACGTGGTCGACGACACAGATCGAAGAATTCTGGAGGTCCATCTGGGATTACTTCGACGTCCATGCCTCCCGGCCGCCCGAGCGAGTGCTGAGCGGACGCGCCATGCCCGGCGCTCGCTGGTTCCCCGGCGCCGAGTTGAACTACGCCGAGCACGCCTTGCGCCGTCGCGACGAACGACCGATCATCGTCTCCCGATCCGAGGCCCGGGGCCTCGATCGGCTGGAGACGATGAGTGCCGCCGCCCTGGCGGAGCAGGTTGCATCGGTCCGGTCGGGGCTGAAGGCGCTGGGGGTGGGCCGGGGTGACCGGGTGGCGGCCTACGTGCCCAACATCCCCCAGGCGGTGGTGGCCTTCCTGGCCACGGCGTCGCTCGGCGCCATCTGGTCGGCATGCTCCCCCGACTTTGGCCTCCGGGCCGTGGTGGATCGCTTCCGGCAGATCGAACCTCGGGTGCTCCTGACCGTGGACGGTTACCGCTACGGGGGGCGCGATTTCCCACGCCAGGGGGAGGTTGCTCAGATCCAGCGAGCGCTTTCCAGCGTGGAGACCACGGTCTTGATCCCTCACCTCTCCGATCCCCCGGACACGGCGGGCCTCCGCAACGTGCGTCGATGGGAGGACCTGCTCGCCGCTTCGGGGGACCTGGCTTTCGAGCCGGTGCCCTTCGAGCATCCGCTCTGGGTCCTCTACTCCTCTGGGACCACCGGCCTGCCCAAGGGCATCGTCCACGGCCACGGTGGCATCGTGCTCGAGCACCTGAAGTCCCTGGCGCTGCACCAGGATCTTGGCCCCGGCGACCGGTTCTTCTGGTACACGACCACGGGGTGGATGATGTGGAACTACCTGGTGGGGGGCCTGTTGGTGGGCGCGACCATCCTCCTCTACGACGGCAGCCCGGGCCATCCCGACCTCTACGTCCTCTGGCGCTTTGCCGAGGAGGCCGAGATGACCTACTTCGGCACCTCGGCGCCCTACCTCCACTCCTGTCTGAAGGCCGGGATCGAGCCCGGACGTCGGTTCGATCTCCGCCGGCTACGGGCCGTCGGCTCCACTGGTGCTCCACTCACCCCGGAGGGCTTCGAGTGGGTGGGGCGGGCGGTGCGACCCGACCTGCCCGTGGCCAGCGTCAGCGGTGGCACCGACCTGTGCACGGCCTTCGTCCAATCCTGCCCCTTGCTCCCGATCCACAGCGGGGAACTGCAGTGCATGGCACTCGGCGCCAAGGTGGAGGCCTACTCCCTGGAGGGGAAACCGGTGGTGGGCGAGGTGGGCGAGTTGGTGATCACCGAGCCGATGCCCTCCATGCCTGTCTGCTTTTGGAACGACCCGGATGGGCGTCGCTACCGCGAGAGCTACTTCGAGATGTTCCCCGGCGTGTGGCGCCACGGCGACTGGATCCAGATCCAGCCCGATGGGGCCTCGATCATCTATGGACGCTCGGACGCGACGCTCAACCGTGGCGGGGTGCGCATGGGCACCAGCGAGTTCTATCGTGTGGTGGAGGAGTTCCCGGAGGTCGTCGACAGCCTGGTCATCGACCTGAGCGAGCCCGGCCGCGAGGGCCGGCTGATCCTCTTCGTGGTGCTCGCACCGGAGACGTCCCTGGAAGAGGTACGTCCTCGACTGAACGAGGCCCTCCGCCGTCAGCTCTCTCCGCGGCACGTGCCTGACGAGATCCATGCCGTGCCCGAGATCCCACGCACGCTCAACGGCAAGCGGATCGAGGTCCCCATCAAGCGCATCCTGAGCGGCGTCGCGCCCGAACGCGCGGTCAGCCCTGGGGCGATCACCAATCCGGCCGCCCTGGCGCACTTCACGACGCTGGCGACCGGCATGGCCGATTCGGGGCGCTGAGCCCGACGCCTGAGGTCGGTCAGCTGGCCCGACCCAGGTACAGCGCCGCCACCTCCGCGTTGGCCAAGATCTCGGGGCCGGGGCCCACCAGTCGGATGCGGCCGCCCTCCATCACCACGCCGTGGGTGGCAAGACGGAGACCGGACCTGGCGTTTTGCTCCACCAGTAGGATGGTACGGCCCTCCCCCGCCAGGCGCCCGATGGTCTCGAACACGATCGTACGCGAACGCTGGTCCAGTCCCATCGAGGGCTCGTCGAGCACCATCAGCCGTGGGTCGAGCATGAGAGCGCGGGCGAACTCGATCAGCTTCTGCTGCCCCCCCGAGAGCGAGGCCACTGGCTCCCGGGCACGCTCGGCGACGATCGGGAACCGCTCTCGGACCGCCGCCAGGCGACGCTCGATCAGGCCCCGATCTCGGATGGTGTAGGCACCGAGCCGGACGTTCTCAAGCACGCTCATGGTCGGGAACAAGCTCCGCTCCTGGGGAACCTGGACGATGCCCAGGCCCAGGATGGCGCGTGGACCGAGCCCAAGCAAGGATCGGCCCAGGAAGCGGATCGAGCCCTGGCGCGGCCGCAGCAGGCCGCTGATGACCCGGAGCAGGGTCGACTTGCCGGCCCCGTTCGGCCCCACCACGCAGGTGATGCTGCCCTCCTCGATCTGCAGGTCGACCGAGTGCAGGACGTCTCCCCCACCGTAGCCGGCGGTGACGCCGTGGAGCTCCAGCAGCGTCCTCGTCATCTCCCCAGGTAGGCCTCGAGCACGACCGGGTCGTCACGCACGTGGGACGGGAGCCCACTGGCGATGGGCCGACCGTGGTCGAGCACCACCACCCGATGGCACAGGCCCATCACGAAGCCCAGGTTGTGCTCCACGATCAGAAAGGTCGTCCCTTGTCGGTTGAGTTCCACGATCCGGGCGCCGATGATCTCCAGCAGGGCCGGGTTGACGCCCCCTGCCGGCTCGTCCAGGAGGACCAGGCGAGGCTCTCCCATCATCACGGTGCCCAGCTCCAGCAGCTTTCGTTGTCCATAGGAGAGCCGCCCGGCCGGCCGAGAGGCATGGCTGGCCAGGCCGAGCAGCTCCAGCAGCGAGAGCGCGCGCTCGCGCCTGGATCTGCTGCTCTCCGTCGATCCCCGCCCTTGGGACCCGGCTGCCGGGAGCAGGAGGTTCTCAACGACGGTGAGCCGGGGGAAGATCCGAGGGAGCTGAAAGGTTCTTCCGATCCCGCGCCGGAAGACCTCGTCCGGGGCCAGGCCCGTGATCCGCCCCTGGCCGAACAGGACCTCGCCCCGGTCAGGGCGCACGAAGCCGGTGACCAGGTTGAAGAGGGTGGTCTTCCCAGAGCCATTGGGACCGATCAGCCCCATGATCTCCCCCTCCGCTACCTCCAAGGAGCATCCGTCGAGGGCCACGATCCCGCCGAAGCGCTTGGTCAGCTCCTGGCAGCGAAGGAGGCTCACCCGACGACGGCCTCGTCGCCCCGGGGGCGGTCCTGGGCCTCCGCGAGCCGGTGGGATCGCCATTGCTCGAGCCAGTCCCCCAGGGTGGGGACGACGCCTCGGGGGAGGAGCAGGATCACGATCAGGAAGACGGCGGCGTAGACGACCAGGTACAGCCGGCTCTGCCCGAGGCCGTAGGGGAAGTAAAGCTGGGCTGGCTCCAGGATGAGGGCGCCCACCACCGGGCCGGCCAACGTCCCCATGCCGCCCAGGAAGGCCATGAGCACCATCGCGATCCCGATCAGAGGGTCGATCACAAACTGGGGATAGATGTAGGTCACGTAGTAGCCGTACACTCCCCCGATCATCCCTACTAGGGCGACCGAGACCACGAAGGCGGCCAGCTTGGAGACCTCGGTGCGGACCCCGAGCGATCGGGCCCGATCCTCATCGTCCCGGATGGCCAGCAGCCCCAGCCCGAACCGCGAGCGTCGGATGCTCCAGGACACCGTCAGGGAGGTGGCCGCCAGGGCCAGCATGGCGTAGTAGAAGGGCACGTCGAAGGCCGCGCCCCACCCCGGCACCGGGAAGGCCAGGCCCTGGGATCCACCGGTGAGCCCGCGCAGGTTGGTGGCGAGGATCTGGAGCATGAACATGACCGCGATGGTGACGATCACGAACGTCGCCTCCCGGGTGCGAAGCGCGATCCAGCCCACCGGGATGGCGAAGAGGGCCGTGGCCACGCCGGCCAGTGGCACCAGGAGGAAGACGTCCACCCCGGCCGGGACGTGAGCTCGGGTCACGATCAGCCCCAGCGCGTAGGCACCGAAGCCAAAGAAGCCGGCGTGTCCGAGCGAGATGTAGCCGGTGTAGCCACCTACGATGTTCCAGGCCGTGGCCAGCCCCACGTACATCAACGTGAAGACCCCGACGTTGACCGTGGCCGGGCCGGGCAGCCCGATGGGGAAGGCGACGGCCACGCCCAGCAACAGGGCCAGGCCCGAAAGACGCACCCACCGTCTCCGCCTCAGGACGTCCATCGCGATCACGCCGCCCCCCGGACCCGCACCCCGTAGAGCCCCTGGGGGCGGACGACCAGGGCCACGACCAGGATGACGAAGAAGGTGAAGTCTGCCCATGTGGGCGAGATCAGGACCGAGGCCACGTCCTCCACCACCAGCATGCCCAGGGAAGCCACGATCGCGCCGCGCAGGCTCCCCAGGCCGCCCAGCACGATGATGGTGAGCAGGCGCGAGATGAGGTCGTAGTGACTGTCAGGGTTGAAGGCGGTGGTGATCCCGAACAGGGTGCCCCCCGCCGCCGCCGTCGCCATCCCGATCCCGAAGGCGATGGCCGAGACCCGCTCGACGTCGATCCCAACCAGTTGGGCCCCGGTGCGGTTCAGCATGGTCGCCCGCACCGCCGCCCCGAACCTGGTTCGGTAGAGGAGCCCGAACAGCGCCAACAGCATGGCGACTGCCAGCAGGAAGCCGTACACGTAGACCCAGGTGATCCGAAAGTCGCCGATGGCGAAGCTGGCGGTGTCGTAGGAGACCCTGAGTTGCCGGTAGTCGGCGCTGAACAGGTACCCCAGCACTCCCTCGATGCCCAGGGCCAGGGCGTAGGTCACCAGCACCGAGAGCGCCTCGCGGTCGGCTCGCAACGGTCGCACGAAGACCAGCTCCAGGACCACCCCCAGGCCGAACATGATCGGCATGGTGACGACCAAGCCGAGGAACGGGTCCACGCCCCAGTCCCTCAGGAGCACGAAGCTCAGGTAGGCGCCCAGCACGACCATGGCCCCGTGGCCCACGTTGATGATCCGCATGACCCCGAAGATCAGGGCCAGGCCGGAGGACATCAACGCGTAGACGCCGCCGGTGAGCACGCCCAAGGCGGCGGCGCCGATGATCAGGCTGGGGCCCACCTCAGCTCCAGGCTGGCTTGGGGTACTCGGGTTTGGCGATGGCGATCGCGGCCGGGTAGACGGGGACGGTTTGCCCGTGCTGCCACTGCACGAGGAAGGTGCCCTGGCCCTGGGGACGGCCGGCCGAGTCGAATGACATCTTCCCCTGCACGGTGTTGAAGGTCCCCGAGTGCAGCGCTTGGATCAGCTTGGCGTTGTCGAGGCTATGGATGCGGTTGACGGCCTCGGCCACCACCTGCCCCACGCTGTAGGCCTCGGCCGCGTCGGCGCTGATGGAGCCGGGGGTTCCACCGTACTTGGCGATGAACTCCTTCACAAAGCGGGCGTTCTGGTAGGTCCTGGCGCTCGACCACCACCCCGACGGCACCATGATGCCCTCGGTGTTCGCCAGCCCGATCTTGTCCGAGAACTGGGCGCCCTGGTCAGGCCCGGTCGTCTCGATGAGGGACCGAGGATTGTAGTGCTGCTGGATGAACGTCTGGACGAAGGCGACCGCGTCCGGCAGCTGGGTGCCCAGGAGCACCACATCAGCGTGGGACTGGGCGACGGCCAACGCCAACGGCGTGTAGTCGGAGGTCTCGGCGGGATAGACCTTGGAGTACACGGTCCTGACGCCGGCCGCCTCCAACAGCTGCCGGGCCTTGTCCAGCTGAGGCTGCGTGAAGGGGTCGTCCTGGGTGGCGTAGGCCGCGGTCGTCGGTCGCTCCCCCGCTGGCAAGGAGAGGAGCCAGCGAACGTAGCTCACCAGGTTGTCCTCGACTGGCGCCGGCTGCACGAAGAACAGGTTCTTCAACCCCCGGCTGAAGACCTGTGGGCCTCCCCCAGCTGGCTCAGGGAAGGCATATCCGTAGCGCGCGGCGACGGTGGAGGCGGGAATGGTGAGCAAGCTTGAGAAGGGACCGAAAGTGAGGTCCACGTGATCGGCGGTGATCAGGTTCTGGTAGTTGGTGACCACCTGCTGGGTGCTGCTGTCGTCGTCGACGAACTTGAACTCCACCTTCCTGCCCAGCAGGCCTCCGGCCGCGTTCACATCATCCGCCCACAGCTGGTAGCCCTGCTCGAGCGCCTTGCCATCCCCGGAGAAGTCGCCGCTCAAGGAAACCGAGACCCCGATCACGATCGGCCTCTGCCCACCCTGGGCACCACCGCCCCCTCCGCACGCCACCAGCACCGTGGCCACGATGGCAACCGCGCTGCCCAGCAACCTTCGCTGCATCACACTCTCCCCCGGCCTCCCTAGCCGATTGCATGGGCCGTGCACAAACGATTGTCCCATGCTAGACATGGGGGTCCAACCTGTCAAGGGCACGCTCCCCCCTCGACCAACACCGAGCCGTCATCGTCCCCTGCTGGCGTCCCCCTGCCGACGCACGTCAACCGCCGCGTCGACCGGGTCCCCTCCCCCGTGCGCTCCCGGCCGCCCCGAGCCCCCTGGTCGGGCAGCTCCGGCCCCCCAGCGAATCCAAGGGCAGCGCGCCCCGCACGCCGATGGCCACCTCTTCACCAGCCTGCCCCGCGCCGGCGTCGGCCGCCCGCCGGCTCGCCGAGCTCGGAGATGGCCGCGTCCGCTCCCCCACCCCGGCGTCCCTGGCCTGCCCCGCCGCCGTCGCCCCCAGCACGCGCCAGCCCGGCGAGCACCGTGCCGTCGGCCTCCCTCGGGCCGCTGCTCGGGGGCACGCCCCCCACGCCGCCCGTCTCCTCGCCCGAGCCTGGCCCTCCGTCACCTGGCGCCGCTGGCAGCGCGGCACCGGCTATGGCCCCTCCCAGCGCCACGCCCTCCAGGCCCTTCTCCATCCCATCCATCGGCGGACGGCCTGCCATGGGGCCGCCTCATCGCTCCTGACCTTCCGGCCCACCGACGGACTGCGCCGATCCACAGCGAGTGAGACGCCGGCGGCGAGAGCAGACTCGGTGGCGCGGGTCTCCTCAAGGTGGCCGCCACCCCACCCCGGGGGCTTCCGCGCCGGATGACCAGCTGTCCCTCAGGCCGAGGTCGGCCGACCGGTGATCGGCGCGCTGGCGTCGTGCCTGCCTGCCTGCCGATCAAGGAAGCGTTCCAAGGCCTCCACGAGCGGCTCTCGGAGGGCATCGAGGTCGACACGCTCGGGATCCGCGCTCCACTGGAGGCAGACCCCCTCCACCAGACCGAGGACCAGGACCGCGAACTGGTCGCAACAGGGCTGCCCACCAAAGCGCCGGAGGGCAGAGCGCAGGAAACTCTCGATGCTGGTCCTTGCCTCGGCGAGGTACTCGGCGATCGGTCCCTCGGCCGCCCGCCCGGCCTGCAGACGTGACTCCAGGGAGAGCGCGACGTACTCAGGATGAGAGCGGTACCAGCTGAGGGCAAACCCCACGGCCTGGTCCAAAAGCTCGCGGAGCGAGGTTGACTCCGCGGTCAGCTCATCCAGGGCTCGGAAGGCCGAGATGCGCTCGGCGATGAGCGCATCGAACAGGGCTCGTTTGGTGGCAAAGTGGTGGTACAGGGCGCCCTTGGAGGTCCCGGCCTCGCAGGCGATCTGGTCCATCGTGGCGCGGCCGTAGCCGTGGCGGGCGAAGACCCGAGCAGCGGCTCGGAGGATGAGGTTCCGCGTCTCCATCGCCCGTCGCTGGGCCGGGGTCGGTCGGTCGAGTCCATCGGCCATCGCTCTGCGGTCACCGGGTATCCTACCGACTGACTGGTCGGTCGCTTCCGACCGAGGGGCGTGAGCGACCCCGGTTGTCCGTTTCCGGCAGCCACCCCATAGAGCCAATGAAGAAGACGTATCCCGTGCGGATCGTGGTCGACAGCAGCACGTGCCTGAGACCGGATGAGGCGCGTGAGCTTGGGGTGACGGTCGTCCCCATGCGCATCGTCGTCGACGGCCGTAGCTATCGTGACCTGATCGACATCTCGCCCACCGAGTTCTATCGTTCCCTCCGGGAGACGAAGGCCCAGCACACCACCTCGGCGCCGACGCCGGGCGACTACCTGGAAGCGTTCCAGGCGGTTCCTGGGGACGTCCTCTGCCTGACCGTGGCCTCCTCGATCAGCAGCATGTACCAGGCGGCCACGTCCGCCGCCGCTATGGCGCTCGGCCGTCGGGTGGAGGTCATCGACTCCGGGACCGCGGCCGGAGGGCTCCGCCTGCTGGCCGAGGACGCAGCCAGGGCGGCGAGAGGTGGCTCGCTGCTGGAGGAGGTCGCCCAGCGGGTCCGCGAGCTCTCGCGTCGGACTCAGGTCCTGGGGGTGCTGGGCAGCCTCGAGCACATCGCCCGGAGCGGGCGCATCCCCCAGCTCGCTTCCTGGGGGACGTCGGTGCTCCGGGTCATGCCGCTCGGGCGCCTGACCGGTGGCCGGCTAGGGCTGGTCAAGTTGGTGCGTGGTTGGCGAGCTGCCATCCAGGCCCTCGAGGCCGAGATCACGCACGGAGCCACCGAGCAGGGCGCCGGAGCCCGAGGGGAGGGCCTGCGCTGCACCGTCTTCCACGCCGACGCCCTGGAGGTGGCCCAGCAGCTTACCGAGCGCCTGCGGGAAACGGTGCCCGAGGCGGAACTGGAACTCTCGGAGTTCACCCCGGCCATGGGGGTGCACACCGGCCCTGGCCTGCTCGGCGCCGCCTTCTTCGTCGACGACCGGTGAGCAGGGAGGCTGCCCGGTGAGGGGCCCGGGCAGCCTCCCAAGCCCTATGGACGGGCAGGGCCGGGAAGGGGGGTGCGAGCTGCGACCACCGGGTTGCGGATCGTGCCCACGCCCTCTACCTCGGCCTCGCACACGTCCCCCGGGCGCAGGAACTCGGGCGGGGTGCGGGCGAACCCCACCCCCTCGGGGGTGCCGGTGGCGATGAGCGTACCCGGCAGGAGCGTCATGCCCACCGACAGCCAGGCGATCAGGGCGTCCACGGGGTAGATCATGTCCCGGGTGGTGGCGTCTTGCTTGATCACCCCGTTCACGCTCAGCCGCAGGCGCAGGTCCTGAGGATCGGGGATCTCGTCTCGGGTCACGACCCACGGTCCGCACGGGCAGGAGCCGTCGAGGCTCTTGCCCTTGAACCATTGCCCGCCCCAACCGTGCTGGATGTCCCGCGCGCTCACGTCGTTGATGACCGTGTAGCCGAAGACGTGGTCAAGGGCCTCCTCACGACGGATGTTCACGCCGGCCCGGCCGATGACGACGCCGAGCTCGACCTCCCAGTCGATCTGCTCGCTGACCTGGGGGTCCACCGATATCTCGTCATACGGTCCCGCGATGCTCGTGATCGCCTTGGTGAAGATGGTGGGCGGCCCCACCTCGGTGCCGCGGGCGCGTGCCCCCTCCTCCGCATGCTTGGCGTAGTTTCGGCCGATGGCGAGGATGTTGCCTCGGGGTGGGTCCAGGGGCGCCAGCACCGTCAGGTCCTCCAGCCGTCGCAGGGCCGGGGCGACGGGAGCCTTCTCCAGGCGGCTCAGCAGCTGACGCACCGCGGCCAGCGCCTCCTCGCCCCCATCGATGAGGGACAGGAGATCCGGCGGTGGGGCCGGGGCACCGACCGCCGCGGCCAGCTCGCGCAGGTCCACGACCTCGTCCTGACTGCCCGGGCGGAGCGCTCCCAGCCGCCGCCCGCCGTCGCCTCGAAACATCAACAGCCTCATGCCTCACCTCTGTCGTTGGCTCTGTCGGCCCCCTCGAGGGGCACCTCCTGCACCTCCGCTCCCAGGAACAGCTCCTCGAAGTCGCGCCGGCCAAGGAGGTCGGCCGGGCGCCCCTCCAGCCTGACAGCTCCTGAGACCATAACGCATGCCCAGTTGGCCACCTCCAAGGCGGCCCTGGCCCGCTGCTCGACCAGTAACACCGCCTTCCCGAGGTCGGCCAGACGCCGTACCTGGTCACGCAGCAGCGCGTCGGCCAGTCGGGGAGCGAGGTTGGCAGTGGGCTCGTCCAGGATCATCACCCGGGGATCGAGCATCATCACCCGACCGATGGCCAGCATCTTCCGCTCCCCTCCGCTCAGCTTGTCCGCGCGCCGGCGCAGCATGGAGGCCAAGGAGGGGAAGACCTCGCACACCACGCGCATACGCTGGCGGATCAGCCGCGGCTCGAGCAGATACCCCCCCATCTCCAGGTTCTCCGCCACCGTCAGCGGCTCGAAGACGTCTCCGACCTGCGGCACGTACCCCACCCCACGCCGGGCGAGCTCCTCGGGGCTACAGTTGGTGACCTCCTGCTCCTCCAGAAGGACCCGGCCCTCGGTGATCCGCAGGATCCCAACCAAGCCCTTCAGCAGGGTGCTCTTGCCGGCCCCGTTCGGCCCGATGATCGCCACCACCTCGCCGGCGTCCACCCGCAGAGAGACCCCCCGGACGACGGCGGCCCCTCCGTAGCCCGTCGTCACCCGGTCCACGACCAGCAGCGGCTGCCGGCCGTGCCGTACGTCAGCCAACGAGATAGGCATCGATGATCTCGCGCCGCCGGCGTAGGAGCGGCATCGGTCCCTGCCCGATCACGCGCCCCTGGGCCATCACGATCACCGGGTCGCAGAGCCGCTCGACCGTGCCCAGCTCATGCTCGACCATGAGGATGGTCAGGCCCTCGTCGCGCAGGCGTTCGAGATAGGCGGAGATCTGCCGGACCACGGTCGGATGGAGACCGGCCATGGGCTCGTCCAGGAGCAGCAACCGTGGCCGCAGCATGAGCGCGCGCATCACCTCCAGCAGACGCTTCTGGCCGCCGCTCAGGTTCCCTGCGTACTCGGATTCCTGCCCGCGCATGCCGAAACGGTCGAGGAGCTCGCGTGCCTGCTCGACGAGCCGACGCTCGTCCTCTCCCCAGTATCGCCGCCCGAGGAGCGCCCCCAGCAGCGAGTCCCCGCGGTGGTTGGGCGCCGCCACCAGCAGGTTCTCGAGGACGGTGAGCTCGGCGAACTCGCTGGACAGTTGGAAGGTGCGCACCAGTCCGCGTCGCGCCCGCCGATGGACTGGCAGCCTGGTCACCTCCTCACCGTCGAACCAGATCCTGCCCGCGGATGCCGGCAACGTGCCCGCCAGCACGGCCAGGAGGGTCGACTTCCCGGCCCCGTTCGGACCGATCAGACCGGTGATCCGCCCTTGGGCGATCTCGATCGAGACCCCGTCGACCGCCCGCACCCCCTCGAAGTGGCGCTCCACGCCTTGGGCTACCAGCAGGGGGCCGAGCTCGGAGCGGGGTGGGTTGGAGGCCGACCTCTCCCCCCTCCCGGTTGCCCCCACGTGGCTCACGCCTCCCCCTCGACGCGCCGTCGGGGCTCGGGCAAGATCCCACGCGGGCGGAACCACAAGAATCCGATGATGAGCAGCCCGATCGCCACCCACTGCATGGCCGGGATGAGCCCGGGCGGGCCGATCTGGGGGAGGAATCGAGTTGCCTCCTCGAACCCGACCGGCACCAGCAGGGCGCCGAGGATGGCCCCCAGGTTGTTGCCCCGCCCTCCCACGATGATGGCGGCGAAGATGACGATCGTCTCCGGGTAGAGCCAGCTGGCCGGCGCCCAGAGCCCGATGAACCCGACCAGGATGGCGCCGCTCAGGGCCGCCGCCGATCCCCCGACCACGAACATGGTGAGCTTGAGGGCAACCAGGTTCTTGCCCAGGGCGGCCGCGGCCCGTTCCCGCTCGCGCATCGCGCGCAGGGTCCGGCCGTAGGGGGAGTTGACGATCCGGTTCGCGACCACGAGCACGAGCCAGCAGCAGAGGACGGTCAGCGCCACGTAGAGCCATTGGTAGGCGAGTGAGCCGCTGTCGAGGTGCTCCGAGAGGGGAGCCGGGACCAAGGAGAGGCCAGCGGCCCCGTTCAGGAAGGGGCGGATGTTGGTGACCAGGGTGTTGGCGATGACCGAGATCACCAGCATGGCGATGGCCTGGTAGTCGCTGCGCAGGCGCCGGAGCACGACCAACCCGATCGGGATCGCGAGCAGCCCTCCCGCCGCTGTGGCCGCCAGCCATGGGATCGGGAAGGGAAGCTTGAGCCCCAGGATGTACTGCTGGAAGCCGCCGTTGGCGGTGTCGGGAGGCATGGAGAGCACGGCTGCGGTGTAGGCTCCGACCGCCTGGAAGATGATGAAGCCGAAGTTGACCAGACCCGAGACCCCGAACTGGAGGTTGAGCGCGACGCAGGCGATGACGTCGACACCTGCGTAGACGAGGAGCGTGGTCAGGTAGTACGTCATCCCGCCGCCTCGAGCACCCCGAGCTTGGCCAGCAGCCCCTGGGGACGGAGGATCATCACGATCACGAGGATCACGAAGGCGACCACCTCCTTGTACTCGGGGGAGAGCGCGGCCGCGCTCAGCTCCGTCGCCTCGCCGATGAGCACCGCTCCCAGCATGGCCCCGTAGGGTTGACCGGCGCCGCCGAGCACGGCCGCAGCCAGGATCGTGATCAGGTAGCCGGAGCCGCTGCTCGCCGCGAACGATTCCGAGTTCATGGCCGCCACCGTGCCCGCCAGGCCGCAGAGGGCTCCGGTGATGAGCCAGACCGCGTCGATGACGCGGGCGGTGGGGATGCCACAGCTCCGGGCCAGCGTCGGATCGGCCGCGGTCGCCCGCATGGCCTTCCCCAGGCGGGTGGAGGTCAGCAACAGGTGGACACCGAGCATGACGCCCACAGCGATGACGATGATCGCGACCTGCACCGAGGTCAGCACCACGTCCCCCAGGTGGATCACGGGTCCGCTCGACATTCGGTAGGAGACGTCATCCGGCCCCACGATGGCCAGCAACACGTTGGAGATGATCAGAGCCGCTGCCAGGGCCACGATCACCATGCCGAGGTGCGAGGTCCCCCGACGTTGGAAGGGGGCGTAGAGGGCCCGGTTCAGCACCAGGGAGATGCCGGCGCCGAACGCCACGCTGGCCAACAATCCCAGCCAGATGCTGGCGCCGGCGTGGTTGATGCCGTAGGCGACGAACGCAGAGGCCGCCATGACATCCCCATAGGCGAGGTTGATCAGGTTGGCGATGCCGAACTGCATGGTGAAGCCGACCGCCCCAATGGCGATCACCGCCATGCTCACGAGCCCGAACCCGAACGCGGAGAGGTAGATGTGCACCGGCTCCCCGATCCTCCCCGATCCTGCGTCAGACCCCCGCCTCGGAGGCGATGTGGTCGATCTGGGCCTGGGTGAGCTGGCCAACCGTCTCCGTGTCGCCGGTGGGGGTGTAGCGGACCACGATGTAGCCGCCCTGGGAGTTGTTCCACTGGTTGAAGTGGGTGGGCCCTCCGGCGCCCACGAAGCGGATGGCCTTGCCGTTCTGCAGGGCCTTCACCCCGTCCCCGTACGTGTACACCACGCTAGCGCCGGCGGTGCCGTTCCCGATCTTCACGATCCAGGGGTTGTAGACCGTGCGATCGGTGCTCTTGGCGGCGACCATGGCCAGGGCGGTCATGATGATCCCGTCGTAGAGGTGCAGGGTGGGAGGGTGGGTGGCGTACTTGGGCGCGCTGGCGAACTGCGAGGCGGAGGCGGCCAGGAGCTTCTTGAACTGCTGGTAGCCTGGGCCGTTGAAGGTCGTCGGCTCGTTGTTGGCTTGGTAGGAGCTCACCAGGGCATCGGTCCCGATGGCGGCCGACACCGCCTGGAACCAGGTCGGGTCGACGGTGGCCGAGGAGCCGATGATCGGGATCATGCCGCCATGCAGCTGCTTCAGCTCCGCCAGGTAGGTGGCATCGGTGGAGCCGAGTGCCTCGGTGAGGATCACCTGAGGGTTGGTGGCCAGGAGCTTCTCCACCTCGGTCCGATACGAGGCCTGGCCCAAGGCGAGCGCCTGGTTGATGGTCAGGGTCGCGCCCAGCTTCTTGATGGCCGCCACGGCCGGGGGCACGAAGGTCTGCGAGCCGATGTCGTTGCCGAA
>DATGLL010000259.1:0-7007 GCA_035294145.1 Candidatus Dormiibacterota bacterium | reverse complement strand
GGAGGCGATGGCGAGAGAGCCAAGGAGGACGAGGGCGACGGCCAGGCTCGAGAGCGTGTCCGGCCACGCCCCTCCCCCGATGCCGGGTGAGGCGGAGCTGGATCGGCCAGGCGGCCAGCGAGATCAGGCCCTGATCGAGGGCGTGGCTGGCGATGCCGACCGGGGCGAAGCCGAGGGGAAAGCCGACCAGGGCGTGCAGGGGACCTCGCCCCGGGCGGTCGGGGGTAGGCCGGAGGGGAGGTCAGGCACCGGGATGCTGAGCGCCAGCAGGTGACGGCGATGGCGAGGACGCCATCGCTGAACGTCAGGAGCCGACCGAGGTCGTAGGCGACAAGGTGGGGCCCCCTTGCCCTCGACCGGAGCCGGTCCTCCCTCGTCCTCCGGCACGCCTCTAGAGCGCAGCCGAACCACGACCGGCCCGGGTGAGAGGAGCCACCTCGCCCTGGGGCCGCTGGCGCCGGCTCTGGAAGGGCTACCCTGGCGGCTGCGAGCGGTGGCCTCCGGAGAGCACCCGGGGGCGGCCGGGACGCGGCCACCACGCCGAGGGGAGGTCCGGCTCCGCTCTGACGTCGGCCTCGTCGTACTCGAGGGCGTGGTCCATGCCCTGCCGGTTGGGGAGGAGGGCCAGGGCGACCAGCGTCACCAGGGAGCAGACGATGAGGTACACCGCGATCCCGGTGCTGGTCCCCGAGGCGGCCAGGAGCGCGGCCGCGATCAGCGGCGCGGGGCCGCCCGAGATGATCGAGGCCAGGTGGTAGCCGAGCGAGGCGCCGCTGTAGCGCAGGCGGCCGGTGAAGGACTCGGCGATGAGCGAGGCCTGAGGCCCGTACTGGAGGTCGTGGGTGATGAGGGAGACGATCACCGCCAGCATGGCCAGTGCCGCCACCCCCGAGCCCAGGAGCAAGAAGTAGGGGAAGGCGAACAGGGCCGAGCCCACCGCCCCGATCGCGTAGAGGAGCTTGCGTCCGTACCGGTCCGAGAGGTACCCGGCGACCGGCACCGTGAAGAGGGAGAGGCCGGCGGCCACCATCACCGAGAGGAGCATGAAGTTGCGGCTGTAGCTCAGCCGTCCGGTCGCGTAGGAGAGCAGGAACGAGGTGTAGAGGTAGAAGGGAGCCTGCTCCGAGGTGCGCACCAGGGCGCTCAGCACGATCTCCACCGGGTAGCGGGTGATGGCCTCGACCAGGGGGCGGGTCGCCACCCGACGCTGCTCCAGCAGCCGGGTGAAGGGAGGGGTCTCCAGGATGCCGAGCCGGATGTACAGGCCCACCGCGACCAGGGCCAGCCCGAGCAGGAACGGAACCCGCCATCCCCAGACCCAGAAGCCGGAGCCGGAGAGGGCGCTGAAGAGCAGCATCACCCCGTTGCCGAGGATCAAGCCCACCGGCACCCCGACCTGAGGCCAGCTGGCGTTGAGCCCGCGTCGCTCGTTGCTGCCCCACTCCATCGAGAGCAGCACCGAACCGCCCCACTCCCCGCCGACGCCGATGCCCTGGAGGATGCGGAGCACGGAGAGGAGGAGGCCCGCGGTCAGGCCGGTGACGATGGAGGCGGGCAGCAGGCCAATGGCGGCGGTGGAGAGGCCCATCAGCAGCAGGGTCGCGATCAGCGTCGCCTTGCGGCCGATGCGATCCCCGAAGTGGCCAAAGATGAAGGCCCCCACCGGCCTGGCCACGAAGCCGACGAACTGGGTCGTGAAGCCGATCAGGAGCCCGGAGAGGAGGTCCTCGTGGCGGAAGAACAGGGCTGGGAAGACAAGGGCGGCGGCGGTGTTGTAGAGGAAGAAGTCGTACCACTCGATCGAGGTGCCGACCGTCGCTGCCACGGCGGCCCGGACCCGTTGCCGGCGAGCGATCTCCGGAACGAGGTCCACCCAGTGGGCGGATCCAGGGAACGAAGGCATACGATCACCTCCCCCTCAGCGAGGGGCCTCCGGCCACCGTCCCGCAGCCATCGACACTCCCGGCGTGGCCAACCCAGGAGCACGGGTGAAGATATCTAGCACACTTGACCGGCCGCTGCCAGGGCTCGCTCAGACCGGGGATCGAAAGCGAGCCGGGGAGAGCGGTGCCA
The DNA here is from genome assembly GCA_035294145.1 of Candidatus Dormiibacterota bacterium. Classification (GTDB taxonomy): domain Bacteria; phylum Chloroflexota; class Dormibacteria; order Dormibacterales; family Dormibacteraceae; genus CADDZO01. The sequence goes on along the minus strand of DATGLL010000259.1, from coordinate 4,934 downwards.
GGGCCGCTGGCCGCTCCCCGCACAGGGCCGCCGCCACCGCCCTCCCGACCGCGGGGGCGAGCTGGAGGCCGTGGTTGGAGAAGCCGGTGGCGAGGTAGAGGCCGGGCAGCTCGCTGGCCCCGATCACGGGCACGCCATCGGCGCTCTGGGCCTCGATCCCGCACCATCGATAGGCGAGGCGCTGCTCGGCCAACGTCGGTAGGAGCGTGCGGGCGGTCTCCCAGCTCCCGCGGACGCTCTCCTCCAGCACCCGGCAGGTGTGCCGCTCGGGGTCCATCCGGGCCGTCCAGCCGCCGCCGATCAGGAACTCGCCGCCGGGGAGCTGCTCCAGCGAGAGCGCCCGGCCTTCGGCGGTGATGGTCGGCCGCAGGGCGGGGCGGGCGGCGTCGGTGAGCAGCACCTGGGAGGCGCGTGGCTGGATCGGCAGCTCCAGGCCGGCGGCGGCGGCCAGCCGGGGGCTCCAGGAGCCCGCCGCGAGCACGACCTGCCCGGCCGCCACCTGCTCGATCCCGGCCGTGACCCCGATCACGCGGCCGGCGCTGAGGCGGAGCGCGTCCACGCGCCAGGGATGGAAGGAGCCGCCGCGGCGGCGGGCGGCGGAGAGCAGCGCTCTGGTCGTGGCCCGTGGGTCGGCCTGGCCGTCGCCTTCCGAGTAGGCCCCGGCGATCACGCTCGGAGCCAGGGCGGGGGCCAGCGAGCGCAGCTCCGCCTCGCCCACCGGCTCGACCGCGAGCCCGGCTGCCCGCTCCCGGGCCACCCTGGCGCGGAGGGCGTCCACCTGCTCCGGGCGCTCGACCACGTGAAGGTGGCCGGTGGCACGGAAGCCGGTGTCAGCCCCCAGCTCCTCGTTGAGCAGCGGCCAGCGCTGGCTGGCCTCCAGGGCCAGGCCCCACTCCCGGGGATCGCGTCCCTGCGAGCGCAGGCTCCCCGCGCTGGCCCAGGAGGCGCTGGGGGGGAGGGGCGCCTCGGGTTGGTCGAAGATGGCCACCCGCAGCTGGCGAAGCACGAGGTGGTAGGCGATCGAGGCCCCGATCACCCCCGCGCCCACGACGACCACGTCGACCGACCGGATCACCGGCCCGCCCTCTGGAGCGGGCACGCCGGGTCCAGCAGGGGGGCCGGCGCACGGAGGGCGGCGGGGCCGAGACGACGGCGTACGGTCCGCGCGCCCGGGAGCCAGCGGCGCGACGAGCCCATCCCGAGCGACGATCCTACCCCGGCAGGGAGACGCGGAGGGCGTCGGCCAGAGAGGGCCGGCGGAAGGCGTAGCCACGGGCGAGCGCCACCTTTGGCTCCACCCTGCGGCCGTGCAGGAGGAGGTCCGCCTGCTCCCCCAGCACCAGGCGCAGGACCGATGCCGGCACCGGCAACCAGGAGGGGCGGCCGAGCACCCGGCCCAGCTCGGCGGCCAGCTCGGCGTTGCGTCGTGGGTCCGGCGCGACCACGTTCACGGGGCCGCTCAGCGTGACGTCCTCGATGGCCAGCAAGTACAGGCCAACGACGTCGTCCAGGTGGACCCAGGACACCCACTGACGCCCGCTCCCGGCCGGGCCGCCGACGAAGAGCCGGAATGGCAATGCCAGCAGGCGCAAGGTGGGGGAGTCCCGGGAGAGCACCAGGCCGGTGCGCATCATCACCACCCGGCAACCGAGTCGCTCCGCCTCCCGGGCGGCCTCCTCCCACTGCGCGCAGACCCGAGCCAGGAAGGAGGTCCCGGGGGCACTCTCCTCGTCGATCACCTCCTCCCCCCGGTCCCCGTAGTAGTCGATCCCGGAGGCGTTGATGAGAGCGGGACGGGGAGCCCCCCCTTCCCTCAACGAGCTGACCAGCGCCCGGGTGGCCTGCACCCGGCTCTCCAGGATCTCGGCCCGCCGCCCTGGCGTCCACGGCCAGGCGCCGATGTTGGACCCGGCCAGGTTGACCACCGCCCCCGCCCCCTCCAGGGCGGCGGTCAGCCGCGCGTCCGAGGTGGTGGCGTCCCAGCGGACCGCCCGGGCCGAGCTCGGGAGCCCCGACACCGCCTGCGGCGGGCGGCGGGTGAGCACCACCGTCTCATGCCCAGCCTGGTGCAGCGCCCGCAGCAGGGCCGAGCCGATGTACCCAGTTCCTCCGGCAACCACCACCTTCACGTCGCCTGCCTCTCGGTACGCCTCCCGTGCCGGTGCGGAGGTCGCCTGGGATGGTGCCCTCCACCGCGGCCCGGTCGTGCGGTCATGCTGGGATGCCGCCTCTCCCCCTGTCAAGCTGCCATTCCTGCCTCGCCCCGGCCGGGCGTCCGCGTCGCCGCCGGCGGAGGAGGCGACCGCTGGGCCCGGCCACGGCCAGCTCAACCGGGTCGGGCGCCGGCAGGCCGTCGGCCCTCGAGGGCGGCACGCAGCTGGCCCACCCCGCCCGCCAGGCTGAAGGCCGTGTAACCGCGGTCGCGGAGCTGGCGGGCCAGCAGGTCGGATCGGTGGCCACGAGCGCAGACGAGCAGGTAGGGACGATCCGGGGGGAGCTCGGCCAGGGAGTCGAGCGCGCGGCTGAAGGGCAGACGGAGCTCACCGACAGAGGGGCCTTCCTCCGGCTCGCGCACGTCCACCACCATCGCCCCCTCCGGTACCCGGTCGACCACGTGCTCGGGAAGGGCGGCCGGGCGCCAGTCGGCTAGGGAGGGGATGATCCTGCGGGTCGCTACCGCCGCCTCGGCCCACTCATCGCTGGTCAGCTCCTGGGGGAGCAGCCGCTCGGCCGCCTCCGCGCCCGCGACCGAGGCTCGGGTCACCACCTGCCCCTCGGCAATCGAGCAGTGCTCCCGGACCTGGCTGGAGGCCTCGTAGGTCCCGAGCCGGCGCGCCTGCTCCATGATCTCGTTCTTGTCCAGGCCGATCAGCGGCCGCAGCACCGGGCGGGAGCAGACCGCCTCACAGGTGGCCAGGTTGCGGAGCGTCTGGGTCGACACCTGCCCCAGGCATTCGCCGGTCACCAGCGCCTCGGCGCCGATCTCTCGGGCCAGGACCTCGCCCACCCGGTACATGGCTCGCTTGAGCAGCACCTGACGCATGCGCCCAGGAACCCGGTCGACGAGGGCAGCCACCAGCGGGGCGAGGTCGACCACGTGGGCCGGTACCTCCTGCCCCGGCGCCCAGCGCCGGACCAGCTCTCGGGCCGTGACCAGGGCAGCATCCACCTGACCGCACCCGCCCAGGTCGCAGACCAAGACCTCGACCGTCACCCCCCGCCGCATCACGTGCCACGCGGCGACCGGGGAGTCGAAGCCGCCCGAGACCAGGGCCAACGCCTTGCCGCCACAGCCCAGCGGCAGCCCGCCCGGCCCAGGGACGCGATCGAGCTCGGCGAACGCCCGCCCCGTCTCCGCCCACACCTGCACCTCGACCTCAGGCTGGGAGAGGTCGACCCTGGCTGCGAAGGGGAGCAGGGCTGCGCCCAAGGCGCGGGCGAGGTCCTCGGAGGTGAAGGGCGTCTCCGGGGTCCGGTGCGGGCGTACGGCGAAGGCCTTCTCCCCGACCAGCGGCTGGAAGCGGGGGAGGAGCTGCGAGACCAGGTCGTCCAGGCTGGCGTAGGCCACCTCCACCACCTCGGTGACCGCGTGCACGCCGAAGACGCGGCTCAGGGCGTCCCGGGCGGCATCGGATGCGGCGGTCTCGACCAGGAGCCGGCTCCACTCCGGCCGGACCGTCGCCTCGACTCCGGCCTGCCGCAGGGCTCGGCGGACGTTCTCGACCAGCACACGCAGGAAGGCTCGCCGCGTGCGCGACGACTTGACCCCCATCTCGCCGGCCAGACGGAGGAGCAAGAGGTGGCGCCCCTCCTGCCGGGGCGCAGACTGAAGCGACGAAGCCGCAGCTGGGATCTCCATGGTCGGTGTCACGGTGCCGCTACCGGTCCCTGGGATGTCGCCCGACATGGGCGTGAGCCACTACAGCTTATCCAACCCGACGGTGGGGGATGGCCGCAGGCGTGAGCCTGATGTCTGCCCGCGGCGAGCCTCGCCGGGCGGCCCTCCGCCTCTCCGTCCCGGCGGGGCTGGCCATCGCCATGGCCATGCTCTTGCTGGGGGCGCCGTGCCGCTCCTGATTGGGTCGGCAGCGTGGCCCGGGCTGCTGAGCTGCCCGGCCGCCCAGTCGACCCACCGGACAGGGGCAGGGCGGCCCATGCCCTCGCCGCCTCCAGGACGTCCGGTCTGAGGTTGACCTCACCCGCCGCTGGCTATCTGCCCCGTCAATTGCTCACCTTCTCTCTCTCTCTCTCTCTCTCTCTCTCTTGGGCTTGCCATGGACGTACGGACCGTCGCCGATGCGGCCGACGCGTTGGTGGTGGCATGTCGGGGCACGGTGATCCCATGGAGCTTTCTCTCCAGGCTTGGCCCTTGCCCATCGCCGGCGGGCGGGGATGGCGGCCACCAATGATGCTGGTACAGGGGGCGCTCGATGCGTTGGTGGTGCTCGCCGATGACGGGCGCCACCGGCTCCATGCCCTCGACCTTCCCTGGCGCTGTCGAGCTATGTGAGCTGTTCGGCATGCCGATCGTGTCCCCCCCGTGAGGGAGCCTCTGCTGCCAGGTCCGTTGTCACGGTCGCGCTCGGGCCGCGCTGCCGCCCCTCGCTCGATCAGGCTGTGTCTCGCCATCACCTCCTTCAGCGTCTTGCCGCAGCGATCGACCTCGGCCTCGTGCACGGGCCGGTCCAGTGCTCTTCCCCGCCACACCGAGCGGCCCTCGGTGGCGCGGTTGCCCTACCCAAGCTGAGCCTGCTCGGCTACCTCTCGACCTCACGAGCGAGCGGCGGCGGTGCGAGGGGGTTAACAACAGCTGACGCGCCCATACACTACAATCCACTTCCATGAACTTGAAGCAGTGGGCGCGCGAGCAAGGCATCCACCCCGTGACCGCCTACCGCTGGTTCCAGTCGGGCAAGCTCCCCGTCCCGGCCCGG
>DATGLL010000258.1:0-4330 GCA_035294145.1 Candidatus Dormiibacterota bacterium | reverse complement strand
GTCAACGTCGTCGAGCGGGAGGGGGTCTCGGTCGTCCACCCCGCCCGCTTCATCCTGGTGGGGACCATGAACCCCGAGGAGGGAGAGCTCCGTCCTCAGCTCCTCGACCGCTTCGGCCTCTGCGTCGACGTCGAGGGCATCCGGGACTTGGAGCAGCGGGTGGCGATCGTGGAGCAGCGAGCCAGCTGGGAGGACGACCCCGGGGCCTTCTACGAGCGCCACAAGGAGGAGGAGGAGGAGGTCCGGGCACGGATCGCCGAGGGGATCGCCACCTACCCCGAGGTCACGGTGTCTCGTGACATCCTCCGCCTGATCGCGCAGCTCAGCATCGCCCTGGAGGTCGATGGTCACCGCTCCGACCTGGTCTGCGCGCGGGCGGCCCAGGCCAAGGCCGCGTACGACCGCGCTGGCCGGGTCGACCTGAGCCACGTGGTCGAGGTCGCGCCGATGGTGTACGCCCACCGCCTGCGCACGGCCCCGTTCGGGAAGGCTGGGCCCAACCTGAGCGAGGTCATCTCACGGGTCGTAGGTCAGGCCTGACCCGGCCTGCCAGCCGCGCCCCGTCCCCCACCGCTCGGCGGAGGTCAAGGCGGAGGCCCTGGGCACGCCAGGCGGGGCGGAAACGAGGTCTCGCCACCCTTCCAGGGAAAGTCGTTACCCTAGCTTTCCTATGGCTCGAGTCCTCGCGGAGACCGGCGCCGAGCAGGCTCGTTGGGACCTGAGCGAGCTCTACCGCTCTCCGGACGATCCGGCGATCGAGGCCACCCTCCAGGAGGCCTTGGAGTTCGCGTGCGAGTTCGAACGCAGGTACCGGGGTCGGATCGCCCAGCTCAGCCCGGTCGAGTTCGCCACGATGATGGAGGAGCTGGAGCGTCACTACCTGCACAGCGCCAAGCCCGGGCTCTACGCTCACCTCCTGCACAGCCTGAACACCCGAGATCACGCCGCTGGACGGCTGGTGGCCCGTACCCGGGAGGCGGCGGCGGAGCGGGGCAAGCATCTGGTGTTCTTCGGCCTCGAGGTGGCCCAGCTCACCGACGAGCAGTGCGCCCGTCTCTTCTCTGACCCAGCGTCCGCCCGCTACCGGCACGCGATTGAGGTCGAGCGTCGCTTCCGCGATCACCAGCTGAGCGAGGTCGAGGAGCGACTGCTGACGGAGATCAGTCCCACCAGCATCGGCGCCTGGACCCGGCTCTACGAGGAGCTGTGCGCGGCGATCCAGGTCGGCCTCGACGAGGGTCCGGCTCCCCTCAGCGTGGCGCTGGCTCGGCTCCGTGACAGCGATCGCGCGGTGCGTGAGCGCGCCAGTCATGCCATCACCGACGCGCTGCGACGGGACCTGCGGACGCGAGCCTACATCTTCAACGTCGTCCTCCAGGACAAGGCCATCTCCGATCGGCTGCGCAAGTACCCGACCTGGATCAGCGCCCGCAACCTCGCCAACGAGATCTCCGACGAGGCTGTGCAGGCGCTGGTGGAGGCGGTCACCGGTCGCTACGACCTGGTGGCCAGGTACTACCGGGTGAAGCGCCAACTGTTGGGGGTAGACCAGCTCTACGAGTGGGATCGCTACGCCCCGGTCGGGACGGCCAGCCGGCAGATCACCTGGGACGAGGCCCGCGGCCTCGTGCTCTCTTCCTACCAGCGTTTCTCCCCCCGGGCGGGGGCCATCATCGCGGACTTCTTCGACCGGCGTTGGATCGACGCCCCGGTCGCCGAGGGCAAGGAGGGGGGTGCCTACTGCGCCTTCGCCACCCCGGACCTGCACCCGTTCGTGATGATGAACTTCACCGGCCAGATCAACGACGCCCTCACCCTGGCCCACGAGCTGGGCCATGGCCTCCACGACGTGCTGGCGGCGCAGCGCAACCACGTCTTCGACTACCACCCGCCGCTGACGCTGGCGGAGACGGCCTCGGTCTTCGGGGAGACCCTCACCTTCGACGCCATCCTGGCCCAAGAGCCCGACCCTCAGGTCCGGCTCTCGATGCTCTGCCACCAGGTGGAGGACGCCTTCGCCACCATCTTCCGGCAAGTGGCGATGAACCGTTTCGAGGACGCGGTGCACGTCGCCCGCCGAACCGAGGGTGAGCTGGCACCGGAGCGGATCGGCGAACTCTGGCAGCGGCACCTCCAGGCAATGTTCGGAGACTCGCTCACCCTGAGCGACGAGCACGAGGTCTGGTGGAGCTACGTCGAGCACTTCGTGCACACGCCGGGCTACGTGTACGCATACGCCTTCGGCAACCTGCTGGCCCTCTCCATCTACCGACGCTACCGGGAGGCAAGCAGCACGACCTTCGTCGACGCGTACCTTGACTTCCTGGGCCTCGGTGGATCGATGCCCCCCGATGAGGCTGTCCGCCGGGTGGGGGTTGACGTCGGCGACCCTGGCTTTTGGAACGCCGGTCTCGACATCGTCGCCGGCATGGTGAGCGAGGTGGAACGGTTGGCCGGCCTCTGAGAGGCCATCCCCGCAGGCCTCCCTAGTTCGCGGTTGGCAATCCAGCCGCCGAGGCTGGAAGACTGGTTGCAGGCAAGGACACCAGGGTGGGGTCTGGCACGGAGGCGCGGGGAATGCCCTTTTGCCGTTTCGGCATCGACCTGGGCAGCACCAGCACGGTGGTGTGCCGGCTCGGGCAGGGGTTGGTGCTGCAGGAGCCCTCGCTGATGGTGGTCCGAACTGGTGACCACCGGCCGGAGCCGGTCCTGGTCGGGTTCGAGGCCCAGCAGCTTCAGGGCCGACTTCGAAACGGCTTGACGGTGGTCCGCCCCTTCCGGGACGGGGCCGTGACGGACCTGTTGGCGGCACGTGCCTACCTCACCTCGGTGCTCCGTCGGATCACGCCGCGGCCGTGGGATCGGATGCGTCCCCAGGCCATGCTCTCGGCGCCTGCGGGCTCCACCGCGCTCGAGCGACGAGCGTTGCTTGAGGTCGCCGAAGAGGCCGGCTTCGGTCGTGTGACCCTGATCCCCGGACCGATCGCGGGCGCGGTCGGATGCAACCTGGACCCCATGGAGCCTCGGGTCCATCTCGCCGTCGATGCCGGTGGTGGTCGGTTCGAGGCGATGGCCTTCTGCTATGGGGAAGTCCTCGCCTCGCGCTCCAGCCGGATCGCGGGCGAGGAGATGACGTTCGCCCTGCGCCGTCACCTCCGGCAGCAGCATCGCCTGGTCGTCGCCGACCTCACGGCCGAGAGCGTGGGGATGAGCGTGAGGGAGCCGAACGGTCCCCTGGTCCTGGAAGGCCGGGACCTCGAGTCCGGGAAGCCTCGGCTGATCACCATGTCCGCTGAGGAGGTGGGGGAGGTCCTGGACCCGGTGGGGGAGGAGATCGCCGAGGCTCTGGCCGAGTGTTTGGAGGAGCTTCCGCCACTGGCCGTGATGGACGTCTTGCAGGAGGGAGTGCTCCTCTTCGGCGGCGGGGCGCTGGTGCCCGGGCTGGCCGAGGTGATGGCAAGGGCGTTCGGCGCCCCGGTCCGGGTCGCCGAGCAGCCGTTGACCTGCGTGGCCGAGGGAGCAGCGATATGCGCCCGCCGGTCCGACCTCCGCCAGGCGTACGCCCTCTGACCGACCGTTGCCGCAGAGAGAGCGATAGCGCTCAAGCGGCACCCCTCACGGGGTGCCCCGGGCGAGGGCCTCGCCAGGTCGACCGCCGCGTGGCCATCGCGCTGGCGGCGCTCCCACCGCCGTCGCACCCCCAGCGCTCGGCCCGGCCGATGGCCTGGATGCCACCACAGCGATGACCCCTCTTGGAGCTGGGGAGGCACCGCTCGGCCCCCACCAGCTCCGAGCCCTCCCAGGGGGACCCCATCGGAGCCCCTCCCGATGGGGACCCCCAGCCGGTCTTGTCGCGCAGCTGCCGCCGGACCTCGGCCAGGGCGGCGTCGGCGAGCCCCCTTCGCCGCGCCCTGGCCCCCGGTGACCTCTTCTGGCGGAGCCTGCCGGCGGCGTCCAGCCCCTCCCCCGCGATCCGGCCATGGGTCGTGGCCAGCCTGGTGGTGAGCCGATGGATCTCGTGGCGTCGGATGGCGGCAAGGTGGGCCTGGAGCCGGGCCCGGTGCCGTTCCCTTTGCCGGCTCCGAGAGAGGGATGGCCGCGCTGTGGGGCTCCCCACGAAGCCAGCTTCATGGGGGACCCCTCTCCCGATAGGCGTCGAGATCGGCCTTGAGGGTCCGGACCGCCCAGTTGGAGGCGGAGCGGCGGCCGCCCCACCGCCGCCGGATGGCCTGCCACTGCTCCGACGTGGGCTCCAGGGCGAACCAGAACGCCGGCAGCGTCCGGCCGCCGGGGATGGAGTACCTACGTGTCCTCGCCCTCCTGGAGGGCC
>DATGLL010000257.1:0-16094 GCA_035294145.1 Candidatus Dormiibacterota bacterium | reverse complement strand
GCTCCCGTAGAGCAGCGCCATCCCGTACAGGACGATGGCGCTGGCGAAGCCGCCCACCAGCAGGTACTTGGCGGCGGCCTCCTGGGAGGTGGTCTCGCTTCGCGAGAAGCCGCAGGCGATGTAGAGCGCGACCGAGAACGTCTCCAGGCCCAGGAAGACGCTGACCAGGGAGGTGGCGGCGCCGATGGTCATCATGCCGATCACGGCCGCCAGGGTCAGGACGTGGAACTCCGCCTCCGGGAGACCACGGCGCCGGACGTAGACGTGGGCGACGAGGACGGTGAGGACGCCCAGGGAGGCGAACAGCATCTCGAAGTAGACCGCGAAGCGGTCCCCGGTCACGAAGCCGAAGTAGGCACTGTGGCCGTCGCCCCGATACCAGGCCCAGATGGCGAGACCGAGGGCCGCCAGCAGGCCGACCAGGGAGATGCCGGCCGCGATCGAACCGCGCCGGCGGCGGGGCAGGACCAGATCGGCCAGCATGGCGACCAGCAGCGTCACCGTCACGCAGGCGATGGGGGCGATCTGGGTGAGATCGCTCACCGCCTGGGTGAGTGGGTATGAGACAGGAGCTACGGCAACCGCGTCCATGGTGATCACTTCCAGGGGACTGGCAGGGCGAAGGCCAGCGAGCTCATCGCCTCCACCAGCAGGTTGGGATAGAGGCCGATCAGGAACATGACCAGGACCAGGGGCGTGATCGCCAGCAGCTCGCTGGCGGTCAGGTCCTCTCGAGCAGGCATCGTCCCCACCGCCTGGGCACCGGGGCCGTGACCGGTGGCCATGGCGTGGACGCCCGGGGCGCTCAGCTGCTCTCCGCGTCCCACGTACATGGCGCCCTGGAAGAGGCGGAGCATGTAAACAGGCGCGAGGATAAGGCCGAGGCAGCTGACCACCGCCAGCCAGGGCGCGAACTGCCACGCCCCGAGGAGGGTCATGAACTCCCCGACGAAACTGTTCAACCCGGGGAGACCAAGCGCGGCCAAGGTCACGATCAGGAAGACCCCAGCCAGCACCGGCATCCGTGGCGCCAGGTACCGGAGCGCAGAGCGATCGCGCGTGCCGGCCCGAGCCGCAACCCAGGCCACGAGCAGGAATAGCGCGGCGATGATCACGCCGTGGTTGACCATCTGGAGCACGGCCCCTTGCTGTCCCTGCTGGTTGAGCACGAAGATGCCCAAGGCGATGAACCCCATGTGGCTTACGCTCGAGTAGGCGACCACCAGTTTCAGGTCTCGCTGGGCCAGGGCCATCAACGCGCCCCAGCCGATGGCCACCATTCCCAGCACCGGGACCACCGTGTCCCAGTTCCACCACAGGACAGGATGAGGGAAGAGCCCGACCAGGATCCTCAGCATGGCATAGGCGCCGGTCTTCCCCATCACCCCGGCGAAGGTCACCAGCATGGCCGAGGGGGCCGCGCGATAGGCGTCCGGCAACCAGCCATGGAAGGGGAAGAGGGGGAGCTTGATGGCGAAGGCCAGCCCGAGGAGGAAGAAGAGGGCGAACTGGACGGGGGGTGAGGGGGGATGCGCGGCCAGGGTCGCCATGTCGAAGGTGCGGCCCCCACCGGCGTAGAGGAACTCACCGATCACCCCCACCAGGGCCAGCAGTGAGCCGACCAGGGTGTAAAGGACGAACTGGAGCGCCGCTCGACCCGGCCGCTCGCCCTCGCCCCACAGCCAGAGCAGGAAGTAGGCCGGGATCAGCTGGGCCTCCCAGAAGACGTAGAAGAGCAGGAGGTCGGCGGACAGGAAGACGCCGGCCATGCCCGCCTCCATGAGCAGGATCAGAGCGACGAAGGCACGGCGGCGGGCCACGCGCTGCCCGGCGACCAGGATGGCCACGACGGTGAGGAGGGCGTTGAGCAGGACCAGCCAGAGGCTGATGCCGTCGATACCGAGGTGGTAGGAGATGCCAAGCTGCGGTACCCAGGGCACGCTCTCTTCGAACTGATAGCCGTGGTGCCCGGGGGCCAGCTGGGCCGCAACCGTCAGGGAGAGCGCCAGCGCCACCAGCGAGGCCGCCAGCCCCGCCGGCAACGTCAGACGGCGGGGCAAGAGCCAGGCCAGGAGCGCCCCCGCCACCGGAACCAGCCAGATCGCCGTCAGCATCTGCCTACCCCCTCACCGCGAGCACGATCAGCAGCCCCACCAGGGCGGCGCCCAGCATGACCAGCGCGTAGGTGCGGAAGAGGCCGTTCTCGGCGAGCGAGAGGACGCCGGCGCTGCTCCGCGCGGTCACTCCGACCCCAGCTGGGGCCGCGTCGATCACCGGCGCCTCCAACAGGTGGTCACCAGCCTCGGCGGCTGCATCCATGGGACGGACGAACAGGAGGTCGTAGAGCTCGTCCACGTAGTACTTGCGCTCCAGCAGTCGCTGCAGGAAGGGAAGGCGTCTCGACCAGGTCGACCAGACCCGGCGGCGGTAGAAGGCGTCGGCGATGGGCCAGAAGGCCACCCCGGCCAGGAGGAGAGTAGCTGCGGTCGGGAAGTACTCCAGGTCTCGAGCCTGCCAGGGAAGGGGGCCGAAAGTCGGCGTCAGCCAGTCCTCGATCAGCTTCCACCCGGGGTGGAACCCAGCGTTGATCTGCACGAAGCCACCCACCGTGCTGAGCACAGCGAGGACGACCACCGGGACCAGCATCACCGCCTGGGCCTCGTGCGGGTGCTGGACCGGCCGCTCCGGCGAGGGCTTGCCAGCGAACGCCATCCACCACATGCGCCCGGTGTAGAAGCCGGTGAGGATGGCGGTGGCGAAGCCGATGGCCCACATGGCCTGAGGGAAGCCGCTGGGGTCAGGCTTGCTGAAGGCGTCCCCGAGCACAACCTCCTTGGACCAGAAGCCGACGAAAGGGATGATGCCGGCCAGCGACAGCGAGCCGACCAGGAAACAGATCGAGGTGCCTCGCATCTGCCCCCACAGGCCGCCATATCGACGCATGTCTTGCTCGTCGTTCATGGCGTGGATGACGTTGCCAGCGCCGAGGAAGAGCAGCGCCTTGAAGAAGGCATGGGCCATCAGGTGGAAGAACCCGGCGGCATAGGCGCCCACCCCCACGGCCAAGAACATGTACCCGATCTGGCTCATGGTGGAGTAGGCCAGCACCCGCTTGATGTCGGTCTGGACGATGGCGATGGAGGCGGCGAAGAGTGCGGTCACGGCCCCGATCAGCGCCACCGCCCCGTGCGCGACCCAAGCCAGGTCGTAGATCGGGTGTAGGCGTCCCACCAGGTAGACGCCAGCGGTGACCATGGTGGCGGCGTGGATCAGGGCCGAGACCGGGGTCGGGCCCTCCATCGCGTCGGGCAGCCAGGTGTGCAGTGGCAGCTGAGCCGACTTGGCCACCGCGCCCACCAGGAGGAGGAAGGCCGCCAGCTCGAGCAGGGGGGAGTCCGTCTTGGGGAGCGCGGCGAAGATGCCACGATAGGTGACCGAGTGGTAGGTCGCGAAGAGTACGAAGGTGCCGAGGACCATCCCGACGTCGCCAATGACGTTCATGACGAACGCCTTGCGCGCCGCGACGACCGCGCTCCAACGCCAGTAGAAGAAGCCGATCAGGAGGTAGGAGCTGAGGCCGACGGCTGCCCAGCCCACGATCAGGAAGACCAGGTTGCCGGCCAGGACGAGCAGCAGCATGGACGTGATGAAGAGGTCCATGTAGCAGAAGAAGCGCGCGTAGCTGCCGTCCGTCTCGTGCTCCATGTATCCGTTGGAGTAGGTGACGATGAGGCCACCGACCCCGGTGACGATGAGGCACATGAAGACCGAGAGTCGATCCACGTAGAGATCGACCGGCACCTGCAAGCTGCCGCTGGAGAGCCAGGTCCAATAGGTGAAGTCGTGCGGCCTGCCATTGTTCGTGAGCTGGTCGACAAACAGCACCAAGGAGCAGAGGAAAGCCACCCAGACCGTGCCCGGCCCAATCACCTGGACCAGGCGCCTGGGCACGCGCAAGGCACCCAAGCCGAGCGCGACGCTGCCCGCGGCAGGCAGGACGAGGATCGCGAGCGTGATGGCCTGCAGAGGCATGGGCTACCCCTTGAGCTCGTTCAATTCGTCGATGTCCTCCACCTCGCGCACCCGGGAGATGTCGACCAGGATGGCGAGCCCGACCACCGCCTCAGCGGCGGCCACCGTCATGGTCATCAGGGCGAAGAGTTGACCGTCGAGATCCTGGAGCTGCCGGGCGAACGTGATCAGGGTCAAGTTGACCGCGTTGAGCATCAGCTCGATGCAGATCAGGATGATCAGGGGGTTGCGCCTGACCAGCACCCCGATCGCGCCCAACGTGAACAAGATGGCGGCCAGCCCCAGGAACCAGGTGGCGCTCAAGGTGCCGCCACCGATCGTGATCTGCCCATAGTCAGGCATGCGGCTCCTCCTCCCTGCCTGCTCGCTCCTCGTCGCTCAAGGCCGCTCTGCGCCCCCCGCTGAGCCACCCTCCCCGGCTCAGGTAGATGGCGCCCACCGCCGCGACCAGGAGCAAGACCGAGGTCAGCTCGAACGGGTACAGGAACCGGGTGAAGATGCCCATCCCGATCTCCTGGACGGTCCCGAACGAGGAGAGGTCGACGTGCTGGGGAGGCCGGAAGTGGGCTCCCTGCACCATCGAGTAGATGAAGCCCCCGAAGACCAGCCCCACCAACCATCCAAGCCACCACTGGAAGCGCAGATGGCCTCCGCGTCGCTCCCGTCCCGGGCCCAGCAGCGCCACGACGAACAGGAAGAGCACCATCACCGCGCCTGCGTAGACGATCACCTGGACGGCGAAGACGAACTGTGCGGAGAGCAACAAGAACAGCACCGAGAGGGCGAGCATGACCACCACCAGGCTCAAGATCGAGCGGATGGGCTGCCGGGAGACGATCACGCCCAGGCCTCCCAGCACGGCCAGCACGGCCATGACCCAGAAGATCGCGACCGCGAGCACCTCAGGTCGTCCCCCGGCCACCAGCGGAGGTCGCGGAGCGGACGTAGACCGGCTCCTCCTGGGCCGGGTTGGGCTCCAGCAACATCTCCTTGTTGTAGATGAACTTCTCCCGGCTGGTGTCGGAGAGCTCGTACTCGGGCCCGAGCACGATCGCCTGGACCGGGCACGCCTCCTGGCAGTAGCCGCAGAAGATGCAACGAAGCATGTTGATCTCATAGACCTTGGCGTAACGTTCCCCAGGGCTGACCCGGTGTTCCTCTGTGTTCTCGGCAGCAACCACCAGGATGCACCCGACCGGGCAGGCGGCGGCGCACAGCTCGCAGCCGATGCAACGCTCCAGGCCATTGTCGTATCGCCTGAGGTAATGACGACCTCGGTACCGCACTGAGCGAGGCGACTTCTCCTCTGGGTACTGCGTGGTGACGACCGGCCGTAGCCCCTCGGAGAGGGTGGTCTTCATCCCCACCATCAGCGCGGCCACGTCGCGTACGACGCTCCGCCGCGAGGAGGCCTCCTCGGAGGCTGGCGAGGATGCAGCTTCCGTCCGTGGAGAACGCGTCCCGTTCTCTTCTGCCATGGCCAATGATCCTAGGTAACGGCTACCAACACCACCGCGGTCACCACGACGTTGAACATCGCCAGCGGGAGGAGGACCTTCCACCCCAGCCGCATCAACATGTCGTAGCGCAACCGAGGCAGGGTGGTGCGGAGCCAGTGATACAGGAACAGGAAGAAGACGACCTTGACGAGGAAGGGGATGAACGCCGGCAGCCACCAGAAGGTCGGGTTCCAGCCGGCGAAGAAGATCAGGGAGGCGAGCGTCGCAACCGTGATCATGTTGACGTACTCGCCCAAGTAGAAGGCGGTGAACTTGAGGCCGGAGTACTCGGTCAGATAGCCGCCCACGAGCTCCTGCTCAGCTTCGGGCAGGTCGAAGGGGACCCGGTTGGTTTCGGCGACCGCCGCGATCATGTAGATGACGAAGCTGAGTGGGGCGACGATGATCAGCGGGATCGGTCCCTGGTAAGGGCCCCAGTGCACAGAGAAGTTGGCGATGTCGTTGAGGCGGAGGCTGCCCACGATCATGAAGATGGGGACCAGGGACATGCCCAGGGCCATCTCATAGCTGATCAGCTGCGCGGCGGACCTCAAGCCTCCCAGGAGCGAGTACTTGGAGTTCGAGGACCAGCCACCAAGCAGCAGAGCATAGGCGTTCATCGAGCCCACGGCGAAGACCAACAGGAGGCCGATGTTCGGGTTCGCAACCCAGTACGTCAGCCCGTACCAGATCCCTACCGGGATGACCGCCCAGGCGAGGAAGGCCGCAGCGACCATGATGGCCGGGGCGACGACGTAGAGGAGGGGATCGACGTCGCGTGGGGCGAAGCTCTCCTTGGTGGCGAGCTTCACGCCATCCGCGGCCAGTTGGAGGAGGCCGAAGGGCCCCACGCGGTTGGGACCAGGCCGGCGCTGGAGGCGGCCGAGGGCCACACGCTCGAACCAGACCGTGTAGGCCGCCGCCGTGAGCAAGATGAAGACCAACACCAACATGGCGGCGACCACGATCACCCAGTGGAGGACGGGGTGGGTCCAGACGCCGCCGGGGTTCGGGATGGTGAGCAGCATGTTCATGGTCGGGCAGGACCGTAGAGGACCGGCGTGGGCTCAGGCTCAGGAGCGGGAGGCTCGGCCAACGGGGCGAAGGCTGGGATGGCGCGGGCTGCCTCGCGCTGGATCTGGAAGATGCCGGCGTACTCCATGCCGGCCACGCCCAGGCGCTGCCCGATGTCCACCAGCACCTCCCATCCCTCTCGCAGCGGAGGCCGAACCTCCAGGGCGGGACGCAGGAACTGGACCCGCCCCTCAAGGTTGGTGTAGCTGCCCTGGACCTCGGCGAAGGCGAGGTCGGGGAGGATCACGTCCGGTTGGCCGTGCTCAGGTCGGAGCAACACGTCCCAG
Organism: Candidatus Dormiibacterota bacterium; assembly: GCA_035294145.1. GTDB lineage: Bacteria > Chloroflexota > Dormibacteria > Dormibacterales > Dormibacteraceae > CADDZO01. Next base: position 9,202 of record DATGLL010000257.1, on the reverse strand, counting down.
ACGGCGACGAAGCGGGCGCTGCTTGGGATGCGGCCCAGCGGCGGTGGCCCCCAGCAAATGATGACCTCACAGCCGTCGAGGTCGTCGGGGGCGCCCACCACCCCCGCCGCCAGCGCCCCCCGCTCGTTGGTGGCACGGTAGAGCGGCAGCTGTCGAGCCCCCACTGCCGCCGCCAGCTCGGCCACCGCCGCCCCCAGCTCCCTGACGTCCTCGGTCCCGTGACCGTCCCCCCACAGGATGGCAATCGGCCCTTCGCGTAGCAGCTCATGGCCGGACAGGGCCCGAACTGCGGCGGCGGCCCTGCCGGGCTCGGGCCGCACGTGGACGGCATGCGGCCACCGGTCCAGGTCGAGGTCATGCGGGTGGACGACGATCAGGCTGGCCCCCCCTTTCTTCACCGCCTTCTTGACCCGGAGGTTGACGATGGGGACGTCGTCCGCGGTGTCGGAGGCCACGACCACCACCGCCCGGCAGGTGTCGAGGTCACGGATGAGCAGAGCATCCGTCGGTGGGGGCGGCAGCAGGGTGCGACGCTCGAGCGTCACCCTGGCCCCCTTCCAGGGCCCGCTCAGCAGGCGGCTCACCAGGTACAGCTCCTCGTTGGTGATGTCCTGGGGGAGCGAGATGCCGAGCCGACGGCCCCGCCCCGCGGTCGCCTCGACCAGCGTCGTCAACGCCTCCTCCCAGGAGGCAGGACGGCCCCCGACCATGGGGACGCGTAGGCGTGCCGGGTCGTTGACGTGCGTGTACTCGAAGCGACCACGATCGCAGATCCAGCCCTCGTCGATGTCGTCGTTCTCACGTGAGGTCACCCGCACCAGCTGGTTGCGACGCTCCCAAAGGGTGACGTTGCAGCCGACCGCACAGGTGGCGCAGACCGAGGCGGTCGGCCGCATGTCCCAGGGCCGTGACTCGAAACGCCAGACCCGGCTCGTGAGCGCCCCCACTGGACAGAGATCGATGATGTTGCCGCTGAAGATGGAGCGCAGGGGACGCCCGAACTGGCTGGTGATGAAGCTGTGGATGCCACGCTGATCGACCGTCAGCTCCTGCTCCCAGGCGATCTCGTCGTAGTACCTCGTGCAGCGATAGCAGAGGACGCAGCGCTCGCGGTCGAGCGCGATGCGATCGGAGAGGGGGATGGGCTTCTCGAAGTGGACCTTGGGCGCGTCGACCCGGCTGGTGGGGTACCCATGCCGAAAGGTGTAGTCCTGGAGCGGACACTCACCACCCTTGTCGCAGACCGGGCAGTCAAGCGGGTGGTTGACCAGCTCGTACTCCAGGATGTCCGCCCGAGCCGCCACCGCGAGCGGGCTGTTGGTCTGGACCACCATGCCCTCGGCCACCGGGGTGGTGCAGGCGGTCTGCGGCCGGGGAGGACCAGGGGAGATCTCGACCAAGCACATCCGGCAGGCGCCCACCGGCTCCAGCTTGTGGTGGTAGCAGAAGACCGGGATCTCGATGGCGAGCTTCTTGGCTGCCTCCACCACCAAGGTGCCCTTGGGCACGGTCACCTGTTGGCCATCGATGGTCAGGGTGACGCTCTCCACCGGCTGGGCGGCGTTGGACTCAGGCATGGGCTCCTACCTTCTGCTGGACCTGGCATTCGCCCGCGAGGCACTCGCCGCGCAAGGCATGCGCCTCGTACTCCTCGCGGAAGTGCTTCATCGTGGACATGATCACCCAGCCCGCTGAATCCCCAAGGCCGCAGAGGCAGCGACCGTTCTGCAACGCCTCTTGGACGTGGTCCAGGATCTGCAGGTCGGCGATCGTCCCCTTTCCCTGGAGGATACGCTCGAAGGTCCGCTCGGCCCAGTTCGTGCCCACCCGACAGGGGGTGCACTTCCCACACGACTCGTGGGCGTAGAAGCGGATCAAGCGCCGCGCCGCCTTCACCACACAGTGGGAATCGTCCATCACGATCACCCCACCGGACCCGCCCATGGAGCCGACCCGCGCCAGCTCGTCCAGATCGGTGGAGACGTCCAGCATGGACTCGGGCAGCACCGGCGCTGACGACCCGCCTGGCCAGAAGGCTTTGACCCGTCGCCCCGGCGGCGGCCCCCCGGCCAGCTCCATGATCACGTGGCGGAACGAGACCCCGAGCTCCACCTCGTAGACACCAGGGCGTTGGACGTTGCCGCTCACCGAGAGCAGGCGGGTGCCCCGGGAGCGCTCCACGCCGAACTTGGCGTACTCCGCGCCGCCATGGCGGAGGATCCAGGGGAGGTTGGCCAGCGTCTCCACGTTGTTGAGCAGGGTTGGTCGGCCCCACGCCCCCTTGACCGCCGGGAAGGGGGGGCGAGAGCGTGGCTGCGCCCGCTTGCCCTCCAACGACTCGAGCAGCGCCGTCTCCTCGCCACAGATGTACGCGCCGTGGCCCCGGTAGAGCTGGACGTCGAGCGGATAGTCGACCCCAAAGGGGCATGGGCCGAGGATGCCGGCCTGCCGCAGCTCCTCGATCGCCTCGATCAGCATGTGGTAGGGACGGTCGTACTCGCCCCGGATGTAGATCCAGGCCTGGTGCGAGCCGATCGCGTACTGGGCGATGCAGGCGCCCTCCAACAGGAGGTGGGGCGAGTGCTCGACCAGGTAGCGGTCCTTGCAGGTGCCCGGCTCGGCCTCGTCGAAGTTGACGACCACGTAACGCGGCCCTGGCACGTCCTTGGGGATGAAGCTCCACTTGGTGCCGGTGGGGAACCCCGCCCCGCCGCGGCCGCGCAACCCCGACGCCTTCACCTCGGCGTGGATCTGGTCGGGCGTCATCTCCTTCAAGGCCTTCTCCAGGGCCCGGTAGCCGTCGTGCTCCCGGTACACGGCGAGCCGGTGAAGGTCAGGGGTCCCGAACAGGGAGGTCAGGAGGTGATGGCGGGCGGGGCCATGGGAGCCACGCAGGTCCTCAGGGAGGAGGGAGACCTCACGCTCACCGGACATGACGTTGCTCCGCCTCCTGGCTCTCCGGCTCCTCGGCGGCGGCTCGGCCCGAGGTCGAGGAAGACGAGCGAGCCGCCTCGATCAGGGCATCGATCTTCTCAGGGGTCAGCTCGTAGTGATAGGCATGCGCATAGCGCATCATGGGAGCAAACTCACATGCTCCCAGGCACTCGACCTCCTCATAGCTGAAGAGGCCGTCAGGGCTGACCTCCCGCTCCCGGCTCACCCCGATGCGATGGCGGATGTGCTCGCAGATCTCCTCTGCGCCCCGCAGCATGCAGGAGAGGTTGGTGCAGACGTAGAAGTGATGCTTGCCGATGGGCTCGAGATGGAACAGGGTGTAGAAGGTCGCCACGCCCTCCACATAGCCCGGGTCGACCTGGAGCAACCCGGCCACCTCGCTCATGGCCTCTGGGGTGAGGTAGCCGAGCTCCTCCTGGACGATGTCGAGCGCGGGCGCGACCGCGCTTCGAATCTCCGGGAAGCGCTGCGATAGCGCCTTGATCTCCTCGATCGCATGGTTCGACAGTGTCACTAGCGGTCGACGTCTCCGAGAACGGTGTCGGCGGTGCCAATGATGGCGATGAAGTCGGAGATCATGTGCCCAATCGCCATGAACTCCAAGGCCTGGAGGTTGACGAAGGAGGCCGAACGGAACTTCACCCGACGAGGCTTGTGCGTGCCGTCGGAGACGATATAGCACCCGTTCTCGCCTCGGCCCGACTCCACGGCCACGTACACGTCCCCAGGGGGCGGCGAGTAGCCCTCGGTGAAGAGCTTGAAATGGTGGATGACCGCCTCCATCGAGGTGTCCAGCTCCTCGCGAGGTGGGGGAAGGAGCTTGCGGTCGTCGACGTTGACGGGCCCGCCCGGGAGCCCGTCCAAGGCCTGGCGCAGGATCCGAACCGACTGGCGCATCTCCCGGATACGAACCAGGTAGCGAGCGTAGCAGTCAGCCCCGTCCTCGACCGCCACCTGCCAGTCGTACTGCTCGTACCCGCAGTAGGGCCGATCCCTGCGCAGGTCCCAGTTCACGCCCGAGCCACGGAGCATGGGCCCGGTCGCGCCCAATCGGATGGCATCCTTGGCAGGTAAACGTCCGATGCCCTTGGTGCGTGCGATCCAGATCGGGTTGTTGGTCAGGAGATCCTCGTACTCATCGATGTTGGAGGGCATCTGACGGATGAACGCCTCCAGCATCTCCAGGAAGCGCGGCGTAGCGTCGGCCATCACCCCTCCGGGCCGGATGTACGAGGTGTGCATTCGGTAGCCGGAGATCTCCTCGTTCATGGCCAGGATCTTGTCGCGCTCGCGGAAGGCGTACATGAAGACCCCCATCGCCCCCAGCTCGAGCGCGCTCGTGCCCAGCCACACGAGGTGGGAGGCGATGCGCGTCAGCTCGGACATGATCACGCGCAGGGCCTGGGCCCGGGGTGGGACCTCGACCCCCATCAGCTTCTCGACCGCCAGCGCGTAGGCCAGGTTGTTGATGGGCGGGGACAGGTAGTCGTGGCGATCGGTGACCACCACCCCCTGCTGCCAACGGAGGGCCTCCATCTGCTTCTCGATGCCGGTGTGCAGGTAACCGATGACCGGTCTCACCCCCCGGATGACCTCGCCATCCAGGTCGACCACCAGCCGCAGGACGCCGTGGGTGCTCGGATGCTGGGGACCGAAGTTGACGGTGAGCAGCTCCCCCTGGCCCGCCGGGGGACGCTCGCCGGTGCGCGTGATCGTCATCCCCTGTACCCCGGTCTGCTCGAGTCTCGTGTCAGCCATTCGGTCAAGCCTCCGGGGGCGCAGTCTGCCAGGTCTCGTGATCCTCCGAGAAGTCGACGGGCTCGCCGCCGACCGGGTAGTCACGGCGCAGGGGATGCCCGACCCAATCGTCGGGCATCAGGATCCGGGTGAGGTTGGGATGGCCCTCGAACACGATGCCGAACATGTCCCAGGTCTCACGCTCGTCCCAGTTGGCCGGGGCGTAGATGTCATGGGCGCTCGGCACCCGAGCATCGTCCTCCGGCACGAAGACCCGGACCCGTAGCTCGTGGTGGGTCTCCATGTTCCTCAGCTGGTAGACGAGCTCGAAGCGCTCGGGCGGCCGCTCCACGACCGGCGTCGCCAGATGGTCGACGCAGGTCATGAACACGTAGCTCTCATAGCCCTGCGCCTTGAGCGCTTGCAGCGTCTCACGGATGCGATCGCGGGCGACGGTGAGGTACTCGTCACCCGCGATCACCCCGTGGTCGAGGATGTCCTCGGGGAGCTTCACGGGCGTCATAGACGTGGCTTGATCCCCTGTGCCTTGATCTTCTCCTGAAGGATCATCAAACCGTTCAGGAGATCCTCCGGGGTGGGTGGACAGCCCGGGACGTATACATCCACGGGCACGATCTTGTCGACACCCTGCAAGATGGCGTAGTTGTTGAACACCCCGCCGGTGGAGGCGCAGGCCCCCATCGAGATCACCCACTTCGGCTCCGGCATCTGGTCATAGAGTTGCCGCAAGACCGGGGCCATCTTCTGGGAGACGCGGCCAGCTACGATCATGAGATCAGCCTGGCGGGGTGAGGCCCGCATGGCCTCGGAGCCGAAGCGGGCAATGTCGAACGTCGGCCCGCTGGCGTGCATCATCTCGATCGCGCAGCAGGCCAGGCCGAATTGGAACGGCCACACCGAATTGGCCCGTCCCCAGCCGATCGCCTTGCTGACCGTCGTGGTCAGGATGTTGTCACCGAGGAGCTCTACAAGCTGCTCTACTCCCACTCGAAGCCTCCCTTCCGCCAGATGTGCGCCAGCACCACGGCGAGGATGAGGATGAAGACGAACATCTCGATCACGCCGTACCAGCGCAGCTGGCGAAGAACGACGGCCCAGGGGTAGAAGAAGATGGCCTCGACGTCGAAGACGATGAAGAGCATGGCGGTCAGGTAGAACCGCACCGACAGCCGCTGCCGAGCCGGCGCCGTGGGCACGATGCCGGACTCGTACGGGATGAGCTTGCTGCGGGTGGGCTTGCTCGGCCCCAGCAGGTAGGAGAGGGTGATCAGCAGGCCGACCACCAGCAGCACGATCACCGTGAAGATCAACAGCGGGACGTAATCGCTGAGCACTCGAACTCCAAGCGCAGTCGATGGGGACGGGGTAACGCTCCTAATTCTAGTCGGAGCCCAAAGGCGAGGCCGGAGGCCTGGCCCCGGCAGGGTCGTAGGCAGGGGGGCTCAGGCGTCGACGCGCCGGAAGGTGATCGTAGTCCCGCGGGTGAGGGTGGCATCGACCGGGCAGTACTGGTTGCAGGCCAGGTCCAGGGCCTTCGCCACCGACTCGTCGTCGGGGATGAACCCCTCCTCCCAGCCGATCACGAACCGGATCTCGATGCCGGTGAAGGCGTGCGGCCAGTCCGGCTCCTGCTCGCCCTCGCATTCCACCGCGAGCGAGCGGTACCGCTGCCTGAACTTCTTGAGGAGGAGAGCGGCGTTGATGCCCGTGCAGGCGCCCAGCGCGCCCAGCAGCATCTCGGTGGGTCGCATCCCCTGGTCGTCGCCCAGGATGGGCGGCTCGTCGACCTCGGCCCGGTGCCCCGAGCCGGCCTCGATCACGAACTTCACCTTGTGCCCGGCCCAGCGAGCGGTTGCCTTTTGCATGCCGCCTTGAATAGTAGAGTGACGCCGTGCGCGACGACGTGTCGCGGCCAACGGCCGCTGGGACCGGCCTGGAGGCCGGTGAGGTGGTCCTGCTGCACGACCGGGCTGGTCGTCGCTACCGGGTGCGGCTGCAGCCAGGGGCCACCTTCTCGATGCACGGGGGGACGGTGGCCCACGACGACCTCATCGGGCGGCCCGAGGGCACGGTCGTGACCACCAACCTCGGCCGTCGGCTGTTGGCCCTCCGCCCCACCTTCGCCGAGCAGGTGGTGGAGCGCAAGCGCCAGGCCCAGCCCATCTACCCCAAGGACCTGGGGGCGATCCTCATCCGTGCCGACCTCCGCCCTGGAGCGTTCGTGGTCGAGGCGGGCACCGGAACCGCGGCGCTCACACTGGCCGCCTGGAGGGCGGTGGGGCCAGCCGGCCGGGTGGTGTCCTATGAGGTCCGTGAGGACTTCTACGCCACCGCGCGCGCCGTGGTCGAGGAGGTCCTGGGATGGCTCCCACCCAACCTCGAGCTGCGGCTTGCCGACGTCTATCAGGGGATCCCCGATCGTGGGGTCGATCGGATCCTGCTCGACCTCCCTGAGCCGTGGCGGGCGCTGCCGGGGGCCGTCGAGGCCTTGGTGCCGGGCGGCCTGATCTTCGCCCACTGCCCCAACGCGACTCAGGTCCAGCGTTTCTGTGACGGGCTACGCGAGCAGGGCGGGTTCGGCCTGATCGAGACCATCGAGGTCCTGGAGCGTCCCTGGACGGTGCGGGGCCGCAGCCTGCGGCCAGCCCACCGTATGGTGGCCCACACCGGCTTTCTCACCTTCGCCCGACGCCTGGCCGGGCCAGGGGTCTTCGAGACCGAGGACGAGGGATTCTGATGGGAGGTCGGGAGCGACCAGGGGGCCAGGAAGGAGGGCATGTCCCATGCCCCCATCCTGCTTGCAGGGGTCGGCAGAGGTCGGTGCTCGACAGCCCCGCCCGAGCCCCGCGCCAGTGCGGGCAGGAGGCGGCACCGAGGTGGGGTCCGGCACTGGGCTGAGGGGCCGCGGGCGGCTGAGGCCGCTCGGCCACGACCGTGCGGCAACGGATATCCGGATACTCGGACAGAGGAGGGTTCACATGCCCCGATACAAGGTGACCGTGGTCGGCGCCGGCATGGTCGGCGGCACGCTGGCCCAGCGGCTGGCGGAGCGCGACTACGCCGACGTGGTGCTGGTGGACATCGTCGAGGGCCTCCCTCAAGGCAAGGCGCTTGACATCACGGAGGCGGGGCCGATCTACGGCTACGACTCCATCGTCACCGGGACCAACGGCTACCAGGAAACGGTGGGCTCGGACCTGGTCGTGATCACCTCGGGCATCGCCCGCAAGCCGGGAATGAGCCGCGATGACCTCCTGAAGACGAACGCCGGGATCGTCCGGGAGGTCACCGAGCGGATCCGAGAGACCTCACCCGAGGCGATGCTGGTGGTGGTCTCCAACCCCCTGGACGCCATGGTGACCCTCGCCCATCGGGTCAGCGGGTTTCCCAAGCAGCGGGTGGTGGGAATGGCCGGCGTCCTCGACAGCGCCCGCTACCGAACCTTTGTCGCCATGGAGCTGGGGGTGTCGGTGGAGGACGTCCACGGCTTCGTCCTCGGCGGCCACGGCGACACCATGGTCCCCTTGCCTCGGTACACCAGCGTGGCCGGCATCCCGCTCACCCAGCTGCTGCCCCCAGACCGCATCCAGGCCATCGTCGAGCGCACCCGCAACGGGGGAGGCGAGATCGTGGCCCTGCTCAAGACCGGGAGTGCCTACGCCGCGCCCTCGGCCTCGGTGGTGGAGATGGTCGACGCCATCCTCCTCGACAAGAAGCGCGTGCTCCCCTGCGCCGCCCTGCTGGAGGGCGAGTACGGCATCGACGGCATCTTCGTGGGGGTGCCCTGTGTCTTGGGCGCCGGCGGCGTCGAGCGGATCCTGGAGATCGAGCTCACCGCCGAGGAGCGAGCGGATCTCCACCGCTCGGCCGAGGCGGTGCGCGAGCTGTGGCAGGCGCTCGAGGGGACGCCGGCAGCGAGCTGAACAGCTGGGCGGCCGGGCTGGCCGGACGCCGGTCGGCCTCCCCGGCGCCCTCCCCCACGCCGCTGCACCCGGTATCGTGAGAGGACGGGTCGGAGCAGGAGCTCAGGACAACGCGCACGATGACGAAAGGGCTGGCCGCTGCGCCGGGGCACGGTGCGCCCCGGAGCGAGGGCAGGCCCAGGTCCCCCTGGGAGCGGAGATGAGCATTCGGCACACCTTCCCCTTCAGCGCGATCGTGGGTCAGGAGCGCATGAAGCTGGCGCTCTGCCTCAACGCGGTGCATCCCGGCATTGGCGGGGTGCTGATCCGAGGCGAGCGGGGGACAGGGAAGTCCACCGCCGTCCGCGCCCTGGCGCGCCTCCTGCCCGAGCAGGAGGTGGTCGAGGGCTGCACCTTCGGGTGCCACCCCGACGACCGGACGACGCTCTGCGGCGACTGCCGCCGTCGACTGGCGTCGGGTGAGGACCTCCCGCGCAGCCGGCGTCGGATGCGGGTGGTGGAGCTGCCGATCAACGCCTCCGAGGACCGGGTGGTGGGCACCATCGACCTGGAGGCCGCCCTCCGCG
>DATGLL010000256.1:0-11304 GCA_035294145.1 Candidatus Dormiibacterota bacterium | reverse complement strand
CACCCTCAGCCGGGATTCGGAGGCGCTGCTCCGCTACGCGACCGAGATCGGGGGCCGTTACATGGGCGCCGACCGGGCGGAGGAGTTCGGGCGGCGGAACGCGGGTCCGGGTGAGGTTCTGGTCCGGGTCACGCCCACCCGGGTGCTGGCCGAGGAGCGGATCGCCGACTGAGCCCCCCTCGCCCCCGCTCCCGCCGACCGGGGCCGGGACGGGGCGTCGGAGTCGGCGGGGCTCTCTCCCAGCCGCTGCAGCACCTGCTCGGTCGTAGGCCCCGGCCGGGGCGTGCAGAGGCCCTGCCTGAGGCTGGGCTGATCGTCGATGCGGTGGTCGTGTACTCGAGTTCCAGGTCGCCCGGCTCCGGGTGGTGGAGCCGCTTCAGGCCGTCGGTCCGGCCGTGGACGTCCGCCGCTCCCAGAAGCGGACAAACCCCGGACTCCTCGGCGCTCAGCTCCGCGATCAGCAGCCTGCAGGCGGGCTCGTCCAGATGGGAGACACCTCGACGCGAAACCTGGCCACCGCCCGCGCCGCCTCCATCTCCGAGTCCCGGAAGAGCCGCCGCCACTCGGGCGCCATGAACGTCGCCCAGGGGAGGTTGCGGCGCCCCTCCGGCAGCGCCTCGATCCCTGGCACCACGTCGGCGGCGCGGTTCCGGGCCAGCGGGTCTCTCCGCCAGCCCGTGACCAGGGCCGGAAACGGCTCCCAGCGTCCGATCACCCGCCGATGGGCGGGGCGGACGGCGTCCTCTGAGGTACCCGCCGGCGGCTCGTAGCCGGCGAGTCGGAACAGGCGTAGGCGCTCGACCGGTCCCAGCTGCAGCGCCCTGGCGACGCGGCAGAGGACGTCAGGGGAAGGACGGATGTCCCTCCCCTGCTCCAACCAGGTGTACCAGGTGAGGCCCACCTCGGCCAGCTGTGCCACCTCCTCACGGCGCAGCCGGGGGTGCGCCGTCGAGAGCCGTTGGGAAGGTCCACGTCGTCGGGGTGGAGTCGGGCACGCTGGCTTCTCAGGAAGGCCCCCAGCTCACGCAGCCTGGTGGATTCACTACCAGCACTAATTGGCATCTTGTAACGGGATTACACGACCCACACCCTGGGCATGGCCTGGCTCACCTTCGGCTCCGCCCCGGCTGGGGCCAGGGTGGGCGTGACCCACGTGCCTCCGCTCCTCTTCGGCGGTGCCCGCTTCGCGCTCGCCGGGCTGATCCTGCTGGCCGCCCTCGCCGTCGGCCGACGGGGCCGGCTCCGGCCCAGCCGGCGCGAGCTGGCCGAGGCGGTGCTGACCGGGGCGGGCCTGGTCGGCGCCGGCCAGGGGCCGTCAACTGGGCCTCAACCGAGCTCCTGCCCGGAGTCGTGGCCACGTTCATCGCCACCGCGCCGGTCTGTATGGCGCTGCTGGAACGGCTCCTCCTGGGCCGCCGAATCCTCCCTCTGGGCGCCCCCGGCCTGGTCATGGGCATGGCCGGTGCCCTCCTGCTCATGCTGCCGGGGGCGAGGACAGCGTGCCGCCCGGAGCCGCCCTGGCCCTGGCCGGTGGCGTGCTGTCCTGGTCCGCGGCCTCGCTGTTCGCCGGCAGGAGCCGGAGGTGGTGGCCTGGGTTGCCTACCTGCTGCTCGGGTCCGCCGTGCTGGGATTCGTCGGCTTCACCTGGCCGCCGGCCAACGCCAGCCCGGTGGTCGCCAACAGCCAGGCCTTCGTCGCCCCGGTGGTCGCCATCCTCCTGGGGAGGTTGCTGCTGGCCGAACCGCCCCCCCACACGCCCTGGTCGCAGTCGCATTGGGCTCGCCGGCGTGGCCCTGCTGGTGGTGGCTCAGGCCGGGGTTCGTCTCCGGCGATCGAGGCGGAGCTTTCCGAAGCGGCCTGAGCCATCCCGCCGCGGACCAGCCCGCCGGCTAGCCGATGGGGAGAACCGATCTCTCGGAGCCGGGGCCCGGCCGGCCTCCCCTCAACCGCCGGAGGGGCGCGCCTCGGCCCCCTCGATCCAGACCGCGCCCGAGCGGGCGTACTCCTTCTTCCAGATCGGCACCGACTCCTTGAGCCGGTCGATCCCCCACCGGCAGGCCTCGAAGGCCTGGGCCCGGTGGGGGCAGGAGACCGAAACCACGACCGAGGCCTCGCCGATCTCCAGCCGGCCGGTGCGGTGAACCATGGCCACCCGCGCCTCGGGCCAGCGCTCGGCGATCTCGTCGGCGATGACCCGCATCTGGCGCTCGGCCATCTCCCGGTAGGTCTCGTACTCCAGGTGCGTCACCGGCTCCCCGCGGGAGTGATCGCGTACCACCCCGGTGAAGGTGCAGATGGCACCGGCTCCGGGGTGGGCGACCGCCGCCTCCAGACGGCGGACGTCCAGCTCCCGATCCGTCACCTCGACCACCACCGCTCCGCCCGAGCCGCCGCTGACCGGCGGGATGAAGGCCACCTCGTCGCCATCGGCCACGCGCTCCGACCAGCTGACGAAGTCCTGGTTCCGCGCCGGCCGCACCCGGCTCAGGTCGGCCTCGAGGGCAGGGTGACGCTCGCGCAGCATCCGATAGACATCGGCCACCGTCGCCTCGGCCAGGTCAACCAGCTCGTCGTCGGTCCCAGCCTGCTCTCGGAGCCGGGCGAAAAGGCGAACCCTGATCACGACCCTCCAGCTCCAATCAGCCTCCGCCCAGGCGACCGAGGTTCTCATCGAACATCGCCCGCAGCTGCCTAGCCTGGCGATCGTATGCCTCGGGATCGGACCAACCGCTGCGGGGGTCCAACCCCTCGGCCGGCAGCCCGGGCACCGCGACCGGAACCTGGAAGCCGAAGACGGGATCGCGCCGGCTGGGCACCCCATCCAGGGTGCCGTCGAGGACGGCCCGAACGATGGCCCGGGTATGGGCAATCGAGATCCGTCGACCGACGCCGTACGGGCCACCGACGAGCCCGGTGTTCACCATCCACACCTGGGTCCCGTGGCGACGGACACGGTCGAGCAGCATGGCGGCGTAGGTGTGCGGAGACTCGACCAGGAAGGGCTCGGCAAAGCACGCGCTGAAGGTGGCCTGGGGCTCGGTCACCCCTCGCTCGGTGCCTGCCACCTTGGCCGTGTAGCCGGAGAGGAAAAAGAACCGCACCTGGTCCCCCTCCAACCGGGCGACCGGCGGCAGCACGCCGAAGGCATCGTAGGAGAGGAAGATCACGTTACGTGGATGACCAGCTCGGCCGGACAGGTCGGCCGCGGGGATGAGATCGACTGGATAGGCGGCCCTCGTGTTCTCAGTCAGGCTGTCGTCCTGATAGTCGGGCACCCGGGTGTCCGGGTCGAAGGGGACGTTCTCCAGGATGGTGCCGAAGTGGTTGGTGGCAGCGTAGATCTCCGGCTCGGCCTCGCGGGAGATGCGGATGGTCTTGGCGTAGCAGCCACCCTCGAAGTTGAAGATGCCCTCGTCACTCCAACCATGCTCGTCGTCACCGATGAGGCGTCGGGTCGGATCGGAGGAGAGCGTCGTCTTGCCGGTCCCGGAGAGCCCGAAGAAGAGAGCGACATCACCCCCCGGGCCAACGTTCGCCGAGCAGTGCATCGGCATCACGCCCCGGTCCGCCATCAGCAGATGGAGGGCGGTGAAGACCGCCTTTTTGATCTCGCCGGCGTAGCGGGTCCCTCCGATGATGACCATCCGGCGAGCGAAGCTGAGCACGATGAACGTTCCGGTTCGCGTCCCATCCCGGGCCGGGTCTGCCTCCACGTCGGGGATGCACATGACCGTGAAGCCAGGCTCGAAGACACGCCGCTCCTCGGGCGTCGGGCGCAAGAACAGGTTGTAGGCGAAGAGGCTGTGCCAGGCAAGCTGGGTCACGACCCGCACGCCAAGGCGATAGCGCGGGTCAGCGCAAACGTAGACGTCTTGCACGTACATCTGATGGCTGGAGAGGTAGTCGACCAGCTTGGCTAGCAGTCCGTCGAAGGCCTCCCGCTCAATCGGCTGGTTACGGTGCCACCAGATCCGGTCCTGGGAGCCTGGCTCCCGAACCAGGAACTTGTCCCGCGGAGAGCGACCGGTGTGGGCCCCGGTCGTCGCCGAGAGGGAGCCGGTCGAAACGATCGCCGCCTCCCCGTTGCGGATTGCGTGCTCATAGAGCTCCGCAGGGGACAAGTTGTGCCAAGTGCGGATGGCCTGCCCGACCCCCACATGATCGAGCACCGGCCGTTCTACCAGCTGCATGCGTGCTCCGATGATACGCTCGGCCGCCCAAGGCCCGGTCCCGATCGGCCGTCCCTCCCTCCAAGCTCCGCCCACGGCGGCGCAGCGGCCGAGGGGATCGCCGACGGGGGCCGCCCTAGGAGGCCCGAGCCCTGGTCCGCCGCTGCTTGCCCGAGACGTAGTCGACCAGGATGTACTCCCCCAGACGCTCGGGGGAGACGAAGAAAGCCCTCCCCTTGTTGATCCTGGTCATCTGGTTCACGAGTTCGGTCAGGTACGGACCGCGCTCGAGCATGAAAGTGTTGATGACGATCCGATCCCGCGTGCAATTCCGAACCTCGCGCAGGGTTTCTTGAATGGTGCGGAAGGTTGGGGGATAGGCGAAGAAGACCCGACCTCCGTCCATGTGAGCCGTTGGCTCGCCATCCGTGACCATGATGATCTGGCGGTTCCCGCGATGCTTGGCCAGCAGCGAGCGAGCGACCTGGAACCCGTGCTGCATGTTGGTGCCGTACACGTAGTCGTTGAGCGTGAGGCCGGGCAGCGCCTGGGGTTTCAGCTCCACCGCGCGATTTGAGAAGCCGACTACGTAGAGGGTGTCACGGGGGAACTGAGAACGGATCAACGAGTCGAGGGCGATGGCCACCTTCTTCGCGGCGAGGAAGCAGCCACGGAGAAACATCGACCGACTCATGTCAATCATGAGCACGGTCGAGGCCTGGGTGGAGTGCTCGGTACGGTGAACCACGAAATCCTGGGCCTCGATCCGCACCGGGATGGCCGGACCGTTGCGTTGGATGGCGTTGAAGAGCGTCTCATTGAGGTCGAGCAGGAAGGGGTCCCCGTACTCGTACGCCTTCAGATCCTCGCCGGGCTCGACGCCATGGCCGGACCGGTAGAGGTGGTGCTGGCCGAAGCGCGCCTTCCTCAGCTGAGCGAAGATCTCCCGCAGCGCCCCCTGGCCGATACGCCGCATCCCTCGGGGCGTCAGCTCCAGACGCCGGTCACGACGCTCGACGTATCCCGCCTTCTCGAGCACCTCGGTCATCTGCCGCATCTGGTCGAGGCGCTGCCTGGCCTCTGGGCCCAGGATCTGCTCGGCCAGGCTTCGGTCGACGTCGTCCAGGCGGAAGCTCCCTCGCTCGAGCTGCGCCTCCAGCCGATCCATCTGCTGGAGGCGCTCCATCAAGCTCATCGCCTCCTGGAGCCCCAGTGGCTCGTCGCCAAAGAACGGGTAGCGCTCGCTCAGCTCCGATGGAGGCATGAGCTGCTGCATCTGGGCTGCCAGCTTGGCCAGCTCCATGCGCAGGGCATCGTCCTGCAGCAGCTGGTCCATCATGCGACGTAACTCGTCCCGAGCCTGGGGGGACAGGGACTGGAGCAGTGACTGCATCTGCGCCATCTGCCGCTGGAGGTGCTCGAGCAACTGGTCCAGGGTCTCGATGCCCGGCGGGAACATCTGCCCGTGGCGCTGCATGAACTCCCGGAACTGCGCGGACGTGTCCAGCCCCTGTCGGCGCTGCTCCAGCAGGCGGTTCAGGTCGCGCACCATCTGGCGGATCTGGTCCAGATCCTGCTGCGTCATGGACTGGATCGACTGCTTGAGCCCCTGGAACATCTGGCCCAGGACCTGCTGCTGCAGCTCTTGGAGCAGCTCCTCGAACTTCTGGCGCGCCTGCTCGTCCATGAAGTCGTAGTTGCGCAGCGCCTGCACACGCCCTCCCAGGTCCTCAGGCATCCGGTCGAGCTGGTTACGCCGCTGCCTTGCGATCCGCTCCAGGAGACGCCGGCCATCCGGTGGCGCCTCCCGGACCTTGCGGTCGATGCCGGCGCGCTCGGTGTCGATCACCTCTTGGAGCCGCTCCCGAATGGAGTCGACCGCGGAGTCGAGGTCGTAGCGGGCCAGCTCCCGCTCTCGACGCTCCCGCAACTCCCGGAGCAGCTGCTCAAGCCCCGGCATGTTGCCGCTGCCCCATCGATATAGGCGCTGGAGGGCCGCGTTCAGGTCACCGTAGCTCATAAGGTCGTCGGAGAGCGCTTGCAGCACCTCGTCCGCGTCGAGCGCCTCGTAGTCCTGCGTCCCGTCCCAGCGTGAGTAGCGATATCGGACCGGCATGGGCTCCTCTCACCTTACACCGCTCCGAGCCCAAGAGGGCAAGGGACTCCCCTCAAGATGGGGACGGAGGCGGGCAGGAGCACCGCCTCCGTCACCTCCCGCGACCCAGACGGGTGAGGGGCGGCTAGACCTGGTCGCCGGGGCGGAGGTCGAGCACGGTCACCTCAGGCCCCACCAGCTCCTGGAGCTTGGCCGGGGTGCCGCTGAGCGCGGGGAAGGTCCCGAAGTGCATGGGGACAACCGTCTTCACCCCCAGCAGCTGCACGGCCTTGGCCGCTCGTCGTGGCCCCATGGTGTAGAAGTCGCCGATCGACAGGAAGGCCACCTCAGGTCGCTCCAGCTCCCCGATCAGAGCCATGTCCCCGAAGACATCGGTGTCCCCTGAGAAGTAGACCTTGAAGCCGTTCTCGAAGGTCACCACGTACCCCACCGGCTCGCCCCCGTAGGCACCATCGGGTGTCGACGAGCTGTGCTCCGCGTGCACCATCGTGAACGTGATCCCGTCCACCTCGACCGTGCCGCCCTTGTTGAAGCCGAGCACCACCTCCTGAGGAACCCCCTGCTTGGTCAGCCAATTGCCGACCTCCATCTGGCACAGGACTCGGGGATGGGTGGCCCTGACGATCTCGACCACGTCGCTCACGTGGTCGAAGTGGCCGTGGGTGAGGACCATCAGGTCCAGGCGGTCGATCCGCTTCAGGTGCTCGGGCGTGACCGGGTTGGAGGCTACCCAGCCATCCACCAGCAGGTCCTTGCCGCCGGCCGTGCGCACCTTCCAGGTGCCATGCCCGAGCCAGGTGAAGCTGACCTGATCGTTGAGCGCCATCTCCTGTCCTCCTCAAGCTCCCCAGCGCGCCGGGGACGTATTCGAGCAAGGTGCCGTACAACCGTAGCGAGCCGGTCGCCCCTGGCCTCAGCCAGGGCGATGGCGGTTCACGAACCTCTGGATCAGCCGGCCGGCGATGCTGTACGGGGCGGGCCGGTCCTCTGGGGCAGGCAGGCGATCGACGTGGAACCAACGCGCCTCGCTGATCTCGCTCTCCTGCACCCGGATCTCCCCGCTCGCATAGCGAGCGAAGAAGCCGACCATCAGCTGGCTGGGGAAAGGCCAGGCCTGGCTGCCGGCGTATTCGAGCTCGTCGACCTCCACGCCGACCTCCTCCTTCACCTCCCGCCGCACCGCCTGCTCGAGCGTCTCCCCAGCTTCGACGAACCCAGCCACCAACGCGTAGAAGCCAGACCGGAAGCCACGGTTCCGGGCCAGGAGGACCTCCTCCCCCCGGTGGACCAAGGTGATGACGGCGGGGCTGATGCGGGGGAAATGCAAGGACCCACAGGCCATGCAGGCCCTGGCCATCTCCGCCTCGGAGAGCACCGTGGGGGCTCCGCAACGGCCACAGAAGGCATGGGCCAGGTACCACTCGACCATCTCCGAAGCTCGGACGACCATCTGCAGCAGGGGGCCATCCTCGAGATGGGCGAACAGCTCACGGAGGCCGGCCGGGGCGAGCCCTCCGATCTCGGCCGGATCGATCTCCAGGGCCACGGCCACGCAGCGCCGGCCACCGAGGAGGCCGAGCGGGAGGATCGCTGCCGTCGGCAGGTGCTCCAGCTCGGAAAGGGATGGCGGCTCCAGGACGCTCGTCCCGGGGCCGCCCCGCACCAGCATCCGCCCCCGGGCGAAGGCGAAGGCCAATGGGGCCTGGTCCTGGCTATCGACGGGTGTCCCAGGCACGCGATCGAAGGAACTCGATGAAGCTCTCGACCGCCACCGGCAAGCGGCGTCGGCGCAGATGGACGATGCACCAGGGCCGGCGAATGGGGAAGCCCTCGATGTCGACCACGACCAGGCCGCCATCCTTGCGCTCGAGCTCGATGGCATGGCTGGACAGCACCGCCACCCCTAGGCCGGCCTCGACCGCATGCTTGATGGCCCCGTTGCTCCCCAGCTCCATGCTCACGTGCAGTCTTACCCCGGCCTGCCGGGCGACCGTCTCGACGGCCAGCCTGGTGCCCGAGCCCGGCTCGCGCATGAGGAAGCTCTCCCCCTCGAAGTCGCGAAGGGTCAGCCCCCGACGTCCGGCCAGCCGATGCCCGCGGGGCACGACCATGACCAGCTCATCGTCCATGAAGGGGGTGGAGATCAGGTCGGGATCCGCGATCGGCGGGCTCAGCACCCCGATGTCGATCATGCCCCGTCGCAACCGCTCCTGGAGCACGTCCCGTCCGCCGACCTCCAGCGACACCGAGAGGCCCGGATGACGCCGTTTGAACGCGCCCAGCGCCAGCGGGATGACGTAGATCCCAACCGTCGTGCTGCCACCGACCCGGAGCGTCCCCCGCTCGATGCCCCGCATCTGCTCCATGACCAGGGCAGCCTCGTCCAGCAGGCTGAGCGTTCGGCGAGCGTAGTCGTACAGCAGCTGACCGGCCTCAGTCAGCCGGACCCGCTTGCCCAGGCGATCGACCAGGGTGATCCCGAGAGCCTGCTCCAGCTCCTTCACCTGGTAGGAGACGGAAGGCTGGCTGATGCTGAGCTCATGTGCAGCGGCACTGAAGCTGAGCTGCTCAGCCACCGCCCGAAAGGCACGCAGCTGGTGCAGCGTCAGGGTCTTCTCAAGCGCCTGCGTCTCTGCCATCGCCACCGGCAACTACCATAGGTCACGTCATGCGCCCCTGGCAGGTCATCTTGCACGATCGTCCCCACCGAGTTCCTCGCCGGACCCCGGCCCGGCGCAGCCCCCATGAGCCCAGCTGAGCCCGAGGGGCAGGCCCCCAGTCGCGCAGAGGGCTGGACGACGTCCAGGGCTGGCTCGAGCTCGCCCGACCGGTCGCTTGCAGAGCGAAAGGTGGAGCAGCTCCGGCAGCGACGCACCGCTCTCGAGGGCGAGGCCGGGAGGGAGCAGGGGGACGCCCGAGCTCGACTGCGGTCGCTGCTCGACCGAGACAGCTTCGTCGAGCTGGACGAGTTCGCGACCTCGCGCGCCGTCGACTTCGGCATGGACGACCACCGCGTCCCCGGCGACGGCGCGGTCACCGGTTTCGGGAGCATCGATGGACGGCAGGTCGCCGTCTACGCAACCGAGCCCACGTTCCTCGCTGGCTCCCTCGGGGAGGGGACGGCGGAGAAGATCATCAAGGTCCAGGAGCTCGCGATCCGCACCCGCATCCCCTTGGTGGCCATCCACGAATCGATGGGCGCTCGGGCCCAGGAGGGCGTCGTCGCACTCGCCGGCTGCGCCGCCGTTCTGGCCCGATCGGCCCGAGCCCAAGGCGTCATCCCCCAGATCACCGTCATCGCTGGTCCTTGCGCTGGCGTCGCAGCCCAGGCAGCCGGGCTGGCCGACTTCGTCTTCCTCATCTCCGGCCGGGGCCGAGTGCTCTCCAACGCCCCTGAGGCCGCGCGAGCCATCGACAGCCGCGGGCAGGAGCCAGAAGGCGGTGAGGACGGTGGCGTCCGATCTGGACTGGTGGACCTCGTGGTCGAGGACGAGGCCAGCTGCTGGGCAGAGATCCGGCGCCTGCTCTCCTACCTCCCATCGAGCGTCGGGGAGCCCCCTCCGTTTCGTCCCACCGAGGATCCCCTTGATCGGGTCGACCTCGCGCTCCAGGATCTGATGCCAGGGGACCACGGTCACGATTACGACGTCCGGAAGATCATCGGCCGGATTCTGGACGAGGGTCAGTTCCTCGAGCTCCAGCCCCGCTTCGCGCCCAACCTCCTGACCGGCCTCGGCCGATTGGGCGGCCACACGGTCGGGATCGTGGCCAATCAGCCCCGGACGCTGGGTGGGGCGCTCGACGCCGACGCCTGCGCCAAGGGAGCACGGTTCGTCCGCCTCTGTGACGCTTTCGGCATCCCCCTCCTGACCCTGGTCGACACCCCCGGCTACGCCCCCGGCGACGACCCTGGCCGCATGATCCGTGAGGGGGCCAGGCTGCTCCAGGCCTATGCTCAGGCTACAGTTCCCAGGCTCACCGTCGTCACCGGTCGGCTCCATGGCGAGTCCTACGCGGCGATGTCGCCCCGGCAGGCAGGCGCCGACCTGTACCTCGCCTGGCCCAGCGCCGAGATCGCGATCCCTCCCGAGGAGGCGGTCGAGATCCTGTTCCGCCCAGAGCTGGCATCGGCCCCGGACCCGGCGCGCCGGAGGGCCGAGTTGGTGGCCGAGTACGCCGCCCGATTCGCCAACCCCGAGGTCGCTGCTGAGCGAGGGTACGTCGACGCCGTGATCGAGCCACGGGAGACGAGGCGGGAACTCACGCGGGCCCTGGCCCTCCATCTGCGCGTGCGGATGAAACATCCTGCCCGCCGCCCCCCCAACCTCTCGCCCTGAGGTGGGGGAAGCCACTTCGGCCACCGGCATCCAAATGGCAGCCCCCATGGTGGCCGGCAGCAGGGCACGCCGGGGGTCTGGGCGGAGCCGAGCGGCCCGGGCTGGCACCTACCCGGGTAGCGCCAACAGGGGCCGGCGGTGACCGTGGCAGCAGCTCGAGGGTTGGCCCAAGAAGCAAGGCAGCTGCAAGAGCGAAGGCAAGTGCCAACAGCCTGAGGGGGGCGTTGGCGGGCGTGCCCCCGGTACCTCCACGTTGGAGGAGCGCACAGGGGCGACTAACCGTTGCCCAAACCGTGCACGATGATCGACTATCGTGAGCTTGAAGCAGTGGGAGCGGAGCAAGGGATCCATCCCATGACCGCCTCCGCTGGCTCCGGTCGGGCACGCTCCCCGTCCCGGCACGGCGGGTTGGCGGACGGATCCTGGGGGAGGATCAGCGGCCACCGGCCGGCATGACCGCTCTCCCCGCCCGCGGGTCCGCTGCGGATCGGCGCCCCGACCTGGATCGGCAGGTGGCGGATGTCGTGACATGGACGGCTGAGCGCGGGTTTTGCGGTCGGGCGCATGGTGACCGAGATCGGCTCGGCGCTGAGGGGGAGAGGTCGGAGGTTCCTGGCCCGGCTGCGTGACCTGTCCGTGACCACCATCGTGGTCGAGCATCGAGGCCGCTTCGCCAGGCTCG
>DATGLL010000255.1:0-2620 GCA_035294145.1 Candidatus Dormiibacterota bacterium | reverse complement strand
GACCAACTCGCCGGGCCGGGACGGGGAGCTTGCCCGACTGGAACCAGCGGGAGGCGGTCACGGGGTGGATGCCTTGCTCGCGCGCCCACTGCTTCAAGTTGATGGAAGTGGATTGTAGTGTATGGGCGCGTCAGCTGTTGTCAACCCTCCTGGCGCAGTGGGCTGTGAACCCGACCTCTGACCTGGCCCTCAGCGAACCTTCCTGATCCGGCTGACCATCAACGTAGCGAGCACGAACCAGACCGTCGAGGTGGCGAAGACCACGCGATAGCCGGCGTGGGGACCGAGAGCCACCCCGGCAACGTTGCCCGATTGGTTGAGGCTGTAGAGGATCGGTGCCAGCAGTGCCGGGGCAAAGACCTGGGGCAACGTGTAAGCCACGTGGAAGATCCCCATGTCGCGAGCGGCCGAGCGCTCACGGTCGGGGAGGACGTCGGTGGCCAGCGCCCAATCGACCGCCGAGTAGGCACCGTAGCCCAGCCCGAAGGCCAACCCCATGAGGTAGATGATCAACAGGTCGGAAACCAAAGCGAAGAGCAGCACCGCCACCACCAGCCCCTGGAGACCACAGGAGAGGTAGACGAAGAGCTTGCGACGCTGGAGTCGGTCGGACAGGTAGCCGCAGACCAGGGCTGGTCCGAGGCCGCCGGCCAGGACGGCGAGCTGCCAGAGGTCGCTTGCGGCACCGTAGTTGCGGATCCGCACCACGTCCTGGAAGTAGAAGGTGACGAAGGGCAGGATGGACCAGATGCCTAGCGTCTGGAAGAAGCGCGTGGTGACCACCCAGCGAAAGTCGCGGTCGACCAGGGTGGTTCGCCAGGCCCGAACCAGATCGTTCCGAGGCGCTTGCCCCTGCCTCGCTCCGTCTGAGGAGTCCACGGTCGGTCTGCCGGGTGGGGTTGAGGGAGGTTCTCGGAGAAGGCGAAGCGAGAGTGCGGTTGTGCCCGCCACCATGACCACAAAGGCGAGGTAAGAGGCAGCGGCACCTCGTGCCGTGCTCCCAAGCCGCCCCAGGATGACCAGGCTGATGGCGAGACAGACGATGGTGCCGACGATGGAGGCAGAGTTCAGGAGCCCAGACGCTCCACCCCGCCGCATCTCAGGGATGGCATCCGGGACGATGCCAGCGAAGGCCGCCCCCGCAGCGTTGTTGCCGAGCTGGAGGACCAGATAGGCAACGATCAGCGCCGGGACCGAGGGCGCCCAGGCAAGCAAGGCCAGGCCAGCCACGTTGACCGCGGCCCCACCGGCGATCCAGGGGGTGCGACGTCCCCACCGGGTGTGCGTGCGGTCGCTGAGCCAGCCGGCGGCGATGGGGATCAGGACCGCCAGCACGCCGCCAACGGCCGTGACTCTCCCCACCACGAGCTGCCGTTGGGTCGGAGCGATCACGCTTGCCGAGACTGCCAACAGGACGTAGACCGCGTTCCACAGCCCTTGAGTGGCCGCCCAGAAGGCATTGATGCCGTTGAGGCGCCAGAAACCGGGCTCCTCCCACCTGACGGCTCTCATCTCGGGCGAGCCGTCACCCGACCCGACCGCCGTCGTCATGCCCATGCCGAACCGCCGGGCCAGCGTAGCACGGAGGTTGACAGAACGGATGCCCGACGCCGCCGGTGCTGGACCGTGCTCGTTATGCCCAAGGCGCTGGAATCCCAGGTCGACATACGCAAGGTCGTGATCGGACACCTCCTCTTCCGCGCCGCCGTTGGTCCCGGTCGCATCGGGCACCCCGGACCTCTCGGAGAGCCACCAGCAACGTGCGAGGGGCGAAGATGCCCTTCGCTGGGCCGCACGGAGACGGGCCTCGGCTCCAGCTCAGAGGCACGTCCCGTTGCCGACCTGCTTCTCCTCCACCGCTATGGGGCCGTGAACCGCCGACCACTCGGTCGGCTCCATGAGCCCGTACCTCGCCACCTCAGCCGGAGGATGGTGGACGTGGGGCGGAGGCGAGGAGGCCCGCCACCAGGGGTGCTCGATCGGACCCCGGTGGGTGGGAAGGAAGGTGGAGTTCCGACGGCACCGTCTGGTCAACACCATCAGGAGCCAATACCGGGCGCCCGATCACCACAGCGCTGGCCATGTCGGGTGAGGGCAGGCCAGGGCGATGTCGTTGCGAACGGCCTAGGACCCGGAGCGGTGGCCTCTCGTCAATCGGAGCTCCATGGCGACGTTGATAAAGATGGGGCAGCGACCCGGGGATCTCTCAGCCCCTCTTTCGGGCCCTCCCCCAGTGTGCACACCAGCAGCCGTTGCCGCTCCAGTGCTCGGCCCCCCCGAGGTCCTGGACCAAGCCGCAGCCATGGCAGGTCCTCGAGCTGGCAAAGCACCGGTCGGCCTCCACCACCTCCGAGCCGTACCAGGGGGTCTGGTAACGAAGCTGCCGGCGGAGCTCGGCCAGGGCCGCATCGGCCGGTCCCCGGCGCCGCGCCCGCGCCCCCGGGATCCCCTTCTGGCGCAGCCTGCCGGCGGCGTCCAGCCCCTCCCCCACGATCCGGCCGTGGGTTAACGACGGCGGCTCCTTCGACTCACCGGACTCGCGATAGGCGTCGAGATCGGCCTTGAGGGTCCGGACCGCCCAGTTGGAGGCGGAGCGGCGGCCGCCCCACTGCCGCCGGAT
>DATGLL010000254.1:0-16721 GCA_035294145.1 Candidatus Dormiibacterota bacterium | reverse complement strand
GCCGCGTTTCAATCCCCTACCTCACGGGGCGACCGCTGCAACTTAACGTAGGGTCCGGGTACTGGACAGAGATTCAGGACCCGTTTCAATCCCCTACCTCACGGGGCGACCGCTGCAACCGGGCGATCGGCGTCGTGTCCGGTTGATCGAGTGTGTGTTTCAATCCCCTACCTCACGGGGCGACCGCTGCAACTGATCCTCCGGGACACCGCCGAGAGGCGCAGAGGAGGTTTCAATCCCCTACCTCACGGGGCGACCGCTGCAACGCCATTGTGAACTCGGCCGGCCCTTCCTGGCAAGCCCGAAAAACGCCCCTTGTCGTCGTTTTGTCGTCGGGCCCGAGTTCGGAGGGGGGTGGTCAACCTCCCCCCTCCGAGGGCCGTTTCGAGGTTGACCACCCTATCGGCGCGATCCACTCACGGAATTTGATATCGGATATGCCGATCAACCCAGCGATGTCGATTCCTAAACCGAAGAACAGCTGTCCATGATGAGGGAGGATTTCCCTCCGATCCATGTGCAAGTGAGGGGCTCGGTGAACTCGAGCCGACCTTGTGAAGACGGGCCGGAGGTTGACCACCCCTCTTGCTCAAGTCGATCACCTTTCGTTACGTCAGCATTACCAAGAAACCTGTCTCTACGCTGTCCCTAGCTGCTCCTCCATCCCTCACCCCCCCGGCGACCCTCGACCGCATGGCGGAGGCGGTCGACGTCAGCTCCGGTTGCTGCCGGTGCTGGGCGGTTGCGACCAGGCGGGCCCAGCGTGAGCGTGGGAGCGGAAGGGCTCTTGGTTCGAGAAGATGAGATGGGATGCAAGAGCTTGCTCTGGCAGGTGGCGCGTCCCATCTGGGCCTGGGCCGGGCGATCGGCAGGGGAGCGCCTCATGAGAGCTCGATCTTCAGGTCCTCAGCCGAGCCCTCGACCAGGGGCTCCTCCACGCCGTTGCGGAACCCGCTGGGCCCGGGTGGCGGTGGTCGTCCAGGTCGTGTTCGTGCTGTGGGCGTGGGCGCTGGCACAGTGGCCGTACCTGGTCCCGCCCGACCTGACCATCTCCGGCAGTGCCGCCCCCACCTCGACGCTGACCGCGCTGCTGGTCATACTGCTGGCCGGCGGGGTGGTCCTGGTGCCCTCCCTCTGGATCCTGCTGCGGGTGCTCAAGGACTGCAATCCGGCGGTGGAGGAGGGCCCGCCCGCCCGGTAGCGCCTCTCAGGAGATCTCCACCGCACCGGCGTGAACGCACCTGGCGCCGATCGCGGGATCTGGGACCGAGGCTCTGAGCCAAGCCCGTCCTTGGCGAGCGCCGGCGCCGAGCGTTCGAGGGTGGGAGCCTCTGCCCTACCGCGTCGTGAGGACGGCGAGGAACGAGCGTGCCCTGGAGCAGGCCACGTAGAGCAGCGCCCGGGAGTCTCGCCCGACCTCCCCATCGACCTCGCAGACGATGACCGCCATCGCGTCGAGGCCCTTGAAGCGGTGGATGGTCGAGAGCTTGACGTCGCCGTGCGCCTGCGGCGTCGGGGTGAGGTGGAAGGCCCCGACTCGGCCGCGCACTGCGCTCGCCTCCAGCGCCCGCGGGGTGAGCACGACCACGTCGCTGGGGCTGAGGCCGCCCTCGTTGACGACCTGGTGGAGGATCCGGCCGAGCTCCCGCCGCAGCTCGCCCGGCCGCACCTCCCGACGCAGGATGGGTGGGCCGTCGGGACCGGCACAGCGCACCTCGGGGCCTCGGTAGAAGCGCATGACGTGATCGAAGACCGGACGCGCGTTGCGGAAGTTCTCGAACAGGTGCGTCTCGTGGTCCACCTGGGGAAGCCCCTCGGGCCGTCCGTAGATGTCCTGGTTGGCGTCGTAGAAGACGTAGAAGATGCCCTGGTCCAGTTCGTGGAGCAGCATCAGCAGGGGCAGCCACCATTCCGGCTTGAAGTCCTGTGCTTCGTCCACGACCAGGGCGTCGTAGCGGGCACCGAGCCGGTCCACGGCACTTGGCAGCAGGGCCTCGACCGCCTGCCACTCCCGGTCGCCGTGGGGCTGGGTCGGGACCTGGAGATGGGCCTCCATCCCCAGGCGCCAGCAGAGCTGGTGATAGCTCCAGACGTCGAGGTCCGCGACCCGGGCCAGCGAGCCACGGAGGAAGTCGGCCAGAGGACGGTTGAAGCAGGTGAGCAGAGTGCGCTTGCCCTCCGAGGCCAGCCGCCTGGCCTTCTCGGCCGCGATCAGGGTCTTGCCCGCACCCGCCGGGCCGGAGACCGCGACCCGGCGCAGGCGTCCCAGCGTCAGCAGGACCCCGTACTGACGTTCGCTGAGCTTCAGGATCTCGCGATCCGTTTCCTCGACCAGCAGACCGAGCGGCTGCCGGATCTGAACGTCATGGGCCAGCGCGGTGATGGCCCGCTGTACCCTCTCCGGTCCCAGGCGACGACCATCCGCCCACAGATCGAACGCCTTCTCCACCCGCAGCTGCATCCGCTCCCGGTCGGCGATGTCGCGCGCGTCGATGAGCACCTCCTGGGGTGTGTGCGGCAGCGGCTCCCCGCCGGTGACGGCGTCTGGGAAGCAGACCGCATGGCCGAAGGGACCCCATCGGGACCGCCAGCCGGGGCGGTCCTCCAGCCATCTCCGCAGGTTGTGCTTGTTTTCCATCGCCTGCTCGAACGGGCTGGCCGGGAGCGGATGCTCTCGACCGTCGCGGTCAACCGAGAACCAGCGCCCGCTGGCCGCCTCATGACGGATGCCGCCGCCCTTCACCTCGAGCACCAGCAGGCCGCGGTCGGGATGGATGACGACGAAGTCGGCCTCGCCGTCCCTGGCCCCGCCCTGAAGCTGTCGCTGGACCCAGGGGACGTGGTGGAGCACTGTGTAGGCACCGGGCAGGGCGTCGCGCAGCGCCTCGAAGACCTTGCGCTCCGCCAGGCTCCGCTCGAACCAGATCGTCTCTGGGATCATCCGCGCCATCGCATCCCCCCCGCCGGTCGCCGTCGCTCCCATCCCCTCTCCTTACCCTCTGACCCCCTCGATAGTCCTCTGGGGTGGGCCAGTCGCGCCGGCCATTCTGAGCGACATCGTAGGTGCCGCGGGGCGGTCTCGCCAGGGGTGGGACCCGCAAACGGGTCGGTCGCCGGCGGCACGTCTGGCCGAGCTGGCAACGGCATGTTCGCGCGGCGAGTGCAAATCGCGGCCGGGCCGGCACGATGACGCGACGTGCACACTGCCCGGTTGACCTGGTTGACCACCCTTCATCGGTGGCCCGGCCGACGGCTCGTGACGCCGATACGAAGTCGGGTCCCCTGCCCGTTGCGGTGACCTGCGGCCACCTCCACCCACCGATTGCGGATCACCGTGGCGCCGCGGCCTGCCTCTTCCTCCCTTTGCCGATGGTGGCGGACCGATGTGGCGTCGCGGCGTCCGCTCCGAACACTCTTCTGTAGAGGGGCGGCCGGGCAAAACCATCTGTCGGTGCCGGATCGACTCTCACCGGGGTTGGAGTCGTTGACGCAGGCCGGCGGTGCTCAACAGCACGGCTCACTCCCGACGCCGGAACCGATCCTGGCCCGAACGTCCTGCCGGGCGTCGGGGCCGCGGGACTGCAGGCCCACCGGGTGCGCCGCGGGTTGTCCAGGCCAGCCCGCGGGCCTGGCGGTTTCGGGGTGTGGCACGCGAACCGCTCCGCATCGCCGGGGGCGTCGCGGCGGCGAGGGCTCACCTCCCGGCCGGGGCCGACGACCCTTCTGTGCCGGCTCTACGGGCTCCTGGTGGTTGCCGCCGCCTTGGGCTCCCCTTGCAGCGCGGCTTGGAACTTGGCGACGTCGTCCGCGGTGAGGCGCACGGGAGCGCTCAGCAGGCGCATCCCCCAGGCCGGGGGCCGTCCGGCGAAGCTCATCGTCTTCAGCAGCTCGATCGCGGGCAGGGCGCACCGCCGCTCCACCGTGATCGGCCGCGCGAACAGGAACCGCTGGTCGCCCCGCGGCCTCCACGGGCTCCTCTCCAGGCGACGCACCGGGCCGGTCACCCTGGCCACCGCTCGCAGCTCCTGGACCCGCGGCACCTGGTGGTCGACGTGCTTGCGGTTGACGTACACCCAGACCCGGTCCCCTTCCGACATCCGGCCGAGCCGGCGCTCGGCGTCTCGGCCCAGGCCGAGCAGGCCCTCGCGGTCGCAGATGGACCAGTTGTCCTCGCTGAGCACGACCAGCCAGTCTTCCATCTCTGCACCGGAAGGGTAGCGCCGATCGTCGTCACGCGGCCGGACGACGGTTGCGATGTCCCGCTGGCATGGTCGGATCCGGGGGCCGCAGCCCAGTGGGCCATAGCGCACCCGATCCGGGTGCGGGCCTCGCCCGGGTCAGTCCGGCGAGCGGTGTGCCACGGCCGGGTCGGCCGGTGGCGGGTCGAGGACGGTGCGGTAGGGGACTCCGCTCTCGATCGCCGCCGCCAGTGCGTCGTAGCGCTCCAGGATGAGGCGCTTGGTGCGGTACTCGCCGTGAGCCTGCTCGTCCTTGCGGCGCACGATGGGGAAGGTGTCCATGACGTAGTCGGCATCCTCGCGGGACAGGCCGTAGAGATGGAAGAAGGCGGCGTCGAGCTCGGCGCGAAGGAGCTGGCGGCGGGTGTCGTCCCAGCGGAACGGAGCGTGGGGAAAGCCGAGCTCGGCGGCGAGCGGGAGCAGATCGACCGCCGTACAGGTCAGCTCGGCGACTCGCGGGGCGATCCAGCGCTCGACCGTGGTGGTCCGGTCCCAGGGGGATGGGGTGGCGAAGGCGGCGGGTGGGAGGACGGGGAGCTGCTCGACGATGAAGTGACTGAAGTCTGTAGATCCCAACTTCGTCCGTGCGGCGAAGTCCAATGGGAACGACGCAAGACTGGAGACCGCCACTGAGGTCGGCGCAGCACTCTTGTGTCTGTTAATGATCAGTGGTGCCTTATCCCCCACGGCCACCCGAGGTATTGGAGAGATGATCATGGTGCGGACATCTGTGCTGCGTGCAGTCTTTCGCCAGCCCAGGAGCCACTGCGGAGCGTAATCGTCGAGCTTCTTCTCCACCTCCCGTTCGTGGACCCAGTAGCGGGGCAGCGGCAGGCGGCGTGGATCGGCCTTCTCGTCGGAGGTCAGCTCCCGGGTGTTTCTGCCGTCCTCGTAGCTGGCGAAGCGGTGATCGAAGTGGTGGAAGATCTTCCCTTCGTAGAGCGGTAGGTAGCGCTCCGCACCGCGCCGGAACACGTTCCCCTCCAGCCGCCACCCCTCCCGCTCCAGTTGCTCCCGCGTCCGGAACAACCCGGAGTCGTTGGTCATGTGGAACATCGTCATGAAGGAGATCCCCCACAGGTTGCCGTTGGGGCGCGTCCGGTCGATCAGCACCGGCACCCGTTGGTAGATCCGCCGCGTGATCTCCGCGTCTCGCCGGCTTCGGAAGATGGGGCAGGTCTCGGTGTTGGGGTTGAAGAGGCGGAGGTCGTCGGCGGTGAGCCGGAAGCGCCGATCGGCCTCCCTCAGGTCCTCGGTCCGGTGGGCGAAGAAGCAGAACTCCGCCCCTTCCCGCACCGGTCGCTGTGGGCCGGTCATCGTGAGCAGGCAGAACTTGTACCGTCGATCAACGGCAGGGAACAGAGGCCCTGCGTTCTCGAAGTCGTAGAGGCTGGCCAGGCTGCGGCGCCGAACCAGGTCGGCGAAGAACTCCTTGGTGGTGGCGTCGGTGGCGATGCCGGTGGGCACGATCACGCCCGCGCGGCCGGTAGGGGCCAAAAGGGACCTCATGGTCTCGGCGAACACGGCATAGGTGTTCACGTCACCTCGTCCGCAGAGCGGGAAGCGTCCCGAGCCACGGAGGAAGAGGCTTGTCGCCTCCGAGCGCCGCAGCGCCCGGCGGTACTCCGCGTGGAGAGGGGGATCTTCCTCCTCCAGCTCCTCGATCATCCGCTTCCGCCTCGCGCCCGCTGCCGCGGCGATGCGCGGCGAGCGCGTCGCGAAGAACTCCTGCTCCTGCAGCTTGACCCGCTCCCAGGGAGGGTTCCCGAGCACGACGTCGAACCCTCCGCTCCAACCCGGCCCTTCTTTGCCCGGCGACTCGACCACCCGGAACACGCGCGGGAAGGCCAGGTGCCAGTGGAAGAACCGCTCCTCGTCCGCCAGGGTCGCGACCCGGTCCAGCACCGCCCGCGGCACCCGTTCCGGATCCGACGCCATCAGCCCTCTCACCTCCTCGGTGAGGACCGGCTCCTCCTTCGTCTTGGGAAGGAAGAAGGCGGCGCACCAGGCGTCGGCGGCCAGCTTTGCCGGGCCGGCCCGGGCGGAGGCCAGCAGCTGTGCCCATCGCTCCTCCATCTCCCGGACCTCGGCGATCGATCTCCCGGCAAGCGCCTCGATCTGCTCCAGCTCCACCAGCGCCGAGGCCGGCAGGCCGGTGGTCTGGCGGCGGAGCAGCAGGCTCACCTGGCCCGCCGCCTCCTGACGGTTGCGGCGGCGGAGGCCCGCTGCCACCTCGCGGTCATCACCGGTGATCGGGTGGTAGGCGGCGTCGGGGATGCCCTTGGCGAGCAGCGCCGGCGTGGTCCCCAGCAGCGAGTTGCCGCACTGGACGTGGTGGTCGAGGAAGGAGAGCGGCCGCCCCGGGACCAGGGCCTCGAGCCAGAGGTTCACCTTGCACAGCTCGACCGCCATCGGGTTGACATCGACACCGTGCACGCAGCGGGAGATGACGTCCCGCAGCGCCCGCCGCACCTCGGCCGGCGCCGGCTCCGGGTCGCCGCTGCGCACCGCCGCCAGCCGGCGGGCGATGCGCTGGGCGGCGGCGATCAGGAAATGGCCGCTGCCGCAGGCCGGATCCAGGACCGTGAGCGAGAGGATGGCGGTCTCCGGGTCCGGCTGTCTCGCCGCCTCGTTCAGCACCGGGTCGAGGGCGGTCTCTAGGAGCGAGGTGATGAGCTCGGTCGGCGTGTAGTAACTGCCGGTAGTCTTGCGCTCGTGGCCGCTCGCAGTCGCCAGCTCGAAGCTGGCGGCGTCCAGGTTGAGGCGAGGGTGGAGTTCCAGCAGCGACTCGTACACGCTGCCCAGCTCCTCCGCCCCCAGGTTGCGGTAGTCGACCTGGCGGCGGATCCCCTCCTGGCGGGTGAAGGCCAGCGCCTCGATCGCCTCCAGAAGGTCGCGGTTGGCGATCTGGCTGCTCCCCAGCACCCCGATCGCCTCCGGCGACCAGAGGAAGCTGCCCAGCGCCGGCAGGCCCAGCGCCGGCAGGCCCTCCTCCCAGAGCGCACCCATCACCACCTTCAGCCCCTCGTAGAGGTCGGCATGGCGGGTTCCGCGCCAGCGCTCGGAGAGCCGTCGCAGCCGGTCGACCGAGTAGAAGCGCCGGTATCGCTCCCGCGCCTCCGCCGTCGCCCCCGGGTCCAGCAGCAGATCGCGGTCCTCCGCCACGAAGAGGAAGAGCAGCCGGTAGACCAGCCGGAGGATCAGCCGGTAGTAGTCCTGGGTGGACAGCTCGCCCCGGCGCAGCTGCCCGAGCAGCCCGGCGTTGGCGGGGTGGGCGAGGAACCCGCGCCCCAGCGCGGTGATCGCCCGCTCCACCGCCTCCCGCAGGTGTTCGAGCGCCCGGGTGCCGCGCTGGTTCGCCTCTCTGGCCCATCTCTCCAGCCAGCAGTCGGCCGGGTTCTCGGCCTCGAACCGGGTCGGGTGGATGAGCAGCCAGAGGAGGACGAAGTCGGGATAGACCTGGCCCTCCATCAGGCTGGCCAGGTCGAACTCGACGTAGGCCTGGCGGGTGAGGCTCGTGTTGTTGCGCAGCAGCCGGAGTCGCAGCCCGTTGCTGACGATCCCCCAGAGCGCGTCCGGGGCGGCGTTGAGGTATTCCTGGACGAGACCGTAGGGGCTGACGCGGGCGGCACCGGTCACGCCGGGGGTCCGGCGGTCCAGGTCCACGCGCGCTCCGACCAGGTGGATCGGCACCGAGCCCCAGCGGTGCGAGATGGGAAAGGACCTGCCGTTCAGCTCCATCGAGCGAGCCGCGGCCAGTCGCCCGAAGCCCACCTCCTGGAGCAGGACGAGGAGCCAGCGCTCGCGCGTCACGGTGGTCGCCGGGTCGCCCTCGGGCAGCCCGGCCAGCGCGTCCTGGAACGCTGCCCAGGCGCCGACCACCCGGTTCCAGGCCCGGTTGATCATCTCGCCGAGTCGCTCGCCCGGGTTGAGCCGGTAGTCGGCCGGCTCCAGCCCGGGCAGCCCGCGTCCGTTGGCGGCGATCAGGGCCAGCAGGTCCGTGGGCAGCAGCCCACCCTGGGTGGTGACGGTGGTGAACGTGGCGGGCCGGGCCATCAGCCGGCCAGCTCCGGCAGGTAGACGTAGACGCCCAGCACGTCGGGCGGCAGGTTGGGCTCCACCCGGTAGCGCACACCCGTGACCCGCGCTCCCTCCCGGACCCGACGGTGGGTCTCCAGCAGCGCCCGGGCTCGCCGGCGGGCGTCCTCGTCCAGGTGGTCGGCAAGCCGGGGCATGGCCTCCAGCACCTGGGCGACGAAGCGGCGTCTCGCCTCCGGGGCGAGGTTGGCGGTGGGGCGCAACCCCAGCAACCGCTCCGCCTCCTCGGCCGGGAGCCATTCGGGTTCCGAGGGTGGGCCGGCGAAGGCGAGCAGGCCCGCGTCCTCGGCCAGCAGCGGCAGCTCCTGGCCGTCTCGCGACACCACCAGGTGGAAGCGGTGGCGTAGTAGCAGAAGGGTGGTGCGTCGGGCCACGCCCGAGGTCCGGATGGCGCCGCAGCGACGGGCCGGGCTCTGGCCCTGCGGATCGAGGGCCCCGGTCAGCACCCAGGAGGCAAGCCCCTCCACCCTGGGGTCGGTCCGCTGCAGGAGCTCCCCGGCCCGGCCCGGCTCGAAGCAGACCACCAGGCGATCCCCTTGCACTCCCATCGCCTCGCGCAGGGTGGGTGGGGTCTCCTCCAGCCCCAGGCGCACGGTTCCGTCGCCGCTGACGGTCGCGCCGCAGGCCTCGAGCGCGGTGGTGACGAACTGGCGCAGATCGCCCGCCGAGCCGATCGCGGAGCGGACCGCCTCCAGCTCGCGGGCCACCTCGTCCACCCGGATCGACTCCTGGGCGAACATGGTCCGCGAGCGCCGCTCCCGGTCGGCGGCGCGCTCCCACTCGGCGAAGAGCCCCCGCTCCCTGGGCCGCAGCTCCTCCTCGAACAGCACCAGCTGCTCCAGCCCGGGGTCGGGATCGCGGCGCAGGACCAGCCCCTCCAGGATCGCCTCGATCACCGTGTTGGGGTCGCCCGGCACCGGCACCGACACCCCGGTGGAGCGCCGGATCTGCTGGTGCTTGCGCAGCAGCACCTGGAGGACGATCCCGTCGATCCGGTTGTCGATCCCGTAGTAGGTCACCACCCGGACCCGGGGCGAGGGCTGGCCGTAGCGGTCCACCCGTCCCTCCCGCTGCTCGTGGCGGGTGGGGTTCCAGGAGAGGTCGTAGTGGAGGACGGCGTCGAACCCCTCCTGCAGGTTGATGCCCTCGGAGAGGCAGTCGGTCGCCACCAGCACCCGCCGGGGGGCCCGGATCAGCGTCTCCACCCGCTCCTCGCGGGCGGCCGGCGGCAGAACCCCTGTCACCGAGGCCACCTCGGTGCCGCCCAGCCGGCGCCGGAGCTCGCCGGCCACGTAGTCGGCGGTCTGGATGAAGCGGCAGAAGACGATGGGGTGGAAGCCGTCGTCGAGCAGCCTGCGGACCAGCGCCACCGCCCGCTCCAGCTTGGCGTCCTCGGCCCCGGCCAGACGGTCGGCCTCCCGGGCCATCTCGCGCAGCCGCCGGCGCACCCCGCCCTCCTCCTCCGGCGGCTCGTGGTCGCTGCCCGGCGTGGTGTCGATGCTCTCCTCGTCCCCGGTGCCGGCCTCGTCCAGGACGGTGCGGCGCCCGATGGCGTCCGCCTCCTCGGCGTCCTCGGTGTCGGCGGTGTCGGCCCGGGCGCGGAGCGTGGCCGCGGCGGCGGCCGGGCTAGAGGCCATGCAGCGCAGCAGCGCCAGCGCCGACCACCAGCGCACCCGTCGCTGGTGGAGCGTCCCCGAGGGGTCGGCCACCTGCTCCCGGGCGTAGGCCAGGACGCGCTCGAAGAGCCGGCGGTAGGCGGGGGTCAGCCGGTAGGTCTCCTCCGCCTCCTCCCGCTGCGGGAACATCGTGGTCTGGTCCAGGAAGTGCCGGATGTCGGCCCGCCGCCGCTGCACGAAGTGCTGGGCGACGCGCCGGCGGTCGGCGGCCCGCTCGGGCCCGGAGAGGTCGTCGGGCAGCTCAGCAAGGTTGGGGTCGAGCAGCGCCAGCAGGGAGCGGAAGGCGTCCTCCTGGCCGGAGTGGGGGGTGGCGGTGACCAGGAGCAGATGGCGGCGGCGATCCCGGGCCAGGTCCCGAACCAGCTCGTGGCGCAGGTGCTGGGCGCGGCTGCCGGCACTGGCGGCGCAGGTGTGGGCCTCGTCCACCACCACCAGGTGGGGGCAAGTGCGCAGGAACTCCTGACGCCGCCGCTCGGCCTTGATGTAGTCGAGGGAGACGACCGTGAACCGGTGGACCTCGAAGATCGACTGCCCCATCCCCAGGTCTCGCTCCAGCCGGCGCACCGTCGAGGGGAGCACCAGCTCGGCCGCGATGTGGAACTTGCTCTGCAGCTCTCGCTGCCACTGCTCGGCCAGATGGGGCGGGCAGAGTACGGCGAGCCGGTCGGCCTCCCCAGAGTCGAGCAGCTCGCGGGCGACCAGCCCCGCCTCCACCGTCTTGCCGATGCCGACGTCGTCGGCGATCAGCAGGCGGACCGGGTCCAGGCGCAGCGCCATCAAAAGCGGCACCAGCTGGTAGGGGCGTGGCTCGACCGCGATCCGTCCGAAGGAGCGGAAGGGGCCGGCGCTGGAGCGGAAGCCGAACCGGAGAGCGTCGCGGAGCAGCCGGGCGGAGCGGTCGTCGCCGATCTGGTCGGGACCGGGGGGCGGGAAGGAGGCGGGGCGGACCTCCTCGAGGGCGGTCAGGATGCCGGTGGTCTCGTCCTCGGTCCCGCCCAGCGGGCGCACCATGACCAGCTCGTCGCTGCTGTCCGGCAGCACCACCCACTCCCGGCCCCGCACCCGCACCAGGGAGCCGACGGCGAAGCTCATCCCTCCCTCCTCCCGAAGAAGGAGGGGTACTGGGCGAGCAGCGCCGGCCAGTCGTCGTGCTCGCGAAAACGGAGCACGATCCAGCCCCGGTCCTCCAGCGCGGCGGTCTGCTCGGCGTCGCGACAGGCGCGGTCCGGGAACTCGTGGGGCGGCCCGTCCACGTACACGGCCAGGGCGTCGTCGTGGACGCGGTAGACGAAGTCGGGCCTGGTCCCGGCCCCCGGGATCAGCACCTGGGCCTCGTCGGGCAGCCGGTACCCGCTCTCCTCCACCAGCCGCAGCCAGCGCCGCTCCAGCTCCGACCCCGCCCGCTCCAGCAGGTGGGCCAGGTGCTGGTCGCGGCGCTCGGGGCCCGGCGAGGCCGCCACCTCGGCGCCGGCCAGCGCCCGCAGCAGACCGGGCAGCAGCTGGCGATCCAGCAACCGGTGGTCGGGCTGGTTGCGGTAGTTCAGGAGGCAGTCGTAGCAGGCGGCCTCGCAGTCCTCGGCCGCCCCGGGCGCCCGCCGGCGGTCCTCGCCGGTGTCGGGGTCGAAGTGGCAGATCTCCAGCGCCGCCCGGGCCACCTCGCGCAGCGTCCGCGGCTCCTGGACCAGACGGCGCAGCGCCCCCGCCCCGCCCTCGGCCGCCTCGTAGAAGAGGATGGTGCGACGCCTGCGCTCGTCCGGAAGCGGCTCTGCGGCCAGCTCGCCGTCCTCGAGCTGGAAGACCGCCTGCATCCCGGCCGCCAGCGCCCACTGCACGGAGGCCGACAGCGCCGCCTCGGGCGCACCCTCGAGGTCCAGCAGCAGGCAGTTGCGGCGGTCCTCGACGAAGGGGACGACGCGGCGGACGCGGGGTCCCATCGGCTCCTCGTCGTCCTGGACCTCGTTCTCGGGCGCATCGGCGCTGGCCCGCTTCCAGTAGCCGGTCTCGAGGTCGAGCAGGAAGCCCTGCTGGTCCTCCCTGCGCTGCTTCCACCCCAGGTTGATCCGCCAAATGGTGGCCGCCTGGGCGTAGGTGAGGCGGGCCAGCCGCTCGGTCCCGGCGTGCACCTCCGCCGTCTCCACCGCCGGGCGGCCCCTGACCGTGGGGAACCGCACCGCCGAGCGCAGCTCGTATCCCAGACGGGTGCGCTCCTCCTCGTCGCAGTTGATGCGGTCCCGACGGCGGGTGGAGACGTTCTGGAGGCGGAACAGCTCCCGGATCGGGCCCTCCAGCTCCTCGCCACAGCGCTCGCACCGGTCCGGGCCGGCCTCGTCGGTGATCGGATGCAGGTAGCCGCAGCCCGGGCAGCGCTTGGCGGTCTCGGTGGCAGGGCCCAAAAGGTTGCCCTCCCCTTCCGCCACCGGCAGCATGACCTGGTTGATCTCGTAGCGGCTGCCCTCGTGGTAGAGGAGGTTGCGGGGGCCGAACTCGCTGATGGCGAGGAAGCGGGGGCGGGAGAGGAACTCGTCCTCCCCCGTCCGGGCGCGGCGGCCGGGGATGAAGGCCGACAGCGGCAGCCGCGGGAAGCTGTAGCCGGGGAGGAAGCCCTCGCTGGCGAAGTAGCGGTAGCTGTTGAAGTCGGACTGGAAGCTCGCCTGGTCGTCGGCCAGCAGGATGCCGAGCTGGGTCTCGGCCTGGGACCGCAGCCGCCGGGCGCGGTCCTTGTCCTTCTGGGAACGGGCGGCATCGCCGATGATCCGGTTCTGGAGCTCGCGCTGGGCCGCCGCTGCCCGGTAGAGCGAGCGCCACCGCTCGCAGGCGGCCTCGAAGCGCTGGGGGAGGCCCCGCACGGTCTCCTCCAACCATCCCTCCTCCCACCACGGGGCCTGCTCCAGCCCGGGGATGGCGGCCAGCACCTGCCGCGCCCGCTCCCGGGTCCGCTCCTGGATCTCGGGGTCAGTGAGGTCGGCCTGGATCGAGGGCAGCACCTCCAGGTTGGGGTGCTCACCGCGCACGTCCAGCACCTCCTTCA
This sequence comes from Candidatus Dormiibacterota bacterium, assembly GCA_035294145.1. Classification (GTDB taxonomy): domain Bacteria; phylum Chloroflexota; class Dormibacteria; order Dormibacterales; family Dormibacteraceae; genus CADDZO01. The sequence goes on along the minus strand of DATGLL010000254.1, from coordinate 3,681 downwards.
GCGAGTTGCCGAGGTTGGTGCCGGCCTCGGCCAGCCAGATGGCGTGCACGTGGGCACGGACCAGGTCCTCGTTGGTGAGGTCCAGCCGGGGCGGGCTGACCTGACCGGCTATCATCCGCTCCGGCCGGGCGAAGAAGTACTGGTCGTGGGGGCTCCCGGTGGTGCAATAGGTGAAGACCAGGGCCGGCTGGCCCCGGCGGCCGGCCCGGCCGCTGCGCTGGGCATAGTTGGCCGGGGTGGGCGGCACGTTGCGCATCCCGACCACGTTGAGTTCGGCGATGTCGACCCCGAGCTCCATCGTCGGGGAGCAGAAGAGGACCGGCAGCTCGGCCCTGCGGAACGCCTCCTCCCGGCGCAGCCGGTCGTTGTCGGGCACCTGGGCGGTGTGCTCACGGGCCTCGATGTCGTGGTCGGCCTTTGAGCTCCGGTAGTACTCGACGAAGTACGGGTTGGGGCGCAGCCCCTCCTCGGGCTGGTTGGGCACCCGGATCGGATCGTGGAAGGCCCGTTTGCCGTCGCCGACCGTCCACCGCATCGCGGCCGCCACCAGCTGGTAGCCGGGCACCTGGTCGTCGCCCTGGCCTGGCCGGACGACCTGGACCAGCCCGGCTCCGCACAGGGCCTCGAGCAGGCTTCGGATGATGGCCTCGGTGTCGGCGAGCTTGAGTGGCCCCGGCCAGTCGGGGAAGGTGGTCGGCCGGCGCAGGTACTGGCCGAAGCCGCTCCGCGCGGAGAGGAAGATGAAGCCGCCATAGTCCTTGGGGCGGCGGGAGCGGGGGAACAGGATGGTGGCGTGTCTCGGCTTCTCGTTCTCGTCCAGGGCCCAGGGCGTCCGCAGGCGCTGGCTGGAGAGCTGGACCAGGGCCTCCTGGAAGCGTTCCTCCAAGTAGTCGACCTTGATCGCCAGCCCGCGGCGCATGAAGTCCAGCAGGGTCTTGCAGATCCGCTCCCGCGTGGAGGGGCTGGCCGTGGCCAGCGCTGGGTGCCGGCTCGACCACTCGTCCTGGTCGTGGCAGAGGTCCGACAGGGACTCGTAGACGATCTCCAGTAGCCCGCACCGCTCGAGGTTGGGGAAGGTGAGACGCCAGCCTCGCTCCTGGTCCAGATAGAGCCGGTAGCCGAGGACGGAGCGCAACGCCCGCTCGGTCTCGGAGCGTCCCTGATACCTCACGCCCGGGTCCTGGGCGTAGGCCTCGAACGGGAGCGCCAGCTGGTCGAAGACCCGCTGGGTCAGCAGCTCGTGGGTCAGGCCCTCGGGGGCAGCGTCGACGGCGCGGTACAGGGCAGAGCGGAGCAGCCCCACCTGGACGAAGTCGTTGAAGTGCCCGGCCTGGAGGGAGGCGTCCTGACGGTTGTCGGTGAAGGTCAGCACCTTGCGGGCCGAGGGATCCAGGGTGCCGTCGCGGCGCAGGCTGCGGATGGCCTCCAGGCAGAGGATGGTGGTGGCCGAGCTGCGACCGCCCGCCCCCAGGGTGGCGAGCTTGAGGAACTCGGTCTGCCGGGCCGAATAGGCGACCCCGCAGGCCAGACAGAGGCGGAACGGTGCCGCTTCGAACCACGCCGGGGTCGCCTCTGGGTCGTCAGTGGGCCGTCCCAGCCCGTCAAGGCGCACCGCCTCCGGCAGCAGCTTCCGGTAGGAGGGTAGGAGACGGCCGCCCTCGTCCAGCCAGTCCTCGGGGAGCCGGCCCTCGGCGGCCGGGTCCTGCGGCCAGGGATCGGTGCTGCTGACGTACAGGTAGCCGTTGGGTTCCGACTCGGCATCCAGCTGCCCGCCCAGCGGCGAGTCGAAGCGACGGGCGGCGCCCTCCCCCTCCGCCCGGACCGCCAGGTACTCCTGGCCGCACTCCCGGCAGAAGACCAGGGGGTAGAGGAGGTGGCGGCGGTCGCCGGGCGCGAAGCGCTGGCCGCGCAGGGTGAGATACCGCCTCGACTCCTCCTCCAGGGTGGTGTAGACGGTGTCACCGCGGCGGATGAACTGGTGGAGGCGGAAGGCGAAGACCGGGAAGTCGGTCTCCGGGTGCCGTATCTCGTAGCCGGCCAGGAGCTGGGCTTTGATCGCTGCCAGGCACCGGTCGGGGGGCAGGCCCACCAGCCGGGCCAGCTCCTCGGCCGCTCCCCCGGGACCGGACAGGGCCCGGGGGGCGGGGCGCACCAGCCGGCCTCCCTCCACCGCCGTCACTCCGAGGGCGGTCTCGATCCAGGCCGAGAGCGGGTCGTCCCTGAATGCCTCGAAGCTGAGCGGCGGCGGGCGGTCCTCCTCCAGGCGACGGCGGAGGCGGGCGACGAAGCCCGGGTCCTCGGGGTCGGCCCCGGCGGTCAGCCGCCGTAGCGACTCCACGATCACGCTGGCGGGCTCGACCGGGGAGCCGAAGATCTCGCTCGCCACCTGCGCCACCTGGGAGCGCTGCTCCTCGGCGGTGCCCTCCGAGGCCAGGGTGGCGGAGGTGCCCACGCACTGGAGCTCCGGCGAGGCGGTGGCCTCCCGCACCCGGCGCACCAGCATGGCGACGTCCGCTCCCTGGCGGCCGCGGTAGGTGTGCAGCTCGTCCAGGACCAGAAAGCGCAGGCCGCGCGCCGCCCGGACCAACTCCCGCTCCCAGACGCGGGTCAGGATCAGCTCCAGCATCACGTAGTTGGTGAGCAGGACGTCGGGCGGGTCGCGCAGGATCTCCTCCCGCTCCTCGAGCCGCTCCTGACCGGTGTAGCGGCGGAAGGTGACCGGGGGACGGCCGCTCTCCTGGTCGGGAGCGAGGAACTTCCCCAGCTCGCCCAGCTGGCTGTTGGCCAGGGCGTTCATGGGGTAGACGACGATGGCCTGGATGCCGCGCCCACTCCCGGTCCGGAGCACGTGGTCCACGATCGGGACGATGTAGGCCAGGCTCTTGCCCGAGCCGGTCCCGGTGGTGAGGACGTAGGGCTTCCCGGTCCGCGCCGCCAGGATCGCCTCCTCCTGATGGCGGTACAGGCGCAGCGACTCGAAGGCGCCGTCCTTTCGGCGTCGGAAGAGATCCCGGCAGCGAGGATGGAGGATGCCGTCGTCGACCAGCTGACCGATGGAGCGCCCGAGCTCGAACGAGGGGTTGAGCGCCACCCGGGGCTCCGGCCAGAAGGAGCCGGTGCCCAGCTGCTCCTCGACGAACCGGCGGATGCGGTGGTCGCGGACCTGGAGGAAGCTCCGGACGTAGTCGCGGTAGTCGCCGATCAGGCGGTCACGCAGCTCGAAGACGTCCACGCCGCTTCTGCCACCTGCTCACCCGATCCTCCACCACCAACGGCTGCTGAATGATGCAGCATGACCGGCCACCCTGTCCAGGGCCTCGCATCGTCCATCTGACGCCGCCCGGCACCGGATGCTCCCTCACCATCACCTGGCCCGCCGGCATGAGGCCGCCGCTCCCGCCGCACGCGGGAGGGGTCTTGACCGCTACCTTGGTTGGAGCTTTTGTGAGCGAGGCAAAACGGCAGGTCGGTGCCTCCGGGCTGTAGAGAGTGACCCCACAGCGCGGATCTCCCCCAGCCGCCTGGCGGCGGCCTCGTGACGCGCCTGAGCCTCGGTGGCGAGGACGTACCGCTCCAGCGGGTCGACGATCGCCGCGATCTCGTCCGCATCCGCTGGAGAGGCGCTGGGTGCTGTGTAGGGTCTCTTGACAGGCACGGCCCCAGCCTCGGCGAAACCAGGCT
>DATGLL010000253.1:0-19053 GCA_035294145.1 Candidatus Dormiibacterota bacterium | reverse complement strand
CGGCCCCCAGGACGGGCAGGAGGCCGGTGAAGGCCTCCAGGTCCTCGACCATGAGCGCCGACTCGTACAGCTGCCCCCCGGCCAGGGCGATCCCCTGGAGCTGGCCTCCCAGCTGGAAGCCGGCCACGCCCGCGGCCCCGGCTGCGGCCAGGCTCAGATGGCCGGTGGTGATCAGCCAGATCAGGACGCCGATCATGATCCCACCGGCCACGGCGTTGCCGGCCGCCCCCAGGAGGGCCAGCCCGGCCCGGCGGCGCAGGTGCCGGCGCAGGCGGGCGATGCGCTCCTCCGTGAGCCGCTCGTAGAGATCGCGGAAGTAGCCGCCCAGCCCGAATGCCCGCACCTCCCCGGCCCCCTGGCGGGAGGTGAGCAGGCTCAGCACGTAGCCGCGGCGCCGGTCGTTGGGCGTCATCTCGACCAGGAACTCGTAGACGGCGCGCGCGACCCGGACCGTGGCCAGCCAGAGGGGAACCAGGCCGAGCAGGGCCACGGCCAGGAGCAGGGGTGAGAGGACGAAGAGGGCCGCCGCCACCCCGGCCAGCCCGAGCAGGCCCCGGCTCAGGCTGAGGACGGCCGTCGTCACCTGCAGCGGCCGTACCATCGCCGTCTGCTGGGCCCGCTGCAGCCGGTCGTGGAAGGCCGGGGAGTCGAAGTCGGCCAGGCCGATGGCGGTCGCGACCTCGGTCACCGGGCGGGAGACGTGTCGCTGGACCAGCTCAGTGACCAGCTGCTGCTGCAGGCCGGCCCAGGTGCCGGCCAGGCCGCCCGCCGCCTGCAGCCCGACCAGCAGCCCCAGCTGCTCGAGCGCGGGCAGGTAGTCGTGGTGGGGCGATCCCGTCAGCAGGGCGGCCAGGAGGCCGCGGACGACCAGCAGCTGCAGCGTCGTCGTCACCCCCTGGACGAGCTGGAGGAGGGTGTTGCCGGCGAAGGTGCGGGGCGCCGCCCGCGCCACCATGCCGAAGGCGCCGAGCACGAGGCCGGGCAGCCGCCACCAGCTCCGGTCCCGCGCCGGCCCGGCCGGCCCCAGCACGATCATGCCCAACGATCATGCCACTCCGGCCGGGGGCCGCCCGGCCCGGACGGCGGTCAGAGTTCGATCGACATCCCGTCCCGGGCCGCCCTGACCTCTACCCCGGTTCGCTGGCTGAGCTGGTCGGCCACCTCCTGGGGACGAGCTCGCCACACCGTGGTGCCGAAGTGGGTGATGATGGCCAGCCGAGGCCGGGCCTCGGCGATGATCCGCTCCGCGTCGTCCAGACCGAGGTGTGGGAGCTCAGGACGGCTGTGCGCGAGCACGGTGTGGATGAGCATGACCTCGGCCTGATGGTCCTCGGCGATGTCCTCGTAGTACTTCGAGTCCGTCACCCATCCCAGGGCGGGGCGTCCGCCGTCGCTGTCGATCCCGAAGAGGAAGCCGTACGTCTCCACTCCGTGAACGTGCCGGCGGGTGGTCGCGAAATGGAGGTCGCCCAGGTGGTAGCGGGTCTGTGGCTGCAGCCGGACCAGGCATTGGGGGAAGTGACGCAGGTAGCGCAAGACCACGGGGTCGTCGTCGAGGGCGTCACCTGGGCAGAAGAGGGTGCCGCGAGGACGGAACCCGCCCTCAGTCATGCCCTCGATCATGACGTTCACGTCCCCGCAGTGGTCGAGGTGCCGGTGGCTGAGCAGGATGCCGTCGAGCTGAGCCAGGTCGATCTGTTGTCGAGCGTACTGGACAACCGCGCCCGGGCCGGGATCCATCGCCAGGCGAGTTGCTCCTTCCTGCAGGTAGAGCCCGCCCGAGGCAGCGACCTGCCTCATCACCATGAAGCGGGCCCCTGCCGTCCCCATGAAGGTCAGCCTCATGCGGTGCCGGCGGTGACCCCCGGACCGCCCTGGACGAAGACCACCGGAGCCATTGTAGGGGGCGTCCGCCCCCCCGTCTCACATCTTCGGGGAGTCGTGCTCGAGGCAGCGGCGGTCGCGCCGCCATCGTAAGCTTCGAGCGTCGATGCGACGCTGCCCCTACCTGGAACAGCTGTACAAGGAGCGTCACGGTCCGTTCCGCGTGTACTCCTTCGACTGCCACGTGGACCACCGCTCAAAGCGTCGGATCACGCTCCGCGAGTCGCCCCCCATCTGCGTGCGCTGCTTCGAGGGCTGCCACCTCTACCGGGAGGAACGGCAGCGTGAGGACGGCATCATCCAGCGTTACACCGATTGATCCGAGATGCGATTGCTCGTCTCTGCCGATATGGAGGGGATCGCAGGCGTCGCCCGGCCTGAACAAGTCGAGGGGAATGGTCCCGAGCACGAGATGGCGTGCCGGCTCATGGCTGGAGAGGTCAATGCCGCTGTTGAGGGGGCGTTGGCGGTGGGGGTCCAGGAGGTGGTCGTCGTCGACGCCCATGCCGGTGGCCTCAACCTCTCGCCCGATGCTCTGCATCCTCGAGCCGAGTTGCTGAACGGCCGTTCCTTCCGGCTCGGCCTCGCTCCGGGGATCGCGCCCGCCTTCGATGCCGCCTTCTTCATCGGATACCCGGCCTCGCCAGGCTCGACGGAGGCCATGCTCTCCTTTGGTGCCTCGCCGGGGCGGGTTTTGCAGGGCGTGCGGATCAACGGTGAGCCGCAGTCGAGGGGGAGCCTCGATGGGTATCTGTGCGGTTACTACGATTGCCCGCTGGTCCTCTTCACTGGGGACGCAGCTGCCGTCTCCGAGATGCACCGGTTTCGTGTGGGGGTCGAGAGCGTGGTGGTGAAGGAGTCGCTGGGCGCCTGTGCCGCCCGATCCCTCCACCCCGAGGTGGCTCGGGAGCGTATCCGGGCCAGCGCTCGCCGTGCGATCGAGCGGTTGGGCACGATCCCGCCTCTCCGCCTCGATGGCCAGCTCGATCTGGAGGTCGACTTCGCGCATCCCGCCATGGCCGACTCTGCGGAGCGGATCCCCCAGGTGGAGCGTCTCGGGCCGTGCACGCTTCGGTGGGTCGGCGACGACTACGTTGAGCTCTACCGTTGCCTGTCGGCCCTGGTCGACTTGGCCGGGTTGGTCGTCTGACCGCCCTGGGGCTCTCCCTAGAGGGAGAGGGTGAGCTGCTCGCTGAGATGCAGGGGAGAGGCCTCAACCCCTTGCCGACGAAGCTGCCGGGCCAGTTCCTGGGTGAAGCCGTGGACCGTGTACACCTTCCCGGCGCCGGATCGCTCCACCACCTCGAGCAGGTCGTGGAAGTCGCAGTGGTCGGACAGGGGGAAGGCGCAGTCGGCGCCGAACGTCCGCCAGAAGTGCGGAGTCTGGGCCCAGCCCGAGACCAACGCCACCTGGCGGCGCCCCAGTCGTCGGATGAAGCCCTTGCCGGTGGGCGGGGCCAGGACCACCCGTCCCTCGGTAGCCCTGCTCATTGCTGAAGATGGGGTGAGGGCTTCGGCTCCGTCGTTCAGCTCCACCCAGTCGGGGAGGTCGAGCCCTGCCGCCTCGTAGGCGCGGGCAAATGGCGCGCACCTGGGCTCGAGGGCGAACCGCAGTCCATGGGGAGCCAACGCTCGCATCAGCTCCTGGGCCTTGCCCCGTGCCTGCGCCAGCAGCACCGGCGTCGTTCCTCGGTCGAGCAGCCGTCGGCACCAGCCCGCGATCTCCCCCACCACCGAGTCGGGATCTGGGAAGCGAAACTCGGGCCGTCCGTAGGTGCTCTCGATCACGAGCACCTCGGCCCGAGGCACCGGGATGTCCGGCTTCCCACCGAGCTGGCGGAGTCTCAGGTCTCCGGTGTACAGGAGGCGGTGGCCCTCATGCTCCACCAGGAGCTGAGCCGAGCCGAGCATGTGCCCGGCGTCGTGCAACGACACGGTCGCGGTCCCCAGCTGAGCGGTTTCTCCCAGCTCGAGGAGGCAAGCCCGCCGTGGCCGGCGGTCGTGAGGAAGCAGGGCCAAGGTGCCCGGTGTCATCACCGCTAGGCGATGGCGCCGCGCGTGGTCGGTGTGGGCATGAGAGACGAAGGCCCGCTCCCGAACCGTGAGCGGGTCGAGCCACAGGTCGTGGTCGACCAGCGCCACCCCCCGATCCCAGGTCACGTGACGGGTCAACGATCCCTCCTCCCCCGAAGGTGCAAGAGGTGCAAGCCGCGCGCCACGCCCCCAGAGCGGGCGGCCTGGCGGGGCGAGGTCACCGATCGCCTCCCGAGATCCAGGTCCTGCCGGGGCGTTGTGGGTCAGCCCTGGAGGGCATGGAGCTGGACCCGATCGTGCATGGCGAACAGGTGGCGGGGCACCTCGAGGCCGAGCGCGGCGTAGGCCTCGAAGGGGATGCCGATGTCGGCCACCCAGACCTCGCCCGCGTACGAGGGGCCGTCGCCCACCAGGAGCCCGGCCTTGGGAAGCCCGAGGGTGACGGTGACGTTGGCCCGCACGCAGGCCCCTGGAGCGGTGCCGGTGTCGGCGTCGAGCCCGGAGGGCACGTCCACCGAGACCACGCGCCGGCCTGCCCGGGCGATGAGCTCGATCCATTGCGCGGTCGTTCCCTCGGGAGGTCGGGAGAGGCCGGTGCCGAGCAACGCGTCGACGATCACTTGGGCGTCGTCGAGCTCGGGCCGATCGAGGATCTCGATCCCGAGCGCTCGCAGCGCCCTGGCCTGCTCGGCGGCGGGGCCACGCAATGCCTCAGCGTCCGTGCAGGCCACGCTCGCCAGCCGACCCCAACGATGGAGGTGGCGGGCTGCCGCAAGGCCGTCGCCGCCGTTGTTCCCCTTGCCGCAGAGGACGGCTGCCCGGCCTCGCACCTGGCGGGCGATCTGCCAGCCAGCGGCCTCCATGAGCCAGATCACCGGCACCTGGAACCGCTCCGTGGTCAGGCGGTCGATCTCCCGGGCCTGGGCGCTGGTAAGAGCCGGGATCGGACTCACGAGCCCGGGGCGCCGTCCCCGTCGCGGGCCCGCTCCCGGCGCGGTGGGGAGCTGGCCGGTGGCGACTCGGCCCGATGCACGATGAACGAGCAGCAGGGGTCACGCCGGTGGATGGAGGCGTCTTGCGAGACCGGGACCCCGAGCACCCTCACCAACAGCTGGGGGGTGATCGTGCACACCTGTGGGAACTTGAGGGCCGTGTTTCGGAAGGGGCAGTTGTGGATGGTGACCCGGATGCCCTCTGGGATCTCCTCCTTCTCGGCCAGGGTCCCAGCTCGCGCGATCCACTCCACGACCCGCTCCACCTTCTCCTCGAACGGCAGGCCTCGCGTTTGCTCCGCAATCGGCGTTCCGTAGCGCTCAGCGACACGGCCGAAGACCTCGTCCAGGAGACGGGGGCCACCCATCTCCTGGAGCTCGGTCAAGACCATGGTGGCCAGGCGCCCGTAGCGCTTAGGGAAGACGGCGTCCGCCCGCTCGGTGAGCGAGAACATCAGGCAGGGCCGACCACGCTTGTTGCGCATCGGCTGGCTTTGGACCAGCCCGTCGCGCTCCAGGTTAGTCAGGTGCTGACGGACTGCGTTGGGCGTGATCCCGAGCTCGCGCGAGATGGCCTCGGCGCTTGCGGCCTGCTTGCGACGGAGGAGCTCAAGGACCTCCATGCGTGTCGATCGACCGGCGATCAATGACGGCATCTGGAGCGGCCCCGGCCGCGAGCTTAGCACAGGTCGACCCCCGCCACCTCAAGGCGGGTTGCGATGCCGATTTTCTCAAGGTGGGTCTTGACAAAATCGGCGTCGCGAATACACTAGGCTCGTCGCCAGCAGTGACGAGGTAGGAGCACGATGATCCGGGAAGCATGCGCAGCCATCCAGCGGGTCGAAGAGCGTGAGCGACGGATCCGCGAGCTCAAGTACGGTCGCCGCAACAAGATGCGCTACATCGACCGCCTGCTCGACGAGCTTGAGCTGCTGAACCTCGCTGAGCAGCAGGAGGTTCCCGAGCACCTGGCCATCGAGCTAGATCGGTTGACGGCCGAGAGCCGGGCGGTCGACCTCGTCCGCCAGCCTCGCCCCGGCACGGTGATGGAGGCGATGGACCTCCTCTACGAGATCCAGGACAGCCTCATGTTCAACGAGGAGCAGGACGTCTGAGCCGTCCTCGCGGCTGGCCTCTGGCCTCCTGGAGGGGGGCGTCGGGCGGGGTCTCCAACCCGCGGGTGAGGTACTCCTGATAGCGGCGGTAGGCCTCGACCTTGCGAGCGTCCACGACCTTGGTATAGGCCTGGAGGGTGTTGAGGTTGGCGTGGCCCAGGATCTCCTGGACCAGGCGCACGTCCCCTCCCGTCACCTCGAGGAGGGTGGTGGCCGCCGTGTGTCGGGCGACGTGGGGGGACCGGAAGGACCAGGTGCCGAGCTGCCGACGGAGCCGGCGCACGATGTGGCGGGCGCCGGCTCCGGTCAGGCGACGGTCCTCGCCCGGCCGTCGTGAGCGATCGTAGTTGATGAACAGGGCGAGCGAGGGATCCTCGCGGGACTGCAGGTAGTCGTCGAGGGCGCTGCGGGCGTCGGCGGTCAGGTAGACGGTCCGCTGCTTGGCGCCCTTGCCCGTGACCACCAGGCGATTGCCCTCCCGAGGGATGTCGGTGCGGTTGAGCCGGAGCGCCTCGGAGATCCGGCAGCCGGTGCTGATCAGGAAGAGGACGAGCGCGCGATCACGCTTCTCAAGGGGCGTTTCCGAGGGCAGGGAGCGGAGCAGACGGGCGAGCTCCTCGGGCGGGAGCGGGCGCGGAAGCCGCTGCTCCAGACGGGGGAGCGTCACCGCGTTGGAGAGGTCGACCTCCACCAGCTCCTCGTGCGCCAGCCACCGCAGCCAGGACCGGATGGCCACCAGCGCCCGGGCCCGGGAGGCCGGGCTGGGCAGGTGCTCGGCGAGATGACGCTGGTAGGCGCGCAGGTCTTCGCGATCGAGTTCGTTCATGCGCAGGCTGTGGCCACGCGCGGCCAGGAACCCAGCGAACCGTCGAAGCTCGCCCCGGTAGGCGCGAACGGTGTTGGGGCTGCGGTTGGCCTCCACCTGCAGCCAGCCCAGGTACTCCTCGGCCGCGGCCGTCACGTCCAGATCCACCGCCCGGGGTGATGGCCTCGACCGAGACGCCGCCCTGGGGTTGTCGGCGTCGTCGGCATCTCGCTCAGGCAGTCCCACTGCCCCTTGGCGTGCCCGCGGCGCCAGCCCCCGGCCCATCCCCGAGGCGTGCCGGCTCAGGAGGCGTTCTTCCTCGTGATCTGGATCCGGATCCGTTCCGGCGCGCGGGGCCTTGGCTTGGGCACCCGGATCCGCAGCAGGCCGAGCTCCGTCGATGCCTCTGCCTCATCGACGAGACAGCCGCCCGGCAAGGGGATCCGGCGCAGGTACTCGGTGCTGTGCATCTCCTGATGCAGGTACTCGCGGTCGGGCACCGAGCTACGACCCCGGATGGTCAGCACGTCGTCGATGCAGCTCAGCTCGATGTCCTCAGGCTTGACACCGGGCATGCTGGCCTCGATGACCAGCGCTTCTTCCTCCTCGTAGACGTTGACGGGGATCGTCGACACGCCGCGGTCGCGGATGCCGACTTCCCGAAAGAACTGATCCAGCATCTCCCGCACAGGACTTGGCCAGGGGTCATACGGTCGCCAGCCGATCACCACACGCATTCTAGAGGCGATGGCCGGTCGACGGGCCCTTCTCTCCCGATCTCCTCCGTACCATCGAAGACATGCGGCCATGGGCGTGGGCCGGTGGCGCGCTGACCATCGCCGCCATCGCTGGCTTGATCGTCACCATCGCCCTCAACGTGCTCCTTCCCCATCCATCGCTCGGCCGGGGACCCCTCCTCCGCTCGGTGTCGACCGATCAGCTCTCGGCCGCTGGCCTGCACCTGGAGCCGGCGGTCCAGCCAGTCGACCTCCCCTCCTGGATGACGTCGGCGGGCGTCCGGTTCCCGATCTCGATCGTGCCTCGGGAGCAGGTGCGATCGGAGATCGCCGCTGAGCCAGGGGTGGCCAGCGTGACCGAGGTCGTCCTGGCCTACGCGACGGTGGTCCGCTGGGAGGTAAGCGCGACCCCCGTGGTCCACCGACTGACCTGGGTCGTGGTCGGCACCCAGGTCCATGGGGGTCGCCGACCGAGGCTCTCGACCCAGGTGTGGCTGGTCGACGCCTCCACCGGGACCGAGCTGGCCCGGCTCTCGATGCCGCCGGTCGGGAGCACGGGGCTTGCTCCTGCTCCCACCTGGGGGTGAGCTCCCCGTCGAGCTGAGCTAGCCTCCCTCGAACCCGTCGAGGTCGAGCCGTTGGTCGATCTCGCGGAGAGCCTGGGCCCACTCCCCCAGCTTCATCTGGAAGAGCTGCTCTTGGACGGCGAAGACCTGGTCCAGCAGGACGGTCGGTGACACCCCAGCCTCGAGGTCGGCGCTGGTCCCGGCCGGCAGCTCACGGACGAACCGTTCCAGGCGTCGTCTCCAGGTGGGTGGGACCTCTGTGGCGCCCATCAACGAGAGCCGCTCCAGGTCGTCGATCAGCCGGTCCGCCAGGGCGATGCAACGCTCGACCTGGAGACGGCGGGCCTGGCGGGCGCGATAGCGCTCCAGGTCCTCGCACATCTCCTCGATCGCAGCGGCGATGCTGGGTGCCTGTGACGCGGACTTCATCGTGGGGCATGGTCACTCCGAGCGGCAGGGCGGGAAACGGGGATTCCGCGCACCGGCGGATAGGTGATTTCCCCCATGCCGGCGGCTCGGTCCTGGCCTCCCTCGATTCGAGAGAGGGCCGAGGTCGTCAGGGCGCGGTAGGTTCGGAGGTGTGGAGGCTCGGACCGCCGAGATCGTGGCCCGGCTGCGCGAGCATCCGGTTGGCGCCGCCATCAAGGAACACGATCAGCTTGAGCGTGCGCTCGCCAGCTCTTCGGCGATGCTGTTCATCCTCCGCGGGGACGGGCTCGACCTGGCGCCGCTCCTTCGCCGTGTCCACGCCGCTGGGAAGCTCGCCGCCGTCCACATGGACCTGGTGGAGGGAGTCGGCCGCGATCACGTCGGCGTGCGTTGGCTGGTCCGAGCTGGGGCGGATGCGGTGATCAGCTCGCATGGGCACCTGGTCCGCACCATCCGGGCGAGCGGGGTGGTGGCCATCCAGCGGTTGCTGCTCAGCGACGCCTCCTCGGTCACCGCCGGGCTCGCCGCCGTGGAACGCGCCGGCCCTGACTTGGTCGAGGTGCTCCCCGGCGTGATCCTGCCTCATGTGCGCGACCTGCTCGTGGAGCGGCTTCGTGTACCCCTGCTGGCGGGCGGGTTCATCCGCAGCGCTGCGGACGTCGAGGCGGCCCTGGCCGCGGGGGCGTTCGCGGTCAGCACCAGCTCGCCCGAGCTGTGGGGGCGGAGGTGAGCGACGAGCCCGCAGCTGCCAGAGGTGCTGCTTGAGGTCAGGGCGGGGGTCTGGCCGCCGGCTCACGGTCACGGTCTGCTGCTGCACCACCTCGACCTCGACCTGCTGATCCGCATCGTCGGCCAGACCGGCGACCTGTTGGTCGTCGACCTGGACAGCGTCGGTGGCCTGAGCCCTGACCGGCGGGCGGCGACCTTTCTCGTCGGACGGCTTGGGGTTGGAGCGATCGTGACCCGCCATGCCCCAGCGGCCGGAGCCGCTGCCGCCGTGGGCGGCCTCGCCCTTTTCCGGATCTTCGCCTTCGACTCCACCGGCCTGGAGCGCTCGCTCGCTGCCCACCCGCGGTCGCCCGGCGTCGGCACCGTGATCTCGCCCGGCCTGGTCCTCCCCTACCTGTCGGCCCGTGATCGGGCCGTGCTCCCCCGGCCGGTGGTGGGGTACGGGCTGGTCCGGCGGGAGGAGGAGGTCGAGGCCTGCCGTCGGGCCGGGGCGGATAGCGTGGCCACCTCCGCTCACCCTCCGAGTTCCCGGTTTGACAGGCCTGCCGGGGGCCGGTAGACCAACACTCGACAAGGAGCGAATCGGGGCAAGCGCAGGGAAGTCCCGCTTCAGCGCCGAGCTGAGGTGTGGGCTTTTTTTCTTGCTCGTCTCTCGCCGGGATGGGCGGGAGAAGGAGGAGGACGATGTCGGTTGCGGGAGCCGAGAACCAGGTCGTCGGGGAGGTCCGGGGCAGGCCCCCCAGGCGCATGGACACCATGCGCAGCCGCCTCGCTGGCGAGCTAATGTCGGAGTTCCTGGGCACCTTCGTGCTGATCGCCTTCGGCGACGGCGTGGTGGCGATGGCGGTGGCGGCCCTCAACCAGTCAGGCCGAGCGGCGACCCCCCACACGATCTTCCTGGCCAGTGGGGACTGGCTGCTCATCGTCTTTGGATGGGCGTTCGCGGTGATGCTGGGGGTCTACGTGGCAGGCGGCATCAGCGGCGCTCACATCAACCCCGCCGTGACCCTGGCCTTCGCCGTCCGGGGCACGTTCCCCTGGAACAAGGTCATCCCCTACTGGGTGGCGCAGTGGCTGGGCGCCTTCCTGGCCGCCGGCCTCGTCTATGCCGTCTACGGCTGGGCGATCCACAGCTACCTGGTCGTGAACCACCTGGTCCAATCGAAGGACATCGCCACCTACTCGATCTTCGCCACCTTTCCCGCCCCCTACTTCACCACCTGGTGGGGCCCGCTGATCGACCAGGTCGTGGGCACGGCCTTCCTGCTCATGCTGGTGGCGGCGTTGATCGACCGTCGGAACCTCGCGCCCAGGTCCAACCTCTTGCCCATGCTCATCGGCTTCGTGGTGGCGGCGATCGGGGCCTCGTACGGCGCCAACGCTGGCTATGCCATCAACCCCGCCCGCGACTTCGGCCCACGGGTCTGGGCGTGGGTGGCAGGTTGGGGCCAGCTCGCCCTGCCCGGCAACTATCCCAACCTCAGCTGGTACTTCTGGATCCCGATCGTCGGCCCCTTCATTGGCGGCGTCCTAGGGGTACTGGTCTACGACTTCTTCATCAAGAGCGTGCTGGTGGCACGGGGCGTGCCTGAAGCGGCGGACTGAGGCGATAACCCCAAGGCCCTGCAGGGAGGACGACATGGCGAGGTACGCGGCGGCTGTGGACCAGGGGACCACCGGGACGCGCTTCATGGTGTTCGGTCACGAGGGGAAGGTGATCACCTCTGCCTACCAGGAGCACCGTCAGATCTATCCCCAGCCGGGATGGGTCGAGCACGATCCGATGGAGATCTGGCAGAGGACATGCGAAGTGATCGGGGCGGCGATGGCCGAGGCAGGCCTCGTCGCCGCCGACCTCGCCGCCATCGGCATCACCAACCAGCGTGAGACGGCGTTGGTCTGGGATCGCCGTAGCGGGGAGCCGATCTACAACGCGATCGTCTGGCAGGACACCCGGACCCGGGAGATCTGCCAGGGCCTCATCGACGAGGGCTTCGAGGAGGTCGTCCGGGAGCGAGCGGGGCTGGTGGTGGCGACCTACTTCTCCGGTCCCAAAGTGCGGTGGATCCTCGACCACGTGGAGGGCGCCCAGGCCCGGGCCGAGCGGGGCGAGCTGCTCTTCGGCAACGTCGACACCTGGCTCATCTGGTGGCTCACCGGCGGCCCGAGCGGCGGTGTCCACGTCACGGACTACACGAACGCCTCGCGCACCATGCTCATGAACCTGCGCCAGCTGGACTGGGATCCGGAGCTGCTGGCCAAGCTTCGCATCCCTCGGGCGATGCTGCCCGAGATCCGGCCCTCCAGCGACGCCGCGCTCTACGGGCACACCCGTGCCGACGGCCTGCCCGCCGGCGTCCCCGTCTGTGCCGACCTCGGCGACCAGCAGGCTGCCGTCTTCGGCCAGACCTGCTACGAGGTGGGCGAGGCCAAGAACACCTACGGCACCGGCAACTTCCTGCTCCTCAACACCGGTGGCCAGGCCATCCCCTCGAGGAGCGGCTTGCTCACCACTGCCGCCTACGGGCTGGAGAAGGGCCGGAGCGTGTACGCCCTGGAGGGCTCGATCGCCATCACCGGGGCTGCCGTGCAGTGGCTGCGCGACAACCTTGGCCTGATCACCGACGCGGCCGAGGTCGAGCAACTGGCTGGGGAGGTGGAGGACGCCGGTGGTGCTTACTTCGTCCCCGCCTTCTCCGGTCTTTTCGCTCCCTACTGGGACATGTACGCCAGGGGCGCCATCGTCGGGCTCACCCGCTACGTCGATCGGCGGCACCTGGCGCGGGCCACGCTGGAGTCCATCTGCTACCAGACCCGGGACGTGGCTGAGGCCATGGAGGCGGACTCCGGCATCGAGCTGCGGACCCTCAAGGTGGACGGGGGCGCGACCCGGAACGACCTCCTCATGCAGCTCCAGGCCGACATCCTGGGCAAGCCGGTGGTGCGGCCGACGGTCAGCGAGACGACCGCCCTGGGCGCTGCCTATGCCGCAGGCCTGGCGGTCGGTTTCTGGAAGAACCTCGACGAGCTGCGCAGCAACTGGCAGGTGGACCGAACCTGGGAGCCCACCTGGGCCGAGGATCGGCGAGAGGAGGGATACCGCCAGTGGAAGAAGGCAGTCGAGCGTACCCGTGCTTGGGTGGAGAGGTAGCCGTGCACGGGAGGCGATCGAGGGAAGGCCATGAAGAAGCTGATCAACGCCGTCGATGACGTGGTGGCCGAGGCGCTGGAGGGGATGCAGGCTGCCCATCCCGACCTCGTCGAGGTCCACCTCAACCCCAACTACGTGGTTCGTCGCGGAGCGCCCATCGAGGGCAAGGTGGCGGTCATCTCAGGGGGTGGCAGCGGCCACGAGCCGATGCACACCGGCTACGTCGGCCTGGGGATGCTGTCCGGCGCATGCCCGGGGGCGATCTTCACCTCGCCGACCCCGGATCAGATCTATGAGTGCACCCGCCAGGTCGACGGTGGCCGTGGGGTGGTGTACGTGGTCAAGAACTACACCGGTGACGTCATGAACTTCGAGCTGGCGGCTGAGCTCGCCCGGGCTGACGGGGTCGAGGTCGAGTCGGTGCTGATCAACGACGATGTGGCCGTGCAGGACAGCCTCTACACTGCCGGCCGCCGGGGCGTGGGCGCGACTGTGCTGGCGGAGAGGCTGGCCGGGGCCCGGGCTGAGGAAGGTGGCTCCCTCGGCGAGGTGGCGGCGGTCGTCCGCAAGGTCAACGACAACGCTCGCAGCATGGGGATGGCGCTCACCCCGTGCACGGTGCCCGCAGCAGGGAGGCCGACGTTCGAGCTGGGCGATGACGAGATGGAGATCGGGATCGGGATCCATGGCGAGCCGGGGCGTGAGCGGATGAAGCTTGAGCCCGCCGACCGGGTCGTCGATCGCTTGATTGAGCCCGTCCTCCAGGACTTGCCCTTCAGGCGCGGGGATCGAGTCCTCGCCTTCGTCAACGGCATGGGCGGGACGCCCCTGATCGAGCTCTACGTCGTGACCCGCCGGGTGGCCCAGGTGCTCGAGGAGCGCGGGCTCAGGTTGGAGCGCACCCTGGTGGGGAGCTACATCACCTCGCTGGAGATGGCCGGCTGCTCGATCACGCTGCTGCGGCTGGACGACGAGCTGGTGCGGCTGTGGGACGCACCCGTTCACACCCCCGCCCTACGATGGGGCGTGTGATGGAGCGGGAGGCGGTGGACGCGGCCACCCTGCGGCGCTGGCTGAACGTCTACGCCACCCGGTTGTCGGAGCAGGCCGACTACCTCACCCAACTCGACGCCGCGATCGGGGATGGCGACCACGGCATCAACATGGATCGCGGCTTCCGCGCCGTTCGCGAGCGGATCCTCGACCCCGGCGACGAAGCTCCCCTCGACGGTCTGCTGAAGGGCGTGGGGATGGTGCTGCTGTCCACGGTCGGGGGCGCGGCCGGTCCCCTCTACGGGACGTTCTTCCTGCGCATGGCGGCGCAGGCAGGGGCGAGGGACCGCCTGCCGGCGCCGGAGCTGGCAGCCGCCCTGGCGGCGGGCGTCGAGGGGGTGCGCCAGCGGGGACGAGCCGAGCCGGGGGACAAGACGATGTTGGATGCGCTCCTCCCCGGGGTGGAGACGCTGGAGCGGACGCTGGCCGAGGGTCGTGGCCTGGCCCCGGCCCTGGAGGAGGCTGCCGCCGCCGCCGAGGAGGGCTGTCGGGCGACGATCCCCATGATCGCCCGTAAGGGCAGGGCGAGCTACCTGGGTGGGCGTAGCGCTGGCCACCAGGACCCGGGGGCGACCTCCAGCGCCTACCTCCTGCGTGCCCTGGCCGTGGCGGTCTCGGGGTCGTGACCCGCTCCTACGACGCGGTGGTGGTGGGCGGCGGAGCCACGGGCACCGGCCTGGTCCGTGACCTGGCCATGCGGGGGCTGCGCTGTCTACTGGTGGAGCAGGGCGACCTGTGCCATGGGACCACCGGCCGCTTCCACGGCCTGCTCCACAGCGGTGCCCGCTACGTGGTTCGCGACCCGCTCTCGGCCCGGGAGTGCATGGTAGAGAACCGCGTCCTGCGCCGGATCGCCGCCGCCTGCGTGGAGGACACCGGCGGTCTCTTCTGCTGGCTCGACGGGGACCCAGAGGACTATCCGGAGCAATTCCTGGCCGGATGCCAGAGGGCGGGCATCCCGGTGGAGGAGGTCCCCGTCTCCCAGTCCCGCGAACCATTGCTCGGCCCCCGTCTGCGCCGGGCCTTCGCCGTGCCCGACGCCACCATCCAGCCCTTCGACCTGGCGGCGGCCAACGTGCGCTCGGCCGAGGCGTACGGCGCTGTCGTCCACCGCTATCGCCGGCTGGTCGGCGTCGCGACCCGGGCGGGCCGGGTATGCGAGGTGGAGGTCGAGGACGTGCGGAGCGGGGAGCGGGAGCGGATCGAGACCAGCCTACTGGTCAGCGCGGCTGGTGCCTGGGCCAGCCAGGTGGCGGCGCTGGTCGGGGTGGAGCTGCGCGTGACGCCCGGCTGGGGGATCATGCTGGTCCTGAGCCAGCGGCTCTGCCGGGCGGTCGTCAACCGCTGCCGCCCCCCCTCGGACGGCGACATCGTGGTCCCGGTGGGAACGGTCTGCATCGCCGGCACCACCTCCAGGACGGAGGACACCCTCGACCGCTACGAGATCTCGCGCCAGGAGGTTGACCTGGTCCTGGAGGCCGCGGCCGAGATGATCCCGGCGGTGCGCGAGGCGCGCGTGCTGCGCGTCTACGCCGGGGCTCGTCCCCTCTACGACCCGGGCGCCGACCGGGCGGCCTCGCGCGCCCTGACCCGGGCCCACACGGTGGTCGACCACGCCCCAGACGGTGTCGAGGGCTTCGTCTCCGTGGTTGGTGGCAAGCTGACCACCTATCGTCTGATGGCCGAGGACGCCGCCGACCTGGCCTGCCGGAAGCTGGGGGTTGACGCCCCCTGCCGGACGGCCGAGGAGCCGCTGCCCGGCTCCGAGCCCGGCCGCCACTACTGGCTGGGCGCGCGCCTCGAGGCCAACGAGCGCGACCGTGAGGGGGCGGACGCCGACCTGGTCTGCGAGTGCGAGCTGGTCACCCGGGAGGGTCTCGAGGAGTTCCTCGCCTCCTCCCCCGACGCCGATCTGGAGGACCTGCTGCGGGCCCTGCGCCTGGGCATGGGGCCGTGCCAGGGGGCGTTCTGCTCGCTGCGCGCCGCCGGCCTCCTCCAGCGGCTCCGGCCCCGTGCCGGCCTGGAGGCGCTTGTGCCGCTGGTCGCCTTCCTGGAGGAACGAGCGAAGGGGAACCGCCCCGTCCTCTGGGACGACCAGGCGCGTCAGCACCGGCTCAACGAGATCATCTACCGAGAGGTCCTGGCGCTCGACCATGCTCTCGCCCCGCTCCCCGTATGACGTCGTGGTGGTGGGCCTGGGGCTGGCCGGTCTCACCGCCGCCCTGGCCGCGGCCAGCCGGGGCGCGCGGGTGCTGGCGCTGGGCAAAGGCTACGGAACGACCCACTTCCGGTCGGGCACGGTTGACGTCCTCGGCTACCTCAAGGGAAGGCCGGTCGGGTCGCCCCGGGCGGCGCTGGCGGAGCTGGCCGCGACCCGGCCGCAGCATCCCTATGCCTGCCTCGCTGGCCACGTCGAGGAGGCGCTGAGCTTCCTGCGCGACGTCGCCCGGCGGGGCGGGGTCGAGCTGCAGGGCGACCTGGACGAACCCCGGCTGGTGGCCACGGCGGCCGGCACCCTGCGCCCGACCTGCCTGGCCCCCGCCTCGCTGCTGGGCGCCTGGGAGGGGGCACGGGTGCTGGCCGTCGGCCTACGAGGTTTCCGCGATTTCGACCCCGAGCTGTTCGCGGCCGTCCTCCCCACCGTCGCCGCCCGTCTAGGGCTTGAGGTGACGGTGCAGCCGGCCAAGCTGAGCCTGGCTCCCCTGGCCCGACGCCACCTCGACGGCCCGGGGCTGGCCCGGCTGCTGGACCGGCCGGCGCTCCGCCGCCAGCTGACGGAGGCCCTCGGTCCGCTGGCCAGGGGGTACACCCTGGTGGCGCTGCCGGCGGTCCTGGGCCTGGAGGCAGCCACCAGCGCGGCGCTGGCCGCGGAGCTGGGGCCGATCGTAGAGCTGCCCACCCTGCCCCCGTCGGTGCCGGGCGTGAGGCTGCAACAGGTCCTCGAGCGTGTGCTGCGGGAGCGAGGGGGCAGGGTGCAGATCGGGGTCGAGGCCAGGCTGGAACACATGACCGGGCGGGCCCGATCGCTGGAGCTGAAGGCGGCCGGGCGTCGCCTGCGCATGCCGGTCCGCTCGGTGGTGCTGGCCACCGGTGGGATGGCCAGTGGCGGTCTGCGCCTCGACCCATCGGGGGCTGTGGTGGAGCCGGCGGCGAACCTCCCCGTGGCGCAGCCTCCCGGCCCGCCCGAGCGCTGGTTCCGCGAACGCTTCCTGGGAGGTTGCGGCCAGCCGATCGACCTGGCCGGGGTGCGGGCCGACGCCGACATGCGCCCCCTCGACGCCGACGGCCGGGTGGTCCTCGAGAACGTGTTCGTGGCCGGCGGCCTGCTGGCCGGGGCGGAGCGGTCGCTCGAACGTTCGGCGGACGGCATCGCCTGCGCCAGCGGCTACGTGGCAGGCGTCCAAGCCGCGGAGGCGGCGACGTGACCGGGGTGCCGCTCCTGGACGAGGTCGCGCTCTCCGCCGACCGCTGCATCAAGTGCAACGTCTGCAACACCGTGTGCCCGGTGATGCCGGCCACCGACCTCTTCCCCGGCCCCAAGTACTGCGGTCCCCAGGCCCAGCGCTATCGCCTGGCCGGACCGGAGGAGGCGTGGGTCGACTACTGCAACGGCTGCGGGGCCTGCACCCGAGCCTGCCCCTCGGGGGTCAGGGTGGCAGAGCTCAACGCCCGGGCGAGGGCCGCGATGGTCGCGCGCCGGGGCCTTCCTCTCCGGGACCGCCTCCTCGGTCGCTCCGAGTTGCTGGGTCGGCTCGGTTCGCCGCTGGCACCGCTGGCCAACCTCGGGCTGCGCCAGCCGGGGAGCCGGGCGCTGGCCGACCGGCTGCTGGGCATCCATCGTGCCGCGCCCCTGCCCGCCTTCAGCCGTGTCAGCTTCCGGGAGCGCTTCCGCCGGCTCCCCCGGCCCGCGGCTCCTCACACGACGGTGGCCTACTTCCACGGCTGCAGCACCAACTTCTACGAGCCCCAGGTGGGGGAGGCAACGGTCCGGCTGCTGGAGCGCTGCGAGGTGGCGGTGGAGCTGCCCCGGCAGCACTGCTGCGGCCTGCCCCTGATCAGCAACGGCGAGTTCGCGGCCGCGCGCCGCTACGCGGAGCGGACCCTCCGCGAGCTGCTGCCCGCGGTCCGCGCCGGGCTTCCGATCGTGGCCACCTCGACCAGCTGCGGCTACACGCTCAAGGCCGAGTACCGCGAGGTGCTGGGCATGTGGACGCCGGAGACGGCCGAGCTGGCCGCGGCCACCTACGACCTCTTCGAGTTCCTGCGCGAGCGGGTCTGGGCGGGGACGCTAGAGACGCCCGGGGGAGAGCTGCGGCGCCGCGTCCTCTACCATCCGCCCTGCCAGCTGCGCTCCCACGGCGTGGGCGTGCCCGCCGCCGACTTCCTGGCCACCCTGGAGGGGATCGAGCTGGCCGAGAGCGGGGTGGAGTGCTGCGGCATCGGCGGCACCTACGGCATGAAATCCGAGAAGTACGCGGTCGCGCGGCGGGTCGGGCGGGCGGTCGCGGAACGGGCGCAGGAGCACGGCGCCGAGGTGGTGGCTTGCGACAGCGAGACCTGTCGCTGGCAGATCCAGCACCTCACCGGCCTGCCCGCCCGGCATCCGGTCGAGCTGCTCTGGGAGGCGGTGGGCTCCGCCGGGGCTGCGCCGTGAGCGTCGCGCTGGTGGCCGTCTCCCACAGCCGCAAGCTGGCCGAGGGCCTGGAGGAGGTGCTGGCCCAGGTCAGCCGGGGCCGGGTCCGGGTGGCGTCGGTGGGCGGTGCCGAGGGGGGGCGCCTGGGCAGCGACGCCCTCGGCATCAAGGCCGCCATCGAGTCGGTGGCTGGCCCGGACGGGGTGGTGGTGCTGATGGACCTGGGCAGCGCCGTGCTCGCCGCCGAGGCGGCCCTGGAGCTGCTCCCGCCCGAGGTCCGGGGGCGGGTACGGCTCGCCGACGCCCCCCTGGTGGAGGGGGCGGTCGCGGCCGTGGTCGAGGCGAGCATGGACGCCGACCTCGAGGCGGTGGCCCGGGCAGCGGAGTCGGCCCGGACCGCGGCCAAGCTGGACAGGGGCAGGTGAGCCGGACCCGGGCGGAGGTGGTGGTCGAGCACGAGCACGGCCTCCACCTGCGCCCGGCGGCCGACTTCGTCCGCCTGGCGGCCCGTTACCGGGCCGACGTCCGGGTCGGCAACCTGACCCGGGGCGGCGACCGACGGGCCAACGCCAGGAGCCTGCTGGAAGTGACCGCGCTCGGCGTCGACCGCGGCCACCGGATCGTGCTGGAGGCGGAGGGGGAGGAGGCGGAGGAGGCGGTGGCGGCGCTGCGGCGACTGGTGGAGTCGGGGTTCGAGGTCACCTAAGGAGGATGCCGATGGCCTGTCTTCCTTCCCTAATGGTTGGAGGGGAAGCCGTCGACGATGAACTGGCCGAAGCCTCATGAGAGTTCGATCCTCAGGTCCTCGGCCGAGCCCTCGACCAGGGGCTCCTCCACGCCGTTGCGGAAGCTGACCGGGTCGTAGCCCTCGTCCTTGGCGGTGGCCCGGGCGGTGACCTCCACCTCCAGGGTGGTGGGGATAGCC
>DATGLL010000252.1:0-19101 GCA_035294145.1 Candidatus Dormiibacterota bacterium | reverse complement strand
GGTTGGGCCGAGCACTGGACGTGCGACGGCGGTGGGGCGCGCCACCAGCGCGATGAGAACGCCGCGATCAACCTGGCGAGGTACTCGCCCGGGGCACCCCACCAAGCTGGCTTGGTGGGGACCCCGCCCGTAGGCTCAGTTAGAGCCTTCGTGAAGCGCAGAGCCGCGGTAAGACCCGGGCCTCCCGGGCACGCGGCGAGGAAGCGCGAAGCCCGCAAGGGCAACCCCGTGAGGGGTGCCGCGTGAGTGCTATTGCGTACTCGGCGGCAACGGATGAACCGCGTCTCCATCTGGAAGCCGTCGCGCGGGCCAACCTCGGCCACGCGCACCGACGTCGGAAGCGCCCCCATGCCGCAACCCCCTCAGTAGCAGTCCTCGAAGCTCGGGGGACGGCGCTGGTTGAAGGCGGCCACCCCCTCGTAGCGGTCGGGATGGTCGACCATCCGCTGATAGCACTCCAGCTCGATCTCGATGGCCTGGCCCAAGGGCTGCTCCAGGCCCAGCTTGGCCGCCCGCTTGGCCTGCTGGACCGCCGTGGGCGAGTTGGCCGCGATCCGGCGGGCAATCGCCATCGCGGTTGGGAGCAGCTCGGGGAGAGGCACCACCCGGTTCACCAGCCCCCACCGGTAGGCCTCCTCGGCCGAGATCAGCTCCCCGGTCATGAGCAGCTCCATGGCCCGGCCCCGGGGCAGCAGGCGGGGCAGCATCTGGGTGCCTCCGGCCCCGGGGATGATCCCCCGGGTCACCTCGGGCTGGCCGAAGCGGGCTTGCTCCGAGCAGATGATGAAGTCGGTGGCCATGGCCAGCTCGCAGCCTCCGCCCACCGCGATCCCGTTGACGGCGGCGAAGATGGGCTTGCGACACCAGCGGAGGCGGTGCAGGGCCTCCTCGAAGATGCGGTGCTGCTGGACCCACTCCCGGGGGGTCATGCCCTGGCGTTGCTTGAGGTCGCCCCCGGCGCAGAAGGCCCGCTCCCCGGCCCCGGTGAGCACGATCACCCGCACCCGAGCCTGCTCCGAGAGCTCGGCCATGACCTGGCCCAGCCGCAGCCCCATGGCCGTGTTCATGGCATTGAGCACCTGGGGCCGGTTCAGGGTGACCAGCGCCACCCGCCCCTCCTCCCGCTCCTCGACCAAGACCGTGCTCGCCACCTCCTCAGCATCCGTCTCCGTCATCCGCGCCTCCTCAGTACGAGCGGGGCAAGCCCAAGACATGCTCGCCCACGTAGCTCAGGATCAGGTTGTTGGTCACCGGGGCCACGATGGTCAGGCGCGCCTCCCGAAACTTGCGCTCGATGTCGTACTCGACGGCGAAGCCGTAGCCGCCGAAGGTGGTCATGGCCACGTTGGCCGCCTCCCAGGCCGCCTCGGAGGCCAGGTACTTGGCCATGTTGGCCTCCGTCCCCGCCTCCTGGCCGGCGTCGAACCGCTCTGCCGCCCGATCCCGGGCCAGCCGCGCCGCCTCCAGGTTCAGGTAGGCGCGGGCGAGAGGGAACTGCACCCCCTGGTTCTGGCCGATCGGGCGCCCGAACACCACCCGCTGGCGGGCGTAGCCCACCGCCCGGTCGATGAAGAAGAAACCGTCCCCCAGCGCCTCCGAGGCGATCAGGATCCGCTCCGCGTTCATCCCCGAGAGGATGTAGCGGAAGCCCTGACCCTCCTCCCCGATCCGGTGCTCCACCGGCACCTCCACCCCCTCGAAGACCAGCTCGTTGGTCTCGTGGTTGACCATGGTCCGGATCGGCCTCACCTGCAGCCGCTCGCCCGCGGTGCGCAGGTCGACGATGAACACCGACAGCCCCTCCGAGCGTCGCCGCACCCGCTCCAGAGGGGTGGTCCGGGCCAGCAGCATCAGCAGGTCCGAGTGCTGCACCCGGGAGATGAAGACCTTGCGCCCGTAGATCCGGTAGTGGTCCCCGTGCCGCTCCGCCACCGTCCGCAGCTGGGTGGTGTCGGAGCCGGCGTCGGGCTCGGTCACCCCGAACGACTGCAGGCGCAGCCGCCCCGCCGCGATCTCCGGCAGCCAGCGCCGCTTCTGCTCCTCGCTCCCGTGCCGGAGCAACGCCCCCATGGTGTACATCTGGGCGTGGCAGGCGGCGGCGTTGCCCCCGGAGCGGTTGATCTCCTCCAGCACCGCCCCCGCCTCCCGCATCCCCAGCCCCGCCCCCCCGTACGTCTCCGGGATCAGGATCGACAGCCATCCAGCCTCGGTGAGGGCGGCCACGAACTCCTCCGGGTAGCGCCGCTGCTCGTCGCAGGCCCGCCAGTACTCCCCCCCGAAGCGGGCGCACAGCTCCCGCACCGCCGCCCGCACCTCCTCCAGCTCAACCCTGGTCGTCGGCTCCATCCTGTCCTCCCATGGTCGCCACCAGCGCCTCCACCTCCTCGGGCCCAAAGCCCAGCTCGGCCAGCACCTCCCGGCTGTGCTCCCCCAACCAGGGCGGTGGACGCCGAAGCCGAGGCCGCTCCCCGTCGAGCAGGAACGGCATCCCCACCGAGCCCAGCTCCCCCACCCCTGCCCGGGAGAGGGCCTGGAAGATGCCCAGCGCCTCGGCCTGGGCGTCCCCGGCCACCTGGGCGGTGTCCCGGATCGGGCTGCAGGGCACCCCCGCCCGGGTCAGGCGCTCGGCCAGTCGCTCCGTCTCCCAGCCTCGGGTCACCGCCTCGATCCGCCCCACCAGCTCGGCCCGATGCCGCACCCGGTCGGGGTTGCGGGCAAAGCGCGGGTCACAGGCCCACCCCGGGTGCCCCAGCTCCCGGCAGAGCCGCTCGAACAGGGCGTCGTTGCCGGCGGCGATGACCAACCAGCCGTCGGCGGTGGCGAAGGCCTGGTAGGGGACGATCATCTCCGTCCCCGACCCCTGCCGCCCCGGCGTCACCCCCGAGGCCCAGTACCCGGCCAGGTGGTAGGCCATCCAGGCCAGCGCCGTCTCGTACAGCGAGACCACGATCCGTTGTCCCCTGCCCTCGCGGCCCCGCTGGAGCAGCGCTGCGGTCACCGCCAGCGCCGCCCACATCCCCGTCCCCATGTCGACCAGCGAGACCCCCACCCGGACCGGCGGCCGTCCCGCCTCCCCGGTCACGCTCATGATCCCGGCGAAGGCCTGGAGCAGCGGGTCGTAGCCCGGCCGCTCCCGCAGCGGCCCTTGATCCCCGTACCCGGTGACGCTGCAGTAGATCAGGCGGGGGTTGCGCTCCAGTGCCCACTCGTAGCCGTACCCCAGCCGCTCCACCACCCCGGGGCGAAAGCTCTCCAAAAGCACGTCCGAGCCCGCCACCAGCCGCTCCAGCACCGGCTTCGCCTCCGGGCGGCCCAGGTCCAGGGCAAGGGAGCGCTTGTTGCGGTTCAGGGCCAGGAAGATCGAGCTCTCCCCACCCCAGAACGGCGGCCCCCACTCCCGGGCGTCGTCACCACGGCCCGGCCGCTCGACCTTGACCACCTCCGCCCCCAGCTCCCCCAGGATCATGGCCGCGTAGGGACCGGCCACGTTCCTGGTCAGATCAACGACCCGAACGTCTCGCAGCGGCAGCTCTGGCACCAGCCCTCGTCTCAACCTCCTGCGCTCTCGGTCAGCGGCCCCTCGGTCAGGATGAACCCCGGCCGGCTGTGCCGCCACCACCTCCCCATCTTGCCTGGCGAGCGCCTCTCGAAGAGGAGGTCATTCGGGCTCAGGCCGCCCGCGCTGGCCGTTGGAGGCCCCCGCGGTGCAGAACGGGCGTCCTGCTCGTTGTGCAGCTGACGATGACCGCCGAGGAACTCGGCGGTGATGGGCCCTGGTTGGCTGACCACCTGGCCGAACAGGCCGGTGGCCAGGACCAGGTCCGGGGGCGGGAGCCCTCCGAGGCCGCGATGGCCGGCATCTCCACCACGACCGCTCCCCCTCTCTGGCCACCTCGCCAGCCATCGGCTCCCGCCCTCCGGGGCTGGCCACGCCTCCCCGCCGGTCAGGTTCCCATCCCCGTCGGGGCCAGCCAGCTCATCTTCCGGGAGGGCTGGTGGCAGCCGTGCTCGGCCCTGGGCCTGAGGTCACCCATCGCTTTCGCTCCGTCGCCGCGTCGTCGATCGACCATGAGGAGCGGAATGGAGCGTCAGGCGGGGAGGGCGTATCGGAGTTGAGAGGTCCAGCGCGCTCTGCAAGGAGGTACGCAGGTGCCGCTCAAGCACCACTGAGGACGATGCGATGGTGGAAGTCGAGCGTGTGGTGGATAAGGACTGCTCTCCGCCAGCCCTTGGTCGGTGTCTGCCAACAGCTGACTCGGCCTCCGCATGCCCTGAGGATCTGGCTTGCGAGCGATGAGCTTGACCGCATGTGTCTCCAACGGGATCCGCACCTCATAGAGCTCGCGGAGCGGGTCAGACGTGGAGATGCGAACGTAGCCTTGAGACCGCGGGGGAGCAATCCCTTGCTGCGGAGCCGTTGGACGGTCTCCCGGAGCGGGCCGTGGCTGATCCCGAGCGCGCTCACCGCGCGGCTACTGAAGGCGTGCTCAGGCCACTTGAAGGGACAAGACAAGTGCTCTGCCGCGCCTCGGTCAGCTCCCAGGCTGCGGCTTGTGGCCACGCGTTCGAATCACCCCATCGTCCCTGCCGGCAGTGAACAGCTTCCCAGGGCAGGCGCGCTCCTGTCGCCCCGGCAGGCGACACCGGGCCGGGCGAGAGCGTGGGCAGGACCAACGGGACACAGCCTCCCCAGCGGCACACCCCAGGACGTCCTCAGAAGCGGGTCAAGGCGCGCGCCCCACTCGATCCCTCCGTCCCGGCCAGGGTCCGCCCGACCTCTTCCAGCCGGAGATGACACCCAGGTAGCCGGGGGCTGGGAGCTGAGTAGGCAGCTGGCTTCAGCGCAGGATCGGTGTTTCAAGCTTGTGAGTGCCAAGTAGCAACTCCGGCAAGGATGACGTTCCCTGTGGTCGAGATGGTGGCCGGTGGGGCGTCAGAAGTTTCAATCCCCTACTTCGCGGGGCGGCCACTGCAACCGGGCTGACGAGGGCGGGCGGCGACCCAGCGGGAGGCGATCACGGTCAGACGCGTGAGCGGACGACTCCACGAGTGCGTCGGCGCGCACCCGAGTCGTTCCGCGGACGACGCGATCCGGCGCGAGATGCGTCCGCCAAGGTCCGAGCCGATTGCGATGAGACCTCCCCGGGACCAGCCCGGGGCCAGGGGGGTCGGTTCTGCCGGGACCCAGCCCCTGCCGTCCCACCACCACCGCCCCTCGTCCGATCCCCCGAGCACCATCGACCACCTCCGTCGCTCGTTGTGGGGGCCACCCGGACCGCCCGTCAAGGCCTCCGTTCACGGTATCTCCCATCATCTTTTATGGGTACGTAATTATCAAATTTCTCGTTAACCAATTCATGGAATGGCTCTCGGGAGGGGTGGCACGGGGCCGGGGCGGCGCCCCCACGGCCGGGTGCGCCGCCCGCTCGGCGGGATCTCCCCGGCCGCTACTCGGGCATATTCCCCGACCGCTCGCCCATCTCGTAGGGCGTGGTGACACCGCGGTAGGCGACCAGCGCCCCCATCCCCATCTCCGCGTGCAGGAGCACGTGGCAGTGCAACATCCAGAGGCCGGGGTTGTCGGCGACGAAGGCCACGTCGATGGTCTGGTGGGGAGCCACCAGCACCGTGTCGAGCGCGACTGGGGCGCCGGTGGCCGCGTGGCCGTCTACGGTGAGTACGGTCAGGAAGTGCCCGTGGAGATGGATCGGGTGCCATTCCGCCGTCCGGTTGACGATGTGCAGGCGCACCTTCCAGCCTTCCTCGACGCCGAAGACGACGCTCTGAGGCATGGTCCGGCCGTCGATGGTGTGGACCAGCTGGACGGTCCCGTCGCGGAAGCCGGGGTGCTCGTCGAGCACGAGCGGGAAGGTGGCATCGAAACGAGTGCCGTCGAAAGGGTTGGGGGTGCGGGTCCCGTACGCGGTGGGATCGAAGAGCGGCAGCCGTTCGAACCCGGAGGCAGCCGGTGTCGGGCCGCTGCCGACCGTGGCCACCAGGCGAGGCCGGGCGCCGGTGGCGCCGAAGAGGACATCGAAGGTCCTCTCGACCGGGGTCTCCCGTCCCCGCAGGGTCTCCTCGTAGAGCGCGACCCGTCCTGCGGGGGGCACGGTGAAGACCAGGTCCACCCGCTGGCCCATCCCCAGCGGGATGCGTTCAGGGCCGAGCACGGCACCGTCGACGCTCCCCGCGTCCAGCGCCGCCACCCGATAGTCGGCCCCCTCCAGGACGACGGTCTCCGGGCCGCCGTCCATGCCCGGGACCACGGCGTTGACGACACGGAGGCGGACGGTCTGGCCCGGGGAGGCGGGGATGTGGACCAGCCCGGCGCCGTCGTGGAGCACCAGGGCCCGATCGACGTCCTGCGCCACCCGGCCTCCCCGTGGCTCGACCACCAGGGCACCGAAGAGCCCTCTGGCGATCTGCTCCGAGGCGCGCTGGTGGCTGTGGTACCAGAAGGTGCCGGTGTCCCTGGCCACGAACTCGTAGGTGAACCGGTGGCCGGGAGGGACCGCATTCTGGGTCAGACCGGCCACCCCGTCGTCGGCGTTGGGCAGCCGGACGCCGTGCCAGTGGATGGTCGTCGACTCGGGCAGACGGTTGACCAGGGTGACCCGTACCCGGTCGCCCTGGGTGACGCGAAGCTCCGGCCCCGGCACGGTGCCGTTGAAGGTCCAGGTCCGGTGGGGGCCGGGCTCGGCGACGAGCGTGAAGGCGCGCACCGGCTGCGGCCCGGGGACGGCGGTCAGCGAGGTGACCGAGACGCCATCCTGGCCGGCGACGGGGGGCGCCACGTCAAAGGCCCAGGGCATGCCGCTGGCGCCGGCCTCCGCCCCGCACGCGCTCAGCGCCGCCGTCAGCAGCACCAGCGGCATCGCCGGCCAGGGCCGGCGGACCCGCCGGCCGGGCACCGGTGGCCGCAAGAGGAGAAGCGCCAGCGAGGCCGCCGTCGCCACCTCCAGCGAGGTACAGACCAGGTCGGCCATGCCGACCTCCTCCGGCCTCCCGGGATCGGGACCGATGGGGAGGCCCACGGTTCGCGAGGCCAGCCAGAGCGAGGCCACCGCCAGCGACCCGGCCAGCCCGGACGCCAGCATCCAGCGCTCGGGTCGCAGCGCCAGGGCGGCGGCCAGGACCAGCTGCGCGACCCCGACGCTGATGAAGAAGAGGCCGAAGAGGAAGAACTCCTGGAAGTGGGCGGGCGCCACCGCAAGGTGGATGACGCCGGCGCCGCCGACCAGGGCGGCGGAGGTGAGGACGAGGGTTGTCCTGCGCATGCCCCGATGCTCTGGGGCCGATGCCCGGGGCGCCGTCACCCCGGGGGAGCATTCGCGGTCCGCCTCGGGGCGGAATCTCGCGTGCGATCATCCTCGCGGTGGACCACCGATCCCTCGCGAGGCGGACGTGGAGCGCTGTCGAGGCCGCCTACGGTTGGCTCGTGGAGAGCGCGCGCACCATCTGGCGGAGACTCGCGGGCCTGAACCCGCTCCTGGTCGACGGGACCTTCGCCGCCCTGCTCGCCCTGCTCTCGGGCGTCGAGTTCCTCGCCGAGGGACGTCCCGGCCTCTGGCGACTGCCCTTCGCCGTGGCCGCTCCTTTGCCGGTGACGCTACGCCGGCGGTGGCCGACCTGGGCCTGGGCGGCGGCCACGGTCCTCTCCTCTGCCTCGCTTGAGCCTCCCACCCTGGCCCAGTACCTCGGCATCGTGGTCCTCATCTACTCCGTCGGCGCCCACGCCCGCCACCGCGTCCTCTCGCTCGAGGCGGTGGTGGTGCCGCTGGTGGTGCTACAGCTCCTGGTCCCCACCGCCGGTCCACCCGTTCCCCGTCCCTGGCAGGGGACCTTGATCGGCTTCGGGCTCTGGCTGGCGGGCAGCGCCGTGCGCAGCTGGCGGGGTCGGGCCCGGGCACTGGAGGAGCGGGCGCAGGCGCTGGAGCGAGAGCGTGAGCTGGCCGCCAGGGTGGCGGTCGCCGACGAGCGGGCCAGGATCGCCCGTGAGCTGCACGACGTGGTCGCGCACAGCGTCAGCGTGATGGTGGTCCAGGCGGGGGCGGCCCGGCGCGCGCTCGGTCACCGGCCGGAGCAGGCCGGCGAGGCGATGCGGGCGGTGGAGACCGCCGGCCGCGAGGCGCTGGGCGAGCTACGCCGGCTGCTCACGGTCCTGGCCGACGGTCGAGCCGACGCCGGGCTCGACCCGCAGCCCGGGTTGGGCGAGCTCGACGCCCTGATCGAGCGTGTCCGGAGTGCCGGCCTCCAGGTTGCCAAGACGGTCGAAGGCGAGCCGCAGCCTCTCAGCCCCGGCATCGACCTGGCCGCCTACCGGATCGTCCAGGAGGCGTTGACCAACACCCTGCGGCACGCTCCCGGGGCTCGCGCCCGGGTGACCATCCGCTACCTCGAACACGAGCTGAACCTGGACATCACCGACGTCGGGGGCGGGCCGCCGCCGGCCTCCTCGGCCGGAGCCGGGCGGGGCCTGATCGGGATGCGCGAGCGGGTGGCCATGCTCGGCGGGGAGCTGGAGGTGGGCAGGCGCGAGGGTGGCTTCAGGGTCAGCGCCCGGCTCCCCCTGGAGCCGGCCCGAGGATGACCATCCGCACCGTCATCGCCGACGACCAGGCCCTGGTCCGAGCCGGGTTCCGCATGATCCTCGATGCCGAGGAGGACTTCGAGGTGGTCGCCGAGGCGGCCGACGGCGGTGAGGCGGTGACGGCCGTCCGGCGGCACCGGCCCGACGTCGTGCTCATGGACGTCAGGATGCCGCGGATGGACGGTCTGGAGGCGACCCGGCGCATCCTCGACGGAGGCGCGGTCTGCCGTGTGATCCTGCTCACCACCTTCGATCTGGACGAATACGTCTACGCGGCGCTGCGGGCGGGGGCGAGCGGCTTTCTGCTCAAGGACGTGTCGCCCGAGCAGCTGGTGGCCTCGATCCGGTTGATCGTCGCCGGCGACGCCATCCTGGCTCCCAGCATCACGCGACGGCTGGTGGAGCGCTTTGCCAGGCCCTCCACGCCGCCGGCGCCTCCGGCCGGCCTGGCCTCGCTGACCGATCGCGAACGCGAGGTCCTGCTGCTGATCGCCAGGGGCCTCAGCAACGCCGAGATCGCCGCCAGGCTCCACCTGGGCGAGGCCACGGTGAAGACCCACGTGGCCCGCATCCTCTCCAAGCTGCAGCTTCGGGATCGGGTACAGGCGGTGGTCGTCGCCTACGAGTCCGGCCTCGTCCGGCCGGGAGAGGCCGGGCCGCCGTAGCGTGGACGGCGGCCGATCGCCGGGCGACCGCGGTCAGGTTCCGGCCCGGTCCTCCAGGCGCGACCTCAGCGCCGATGCCACCCGGCTCAGCAGGTCGCCGATCACGGCCTCCGCGACCCGGTGCAGGAGCGTGCGGTCGAGCCCCGTCCCGGGCCCGGACGGAGACGGCTCGTAGCGCGCGTTGACGGAGAGCTGGGTCAGGTCACGTCCCAGGGGGGCGACCTGGAGGTCGGCCTCGACCATGGGAAACAGGGCCCGGAGCTCGGCCGAGCGCCAGGAGACCGGGAGGAGCAGGCCACCGCCGAAGGGCACCGACGGTCCGATTGCGATCCCGTCGCGTCGTCCCACCCATCGATGAGCGGCTTCGAACCCCACCCGCGAGACGAGCTCCCCCTCCCAGCGCGCGCTCTCCTCGACGATCGCGACCAGCCACCTGCCGGGGTCGTCGCCCAGGAGCAGGGTCACCACCGCCTCGCAGGGCCAGTCGAACTCGAGGTAGGAGCGGACGAACACTCGGCCTTCGAGCCTGCTCCCGGGCGGCCGGCTGAGCAAGGGTCCAACGTCCCCCTCGGCCCGGGACCGAGCACGCCCCGGGACGGCCACCCCGGTTGCGTCGCCGGCCCTCCGCCTACGCAGCCGGGTGACGATGGGCGGCGGCACGACGCACCGTTGCCGCCGAGCGATCACCAGCGCTCAAGCGGCATCCCTCACGGGGTTGCCCACGCGGGGTCTCCCATCGGAACCGTTCCGATGGGGAGCCCCTGCGTGGGGCTGGAGGTCGTCGTCGACCTCGGACCGCCCCATCGGGGGCTTGCTCCGATGGGGAACCCTCGGAGGGGCACCAGCAGCCGGCGGCCATGGGCCGCCAGCGCCGCCTCCACGGACTCGGCCCCGACCGGGCGAACCGATCCCAGGGCTCGACCACGACGGTGGTCACGGACGGATCCCGCAGCCGGGCCAGGACCTCCGACGGGGACCCACGAGGCAGGCCTCGTGGGGACCCCTCCGATGCCTCCCCTTCGGCGCCGAGCCGATCTCGGTCACGATGCGCCCGACGGCGAGGCCCTCCTGGGCTGCCCAAGTGGCGACACGCGCCACCTGACGATCCAGATCGGGACGCTGATCCGCAGAGGACACGCGAGCGGGCGGCCACTGTAACCCAGCCCCCTCCGGCTCACCGGCGTCGGGACCGTCACCTTGTTTCAATCCCCTACTTCGCGGGGCGGCCACTGCAACTAATTAGATCATGGAACAGACCTACACGTGGAACGAGTTTCAATCCCCTACTTCGCGGGGCGGCCACTGCAACGCGTGATCAGGTGCTCACGGTCTGGCGGGATGGCGGGGTTTCAATCCCCTACTTCGCGGGGCGGCCACTGCCACTGGTCGCCTCCCGAGGCCGGCCGCGGCGCGCGGCGTCGGTTTCAATCCCCTACTTCGCGGGGCGGCCACTGCAACAAGTACATCCTGAAGTGGGGAGGGCCTCCCCATCAGGTTTCAATCCCCTACTTCGCGGGGCGGCCACTGCAACCGCATTCTGAACTCGCCCAGGCCTCCTTGGCAAGTCCCTGGAGAGCCTCTGTCGTCATTTTGTCGTCGGGCTCGAATTCGGGAGGGGGTGGTCAACCTCCCCCCTCTGAGGGCCATTTTGAGATTGGCCACCTCGTCGGCGCGGCCGGCTCACGAAATTAGACACCAATACGCAAGATAATCCTACCTATTTTGCACATCAATATACATATTGCACTATATTAGTAGTGCATCTTTTTATCCCTTTCGATGCTCGATTGGTGCCTCCGTGAACTCGAACGGGGGCAGTAAAGACCGGCCGGAGGTTGACCACCCTGGTTGCGTGATCCACCATCATTCCATATCATCAACTTGCGGGGAAAATCTTCCTACTCACACCACCATGGCCTCCAGGAACCAGATCCTGGCGCAACCTCGGCCATGGGCAGCCAGCATCCGTGGTGACGTCTTCTCCGTCTCCCCCATCGCCGTCGGCAACCGCTCGAGCGCGTCGCCCCCACGGCAGGGCTGAGCCGGCGTGGCACGAGGGAAGGGATGGCCTTAAGGACCGGCAGGCCGCCGTGACCGCCGCACGTGCCCAGGCCATCGTCAACGGGCCCTCGGTCACGATTCGGCGAGCAACGCCTCCACGGTCGCTACCACCTTCTCGGGGCGGGGGATCCACTCCGCCTCCAAGGCCGGCGAGAACGGGATCGGGCTGCTGGGGGCGGTAACCCGGGCCACCGGCGGCCGCATCCTCTCCGCAACGGTGGAGACCACCTCGGCCCCCCAGCCACACTCACGGGGGGACTCCTCCACGGTCACCAGCCGCCCCGTCCTTCGAACCGAGCGGAGCACGGCCTCCCGGTCCCAGGGCGCCAGCGTGCGGAGGTCGATCACCTCGGCCCGGATACCGCGTGTCGCGAGCAGCTCGGCGGCGGCGAGCGCCCGCTCCACCATCATGGACACGGCGACGATGGTCACGTCATCACCGTCGCGGACCACCGTGGCGCGACCGATGACCGCGGCCTCCGGGCGGTCGAGCCGGCCCCTGCGGCCGTACAGGGCCTTGTGCTCGAAGAACAACACCGGGTCGTCGCATCGAATCGCGGCCCGCAGCAGCGCGTACGCGTCCGACGGGGTGGAGGGGGCCACGACGCGCCACCCCGGCACGTGCATGAACCACGCCACCGGGCTGCCGGAATGCTGGGCGGCGAAGCCGAGGCCTGCCCCCGCCACCGCCCGGACCACCAGCGGGACCTTCACCTGGCCGCCGGTCAGGTAGCGATAGGTGGGGATCTGGAGCGCCAGCTGGTCCATCGCCACCGCCACGAAGTCCGCGAACATCAGCTCGGCCACCGGCCGCAGGCCGTTCAGGGCCGCGCCCAGCGCCGCGCCCACGATCGCCACCTCGGAGATGGGCGTGTCCCGGACCCGCCCCGGGCCGAACTCCTCGAGCAGCCCCTCGGTGACCTTGAACACCCCGCCGGCGGCGCCGACGTCCTCGCCCAGCAGGACCACCGTGGGGTCGGAGCGCATCTCGTCCCGCAGCGCCTGGGTGATGGCCTGGCGATAGGTCGTGCCCGGGGTGTCACCGATCGTGGTCGACACGGCCCTTACCCCACGGTCACATCCGCGACCAGCCGCGCCGCCTCGGGCAGGGGATCGGCCAGGGCCTGCCGCTCGGCCTCCGCCACCTCGGCCCTCGCCTCCGCCTCGATGCGGTCGAGGTCACCCTGCCCCAGGACGCCGGCCCCAAGCAGCCGCCGGCCGAGCACAAGGATCGGATCGCGGGCCAGCCAGCGCTCCAGCTCGCCAGCCGGTCGGTACCTGGCCGGGTCACTGCGGGAGTGGCCCTTGTGACGATACGTCTTGCACTCCACGAGGGTGGGGCCCTGGCCACGACGGGCCCGCTCGACGGCCTCCCCGACCGCCCGGTGGACCTCCTCGACGTCGTTCCCGTCCACGATCGCCGCCGGCATGGCATAGGATCGAGCCCGCACCGCCAGGTCCCGCACGGGGGTGGTCGCGGCCAGCGGTGAGTACTCCCCGTAGAGGTTGTTCTCGCAGACGAAGACGACCGGCAACCTCCAGATCGAGGCCAGGTTCAGCCCCTCGTGAAACGCCCCGATGTTGGTGGCTCCATCGCCGAAGAAGGCGAGCGTGACCTGGTCGGCCCCGCGCTGTCGCGAGGCCCAGGCCAGACCCGCCGCCACCGGGATGCCGGCCCCCACGATCGCGAACGAGCCCATGGCGCCCACCGAGACGT
This sequence comes from Candidatus Dormiibacterota bacterium, assembly GCA_035294145.1. GTDB lineage: Bacteria > Chloroflexota > Dormibacteria > Dormibacterales > Dormibacteraceae > CADDZO01. The sequence goes on along the minus strand of DATGLL010000252.1, from coordinate 6,068 downwards.
CGGCCAGGTGCATCGAGCCACCCTTGCCGCCGCAGCAGCCGGTGCTGCGGCCGAGGATCTCCGCCAGGGCCGCCCGCAGCCCCATGCCCTTGGCCAGGCAGGCCCCATGCCCGCGGTAGGTGCAGACCATGAGGTCGTCGGCCCGCAGGGCAAAGCAGGCGCCCACGGCCACCGCCTCCTGCCCCTGGCAGAGATGGGTGCTGCCGCTGATCATGCCCTTGGCGAAGAGGTCGAAGACCCGGTCCTCGAAGCACCGGATGACCTGCATCATCCGCAGCATCCGCACCAGCAGCCCAGGGTCGAGGGAGCGCCCCCCGGGCCCGGCCGCGGCCGTTCCCTCAGCCACCGTCCCGCTCGCCCCCCGCCCGCGCGGGGCGCGCGGGCGGGGACGGGCTGACCGCCGGGTCGTGGGTCGGCAGGATGCGGTCGGCCCGCCGCCGGATGTCGGAGATCGCGGCCCGGATCGCCTCCAGGTCGTAGAAGAGCCCGGGCGGGATCCCTCTCTCGACGTTGAGGTCGACCTTCCGCACGATGTCGCCGACCAGGGCCAGCGTCCCGGCCTCGGTCTCGACGTAGACGCACTGGCTGCCCGGCGTGTGCGAGTTGGCGTAGCGCACGCACCTGATGCCGGGGTACGGCTCCTCGTCGCCCTCCAGGAGGTCGACCCGGTCCCACAGCTCGTCGACCAGCGCGGCGACGTCCCAGCGGTCGTAGAAGAGCTCCCGTCCCCCGACCTCCAGGCCGCGCGGGCCGGCCGGGGCCGCGGCCTCCATGAGCTCCCGTCGCTGGACCAGGAAGCGGGCGCGCGGGAGCCGCTGGCAGCCTCCCGCGTGGTCGTAGTGCAGGTGGGTCAGGATCACGGCGCCGACGTCCGCCGGCCGCAGCCCGTGCCCTGCCAGCTGCGCCTCCAGCGACCACTCGGCCGTGGTGCGATGGGGACCGAGCCGATGGACCTCCACGGCCCGGGCTGGGTCCCGCATGCCGGTGTCGACCAGGATCGGGTGAGGGCCCCCCTCGATCAAGAAGGCCAGGATCGGCACCGTGACCCGCCCGGACTCCTTGGTGAGGCTCCAGAAGACGTCCAGGGCGCGGCCGACCTCCGCCTCCCCGAGCAGCAAGGGATGGACCCGGTAGCGGGCCGGCCTCACGATCTCCCCCCGGCGGCCTCGATCGCCGCCAGCACCCGCTCGGGGGTGAGCGGGATCTCGGAGATGGTGACCCCCAGGGGCCGCAGCGCGTCCTCGACCGCATTGACCACCGCCGCCGGGGCCCCGATGGCCCCGCCCTCCCCCATGCCCTTGCTGCCCAGGGCGGTGAAGGGCGAGGGGAAGACCAGGTGCTCGACCTCGATGGGGGGGAGGTCGGCCGCGGTGGGCGCGAGGTAGTCCAGGAAGCCGAGGTTGAGGAGGTTGCCGTGCTCGTCGTAGGCGAGCTCCTCGCCGAGGGCCCCGGCCACCCCCTGGACGGTGCCGCCGGAGATCTGCCCCTCCACCACCATGGGGTTGATCAGGGTCCCGCAGTCGTGCACCACCACCATCCGCTCCAGCCTCACCTTCCCCGTCTCCACGTCGACCTCGACCACGGCGGCGAAGCAGGCGGTGGGATGGGTGGTGTAGATGCTGAGCGTGCCCACCTGGTCCGGCACCCAGCGGACGATGGGCGCCGTCCAGTAGGCGCTGGCCTCAAGGCTAGGCTCCTCGCCGGGCAGGACCGCGTACGGCCCTGGCCACAGGTAGACGGCACGTCCGATCTCGGCCAGCGTCAGCCTTCGCTCGGGCGACCCCTTGACCTGGACGGCGCCGGCTCGCAGCTCGACGTCCTCCGGGCTCACCTCGAGCAGGTTGGCGCCGGCCCTCAGCACCTTCTCCTTCACCCGGCGCGCGGCCGCCACCGCGGCCGAGACGCCGTAGCTCGCGCCCCGGCTCGACCACACGCCGAGCCCATAGGGAACCGCCTCGGTGTCGCCGAAGACCACCTTGATGTCATCAGGCCGGAGCGTCAGCTCGTCGGCCACGACCTGGGCCAGCGTGGTCTCGACACCTTGGCCGATGTCCTGCAGGCCGGTCAGCAGGATGACGCCGCCCTCCGGGGTGACGCGGACCTGGGCCGGCTCGTAGCCGTTGAAGATGCAGTTGGGGACCGCTGCCCCGGAGGGCTCCAGCATGCAGGAGAACCCAACCCCCAGGTGGCGACCCTGGCGCCGGGCCTCCTCCTGGCGGCGTCGGAACGCCTCCATCCCGATCAGCTCCTGCGCCCGGGAGAGCAGCTGGGGGAAGTCGCCGCTGTCGTGGATGGGCCCGGTGACGGTGGTGAAGGGGTACTCGTCGGGCTGGATGAAGTTGCGCCGGCGCAGCTCGTCCGAGGGGAGGTGGAGGCGCCGGGCGGCGATCTCCATCAGCCGCTCGATGCCGTAGGTGGCGATGTCCTTGCCGTAGCCACGGTAGGCGCCGTAGGGAGCCTTGTTGGTCACCACCCCCGTGACCTGGACGTGCAGCACGGGGAGCTTGTAGGCCCCGGGCACGTAGAACGCCGCCACCAGCAGGGCACCGACACCGCTGGAGCGGTTGGTGCCGTCGCAGCCGACGTCACCGGTCAGCCGGGCGTGGAGGCCGGTGAGCCGACCATCCCTGGTGAAGCCAGCCCTGAAGTCCCAGACGTAGTCGCGGGAGTGGACGCCGGAGAGGAGGTTCTCGCGGCGGCTCTCCACCCACTTGACCGGGCGCCCGGTCTTGATGGCGAGGAGGCATGGGATCATCTCCCCGTCGACCTGGAGCTTGGTCCCGAACCCGCCGCCGACATCGTGGGCGACGACCCGGACCCGCTGCTCGGGCAGCCCCAGCCCCTCGGCCAGCAGCGTGCGGCACTGGTGGGGGGCCTGGGTCGAGGCCTGGACCGTGAGCTCCCCGGAGAGCTGGTCGTACTCGGCGAGCACGGCCCGGCACTCGAGCGGCGCCCCCGTGTAGCGATGGTGCGGGACCCGGGCCTCGACCACGACGTCGGCCGAGGCCAGCGCCGCCTCGACGTCCCCGGTCCTCATCTCGTACGCCAACTCGATGTTGTCGCCCCACTCCTCATAGAGGAGCGGGGCCCCCGGGGCGAGGGCGGCCTCGACGCTGGTGAGCGCAGGGAGCGGCTCGTACTCGACCTCGATCGCCTCCAGCGCGTCCTCGGCCACGTACGGGTCGAGCGCGGCCACCGCCGCCACCGGCTCCCCCTGGTAGCGGACCCGGTCCACCGCGATCGCGTAGGACTGGTTGAGCTTCATCCCGATGTCGATGGTGGGGGGCAAGGGCCGCGAGAGCTCCTTGGCCTCCCGACCCGTGAGCACCTCGACCACCCCCGGCATCGCCCGCGCCCGGCTGACGTCGATGCGGCTGATGCGCGCGTGGGCGTGCGGGCTGCGCAGGATGGCGCAGTGCAGCATCCCGTGGGCGAGGAGGTCACCCGCGTAACGGCCCCGCCCGGTCAGCAGCCTGGGGTCCTGGCGGCGGGGCAGGCTTCGCCCGACCCATCCCGTCGGCTCGGCTCGCGCGCTCATGGCTGCGTCACCCCCATGGCCTCCGGGCTGGGCCGGGTCGCCTCCCCTCGCATCGCCTCAGCCGCCGCCCTCACCGCTCGCACGATGTTGGTGTAGCCGGTGCAGCGGCAGAGGTTGCCGGCGAGCCCCCGTCGGACCTCCTCCTCGGTGGGGTCGGGGTTCCGCTCCAGCAGGCCCCGGGCCGCGATCAGGAAGCCGGGGGTGCAGAACCCGCACTGGAGCGCGTGGTGCTCCTGGAAGGCCCTCTGGAGAGGGCTGAGGGCAACGCCGTCGGCCAGGCCCTCCACGGTCACGATCTCGCCCCCGTCCACCTGAGCCGCGAGCACCATGCAGGACTTGACCGGTTGCCCGTCCAGGCTGATGGTGCACGCCCCGCACTTGCCGTCCTCGCAGCCGAGGTGGGTCCCGGTCAGGTGCAACCGGTCACGGAGGAGATCGACCAGGAGCAGGCGGGGCTCGACCTCGAGCTGCCGCTCGGCGCCGTTGACCGTCACCTCGATTCGCATGGCAGCCACCTCCGCTCAGCTGCGGCGCCCGGCGGCCCGGGCCAGGGCGCGCAGCGCGACCACGACCGCGACGCGCCGGCGGTAGTCGGCGCCGGCGTGAGGGCTCGAGGGCGGGCTCAGCCGCCCGCAGAAGGACTCCAGGGCCGCGCGGGCCGCCTCAGGATGGAACGGCCCGCCGCGGATGGCATCCATCGAGGGGACGAGGACGGGCACCTCGTGCACCGCACCCAGGGCCACGGCCACGTCCTCGACCCGGGCGTCGACCATGCGGACGAAAGCCGCCGCGGCGGCGACGGCCGGGTCGGCGACCCGTCGAGAGAGCCGCTCGTAGGCCGAGGCGCCGTCCAGCCGGCCGAACCGCACCTCGACGATCAGCTCGCCCGGCCGGAGGCCGGAGCCGAGGGGCGGGGCGAAGAACTCCGTCGCCGGGACCTCGCGCTGGCCCGACCGGCTCCGTACGAGCAGGCTCCCGTCGCTGGCCAGGAGGACCGGGGCGATGTCGCTGACCGGCAGGGGATGGCAGAGGTTGCCGGCGATGGTCGCCCGGTTGCGGACCTGGGGGTCGCCGACCGCCGCCGCGGCCTGGGCGAGGGCCGGGCACGCGGCGCGGACCAGGTCCAGCTCGGCGAGCGAGCCCAGCCTGGCCAGGGCCCCGACGACCAGGCGGCCGTCCTCAAGGCGGACTTCGTCGAGGCCGCTCACCCTCGAGATGTCGACGACGACCCGGGGTCTCACCACCCTCTGGCGCATCAGGTTCACCAGGGTCTGGCCCCCGGCCAGGGCCACCGCCCCGGGCTCGGAGAGCGCCCCCAGCGCCTCCTCCAGCGAACCGGTCCGGACGTAGTCGAAGCTGGCCGGCCTCATCGCCCATCACCTCCGAGAACCGCCCGACGGCCATCGTCGGCGCCCGTCGCCGCCGTGGTCGGCGGGTACTCGCCGCCGTAGCCGAGCATCCGCGACGCCTGCTCGCCCGCGCTGCGCACGGCCTTTCGGCAGAGGTCCTGGGAGGCGGCGAACCGGGAGGCGGGCATCGAGACCGTGAGCGCGCCCTTGACCGTGCCGTCGACGCCGAAGAAGGGCGCCGCGACGCAGCAGATGCCGACCGCGAACTCCTCCCGATCGACGGCGACGCCGTCCCGAGCCACCGCCCCCAGGGCGTCGCGGAGCCGGGCCGGGTCGGTGATCGTGCTCGCCGTCAGGGGGGTCAAGGGATGCTCGGCAAGGAACGTCTCCAGCTCCCCCCGGCTCAGGTAGGCGAGCACCGCCTTGCCCGAGGCGCGAGCGTGCGCGGCCCCGCGCAGCCCCGGGTAGAGGCCGGTGACGCGCAGGGCGTGCGGCCCCTCCACCACCGCCTGGAGCACCACGTCCCCACGCTCCCAGCCGGCCAGGTAGGCGGTCTCGTCCGTGGCCCGGCTGAGGCCCTGGAGGATGGGCAACAGGTCGCGCGCCGGCTGCAGGGTGCGTGCGAAGGACTGGTAGAGGAAGGCCACCTTCGGGCCCAGGCGGAGGCGGCGATGCTCGCCCTTCACCAGGTAGCCGCGGGCCAGGAGCGTGTTGATCAGGTGGTAGCAGGTGGTCAGGTTCAGGTCCAGGGCCGCGGCCACCTCTTTGGCCGACGGCTCGGAGCGCTGGCTGGCGATCCACTCCAGGACGCTGAGCGCCCTGACCGCAGTCCGCAGCCCATGATTTTCGTTATTTGAAATCAATTTCACTTTCTCTCACAGCCATTGAAGCCCATGCCCAGGGCCACGTCAAGCTGCACGGTGGGAGCCCTCCGATCGGCTGGCCCGCTGGGGGTAATAACAGCTGACGTGCCCACACACTCACCATTCACTCCCGTCAACTCGAAGCAGTGGGATCGCCAGCAAGGCATCCCTCCCGTCACCGCCTCCCGCTGCTTCTCGTCGGGCACGCTTCCCGTCCCGGCCCGGCGAGTCGGTCACCTGATCCCGGGGGACGCCCCGGCGTGACCGCCCGCGTGTCCGCTGCCGATCAACGCTCCGATCTGGACCGGCAGGTGGCGG
>DATGLL010000251.1:0-5278 GCA_035294145.1 Candidatus Dormiibacterota bacterium | reverse complement strand
GCTGAGCGGTCCTGGTTTTGCGACCATCCTGCACGTCCACATGGCCGCACTGGACGCGGTGGGAACGCCCGAGGAACCGGGCGCGGCCACTCGCGGACCCGAAGGTCCCGCCCATTCGGCGAGCCAGACGCCTGGCCGAGGCTCCGTGGTCGGCACGGTCCTGGATCGCGAGGCGCGGTACTGGTACCGCAGCGCTCAGGCCCGAGGACTCGTTCACGAGCCTCGCGTCTTGGCGCGCTCGGCTGCCCTGGCCACCCTGCTGGGGGCCGATGATGAGGGACAGGCGGCGGCCATTCTCGCCAGGGTCCCTGACCTCCGCGATGCCTCGGAGGCATCACGGCGCGGCCTGGCGCGCCTTTTCCACGAGCTCTACCCTGGCCCTCGCTGGCTGAACCCGCTCCAACCCGACGAGCTGGCTGAGGAGCTGGTGGCAGAGGTGCTGCTGGACTGCCGGGAGCTGGCCGGGAGCTGCTTCCGAGGGTTGATCCCGGAGCAGGCGGCACGGGCGCTGACCGTGCTCGACCGGGCAGCGCACCGACGCTCGGAGCTGGAGCCCTTGGTGGCCGAGGTGCTGGGCTCGGACCTGGAGCGGCTGGGACCGGTGGCGGTCACGGTGGCGATCCAGACCGGGGACCCGATCGGCAAGCTGCTTGCCCAGGTGGTTGCGGCCACCCCCGGAGCTGTGACCCGGCTGTCCGAGCTGGAAATCCCCAAGCGGACGGTGGCGCTGCGCGAGCTGGCGGCGGTCCTAGCCGAGTGGCAGGTGGAAGCCGCCCGGGCAAGTGGCTGGGCAGCATACCTTGCTGGACCCCTCAACAACCTCTCCATCCGCCTCGCCGAGCTGGGTCGGCATGAGGAGGCCCTCCAGGCCAGCCAGGAGGCGGTTGAGCTCTATCGCTCCCTGGCTGGCCAGCGCCCCGATGCCTTCCGCCCCGGCCTCGCCGAGTCCCTCAACAACCTCTCCATCCGCCTCGCCGAGCTGGGTCGGCATGAGGAGGCCCTCGAGGCCATCCAGGAGGCGGTCGAGCTCTACCGCTCCCTGGCTGAGCAGCGCCCCGATGCCTCCCTCCGCCTCCTCGCCGAGTCCCTCAACAACCTTTCCAACCGTCTCGCCGAGCTGGGCCGGTATGAGGAGGCCCTCGAGGCCATCCAGGAGGCGGTCAAGCTCTATCGCTCCCTGGCCGCCCAGCGCCCTGACACCTTCCTCCCCGGCCTCGCCACCTCCCTCAACACCCTCTCCGTGCGCCTTACCGCCCCGGGCCGGTATGAGGAGGCCCTCCAAGCCAGCGAGGAGGCGGTCAAGCTCTACCGCTCCCTGGCCGCCCAGCGCCCCGACGCCTTCCGCCCCGACCTCGCCACCTCCCTCAACACCCTCTCCGTGGAGCTCGCTGCACTGGGCCGGCGCGAGGAGGCCCTCCAGGCCAGCGAGGAGGCGGTCGAGCTCTATCGCCTCCTGGCTGGCCAGCGCCCCGACGCCTTCCGCCCCGACCTCGCCCGATCCCTCAACAACCTCTCCAACTGCCTCGCCGAGCTGGGTCGGCATGAGGAGGCCCTCGAGGCCATCCAGGAGGCGGTCGAGCTCGACCGCTCCCTGGCTGAGCAGCACCCCGATGCCTCCCTCCCCCTCCTCGCCGAGTTGCTTGACACCCTCTCCAACCGTCTCGGCGAGCTGAGGCAGTGCAGCGAGGCCCTCGAGGCCATCCAGGAGGCGGTCGAGCTCTACCGCTCCCTGGCTGTCCAGCGCCCCGACGCCTTCCGCCCCGACCTCGCCCGATCCCTCAACAATCTCTCCATCCATCTCGCCAAGCTGGACCGACACAAGGAGGCCCTCCAGGCCATCCAGGAGGCGGTCGAGCTCTACCGCTCCCTGGCCGCCCAGCGCCCCGACGCCTTCCGCCCCGGCCTCGCCCGATCCCTCAACAATCTCTCCATCCATCTCGCCAAGCTGGACCGACACAAGGAGGCCCTCGAGGCCGTCCAGGAGGCGGTCAGGCTCTACCGCTGGCTCGCCGATCGCTGGCCCAAGGCGTTCCGACCTCAACTCATCATCGCCCTGGGCACCCTCTCCAAGCGCCTCACTGGGCTCGGCCGCCCGCAGCAGGCCCGAGCCGCCGACGAGGAGGCCAGAAGGCTCCGGGAGTTCGACCTCGCACCCTAACCCACCCTCATCACCAGCATTCGCGCACCTGCATCATCGCCATCGTCGTCGCCGCCTGCTCGAGAACGAGCGCGAGGAGGCCGCGCTCGCCAGTGGGCTCAATCCCATCGGTTAGCCTTCAGTGAATGAGACTGACAAGCGAGGGAGACATGTTCCGGGGCAATGGACAACAGACGCTCAACTACTGCCTGCAAGTGGTCCATTCTCAATGTTCTGTAGAGCCTGTCGAACACACTCTCGTAGCGCTTTCGATGACTCGAGTAGCTTCCTACGGGACTCCTCACTACTCTTGGCAACCTGAATCGCCCTGTCGCTCATTTGCTGACCAAGTTGGGCTGCCATCTGAGCATCCACGATGTAACGCCACGCCAGCTCTACGAGATCACTTAGCTGGCTCCCAATCTTGGTACCTATCGGGTCTAGATCTAGCTTCGGGCGAAGGTCAGACACCTTGAGTGCCGCTTTTGCTCTAACTTCAGCTGCCTCCTCCAGCTTCATCGCCGGCATTGCCACCTGGTCGATTGCGCGCGTGATTTCAACGACACATCTGAAGTCGTCACGAAGACGTTCGAGACGAGTATCCCGGAGCTTCCTCTGATCACGCATTCGCTCCAGGAGCAGCTCGTGATTTCGTTGCCAGCGACCACCAAGTAGATTGACTCCTGCAGCCATCACACTCCCAAGACCGGCGCCGGCCAGAAGGTACAGCCACCACGTAGTGCCGCTCGGTCCCTGTAGCTGGTCAACAGCGACAGCCGTTGTTGCTAGGATGGCCGAGATCATCATCCCCGCATGATACCTTGCCAGTGGCTGATCAGCCCAGGCACAATGGATGGGTGATGGCGAGGGACCAGACCGAGGGCGTTCACTTGCCGACACATATCGGGGGCAAGTTTTGCATCATGTGCTTGCATAACCACCTGAACCCTCGGCCGGTCACCTAGTAAGGTGATATAATAACAGTATCGAGAACCGTTCCTACTGCTGCCACCCAGGACGGGCGAGGCGGGCTCACTGATCATCGCACTGCACTCGTCACACGCCACCCCACCAGCCTGAGGTGGGCACGGCCGTCGTGGTCGCCGTCCTCCACCTCTACCACGAGCTCGGCGCTGCCCTCTTCGTCCGGCACCCACCGCACAGACACGATGCGGTCTCCGCTCCCACTAGAATGCCGAGCGGCCAATCCGGCACCCCTGGGGCTCCCCCACCTCCGACATCGAGAGCCTCCAGGCTCTCTCGGCGTGGCACTCCCACATCGCCGGCCGGTGGCTCCCGGGAGCTGTAGTCACGTCCGAAGCCCAGCCGGTCGGGACGGGTACGGTAGAGCCGGGTCAGGTACTCCTGCCGCTCCCAGTTGGGCTGGTGGCGGCCGTGCTCCCACCGACAGATCTCGCTGACACTGATCTGGGGCGCCATCAGCCCGTCGGCCTCATAGAGGGCGTCCAGGGCCCGAGCAAGCTGGCGGCGGGTCCAGCCGACGGCGAGGCGATGAGCCTCCAGAGGCGAGATGGCCGGGAGCTGGGTCAGGATCTCGTCCACGATCCGGTCCTGAGGCCAGCCCTCGAGCCGGCCCCGGAGCCGGAGCTGCTTGGCGCGTTCCTCCAGGGCGCGGCGCGTGGCCCGGTCCATACCGCTCCGCTCCCCGCCTACGCGGCGCCTATGGTACTGGACCGCTGATAGACCGTTCGGCTACCGGTCGACCACCTGTGCTGTGCCCGGGATCTCCACCCCAGGATGGTCGACGAGCAAGCGACCCTGATTTCTAATCTACCAGTCTTCACGACTAAGATCATAGACCATATGACTGGTATCGTGGATGACTGATTGCCGGAGGGACGTTAAGAGCCGTACCTTCGGACGTCATGACGACCGAGATGCGCGTGGCGCTGGGCCGCGTAGTCCACTTCGAGCGCATCCGGCGTCGCTGGCGTCAGGCCGATCTGGCAGAACGCTCCGGTCTTCAGCGCACTCGGCTCTCGGACATCGAGGCCGGTCGGGTGGATGTGCCGCTCAGCACCATCGAGCGGCTGGCGGCTGCCTTCGGCATCACTCCAAGCGAGCTGCTTCAGCAGGCCCAGCAAGAGCAACGGCGCGGGCTGTCGGGCGAGCGCCGGGGTGGGGCTTTGGATCCAGGCGCCGAGGGAAGCTGACGCAGCCGAGCCACGAAAGCGATGGGGCCACGACGATGATCGGCCGTCGCCGTCGTCCCCCGCCCTCCATCCCGCACGTCTGACCTGGCCAGCGGGCTGACTCGTCGAGCCCAAGCCGGGCGAGCGGGAGGTGGGGCGTGGCCGAAGTGGCGCCACGTCGCCACGTGGAAGCGCCACGCCAATTCCTAGCCGGCAGGTTGTTATACAGCTGCTTGTCAGGCCGTCAGCCACCGTGCCAGACCATGGCTAGCCGGCGGTCATCGCCGGCGGTGACCGCGGCTCGGATCCGCGGAGCTGGGGGAAAAGAGCACGGGCGAGGACGGGGGCGAGGAGACGAGCGGGATCGTCCCGCTGTTCGAGCAACCGAGGGCAGGCGGGCCGCCGCCGGGCATGCGCTCGGCCGACGGCGGCTGGCGCTGGACAGATGAGGACAGGGAGACGGTCTCCACCACGCCCGACGAGCCGCCGGCGGCGGTCGGTTCTCTTGAGGAGTCGGCCGCAGCCGCCCGCGTCGGCTCGGCCGAGCCGGCGTCCAACGACGGGACCGTTGCCCCGCCGGCGCCGCTGCGGGCGGACGCCGTCCTGCAGGGTCATCGAGCTGGCCAACCACCGCTGGGGCTGGTACTGCGATGGATGACCCTGGGTCGGGTCGATCTGAAGGCAGCGGCCGAGGCACAGCGGCGCCGGGTGGCGCAGGTGCTGACCGCGATCAAGGACCCGCCGGCCCGGGTGGCGGTGGCCTCGGCCAAGGGCGGGGTGGGCAAGACCACGGTCAGCCTGGCTCTGGCCACGGTCCTCGGCTGCCACCGCTCCGACCGGGTGGTGGCGGTGGAGGCCAACCCCCACCACGGCACCTACCGGGAGCGGCTCTCCAGCCACCTCCAGCACGAGCGGACGGTGGAGGACCTGCTGGCCCTGATCGAGCGCTCTGGCCACCTGGCTGAGATTGCCCTGCCCGAGCTGCACC
>DATGLL010000250.1:0-33023 GCA_035294145.1 Candidatus Dormiibacterota bacterium | reverse complement strand
TCGCGGTCGGATCAGGCGGGCTCCGAGCGAGACGACGTGATCCTCGAGGAGGCGGCTAGCGCAGCCTCAATCGCGGTGGACGGCCGGTCCCGGTCGGACGCGGCCCGGATCCCGGAGCGTCGGGCATGCCCTCGGGGATGGTGGGCAGGGGAGCGCTCGAGGCCCCAGGAGGAGCGGTGGGAGGACTCGCAGGAGCCAGAAGTTGGCCCCGCCGCGCAGGGCCGAGCGCGACGGTCTCGCGGCAGGTGGCGCAGGGCGCCGGCAGGCAGATCAGCTCGGAGTGGGTGAGCTGGGACGGGCGGCCGGGGCCAGGACGGCGACCGAGCAGGTCAGCGAGGGTCACGGAGCGCGCGGCGAGGAGGGGGTCGAGAGGGGGGTCCACCGACCATTGCTCGGCGCCCCCCGCTGACTGGTTACGGCCTCCCCTTGCCTCATCGCCGATTTGGAACCACCCATCTCAGATCAGACGCAGGCATCCCGCCCAAAGCGACCGGTTGCCGCCACCAGCGGCAGGAGGTCGCGGGGGGCACGCTCTGCAGTGGGCAGCCGGCGCGGATGCTGCCCATCTCCTCGGTGCGGCCAAGCGACAGAGCTGGCTGCGGTGGATGACGTCATCACTGGTCAAGCGGCTCCTCTCGGGCCCTGGAAGAGGAGGGGAGAGCCCTCAGCATGCGGGGGCGACGGATCCCCTTCCAGAGTCGTCGCTCGTCGCCGCCGGGATCGCCCTCGACGCCCAAACGCTCGCCGAGGTGCGTCACCGGCCGTCGGCCCAGATCGTAGGCTGGACGGCCGGGGTCACCGCTGACGACGAAGCTCACCCAGGCCCGGTGCACAGCGCTGGCCAGCTCCCGTGGAGGCTGGGGCCCGGTCAAGCACTCGGTGTCCTCGGCATCAAGGGGAGGACCGTGACGGCCCGCCTTCGCCGTGTCCCTTCACCGACCGGGTGCCGAGCATCGGCTCCCCCAACGTCTCGCGCGAGCCAGCGCGCCAGGGTTGCCCCCCACGTCTCAGGGGGAGACCAGGTCCAGGCGCTGATCCCGGGTGGGGGTCCCGAACTGGGCGATCACCGAGGAGATGACGATGAAGGCCGCGATCAGCAGCATCGACGCGAGCGGGCCGAGGGTGGGGATGAGGGGAGCGACCAGGAGCTGGCCGACGCCACCGCCCAGATGCCCGACCCCATCCACCAAGGCGAAGCCGGTGGTGCGGGCGCGGGTGGGGAAGTTCTCCGTCGACCAGCTGTAGGTCATCGGCACCCAGAAGTTGAAGCCGAAGAAGATCACGATCGAGCCGATGAAGGCCACGGCCAGGTTGTGCGCTGCCAGCCCGAGGATGACGGCCCCGACCACCGTGATGGCGGCGGAGATCGGCAGCCAGCGTTTGCGCTCCAGGCGCTCTCCCCAGAGGTAGGCGAAGACCGCGCACAGGATGAAGCCCAGGGTGCCCACGGCCGCGATCATCCCCGCCTCCGGGGGCGGGTAGGAGAGGGTCACCAGGGCGACCGTCAGCCCGATCGCATAGGCGTAGACGGTCATGTAGCCGATGAACCAGACCGCGAGCAGGAGCAGCATCCGCCGCACGTACCGGGCGTTGCCGAAGATCTCGGCGTAGGAGATCCTCGGCGCCGCCATCTCCACCTCCAGGCCAGGCTCAGGCGAGGGCAGGGAACGGCCTCGGCTGGCGCGTTCCTCCATGCTCCTCACCACCCGATCCGCGTCCTCGACCCGGCCTCGGGTGATGAGCCAGCGCGGCGACTCCGGGATCTGCAGCCGGAGGGTGACGCCGATCAGCGCCAGCACAGCCCCGATCAGGTACATGATCCTCCAGCCGATCGAGAAGCCGGGGCCAGCCACGGCGAAGGGTAGCCCCAGCGGGAAGGGGGTGGACGCAGTGGTGAGCACGAGACCGACCCAGATCCCGAAGAAGGCGCCCAGCGAGGACATGATGAAGATCAGCGCCGTGTACCTGGCGCGTTCGGAGCGAGGGGCGACCTCGTTGATGTAGGTGTTGACGATGGCCAGGTCGGCACCCACCCCGATGCCGGTGATGAAGCGGGCAACGGTGAACGTGGTCAGGTCGTTGGTGAAGGCGGTGAAAAGGGACCCCAACCCGGTGATCGCCATCGTCACCAAGAGCATGTCGCGTCGGCCAAAGCGATCCGCCAGCGGGCTCAGCACCAGGGTCCCGACCACGTAGCCGATCAGGTTGATCAGCAGAGGAAGGCCCAGGAACTGGCTGGCGTTCGCAGGCGTGCAGTGGGAGACGATCTGGGTGCAGGTCTGGATGAACGAGACGTTGATGTCGAAGATGTCGTAGAAGGTGAACAGGAACCCGATCCCGATCACCCACACGAAGAGGTAGGGCAAGGACCAAATGGGGATGCGGTCCAACCTGGCCACCACCAACCGCGGCGACAGCTCCGTGGCCATCTGCCTTCCTCCCTTCTCTCTCGATCTCTCCTCCACCGCTGGATAGCCAGCGCGGGCAGTATTGCACCGAACCTCGACGATCGTCAAGGACGGTGCAAGATAGGCCCGACGCCCCGAGAGGCGGCCCCCGCCCCCGGGGAGGCCGGCAGCCGATCAGTCGAGGGCCCGCTGGTGCCGACGGCTGAACACGTACTCCGGGATGGCCCCCATGGGCGGGCGCTCCCAATCGCCGATCTCCTTCACCTCGAGGAAGAAGCGGTCGTTGTGGTAGTGGATCAGCTTCATGGAGCGGTTGACCTCCTCCACCAGGTGGATGCGGTGGCGGTCGCCCAGCCGCCGCAGCGCCACCTGCATGATGGCGAAGGCCATCCGGGAGAGGGCGAACAGGTCCTGGTTGCGGTGGATCCGGACCCCGAGGTCGGTCTGGGCGATGCAGTTGAGGCCGAAGTTCTCCAGGATGTCGATCAGGTGCCCGGTCTCGACCCCGTAGCCGGTGAAGAAGGGCAAGCGCTCCAGCAGCTCGCGCCGCCCCGCGTACTCGCCGGAGAGGGGCTGGACGAGCCCGGACAGCAGGGGGTAGAAGAGGTTGAAGATGGGCCGGGCCACCAGCTCCGTGACCCGTCCCCCGCCCGCCGCCTGGAGCTCACCCCCGAACTTGAGCGGGCGCCGATAGAAGCCCTTCACGTAGCTGATGCGGGAGTCGGTGAGGAGCGGGCCGACCGTCCCGTACACGAACTGGGGGTGGATGTTGGAGATGTCGGTGTCGCACCAGACCACGATGTCGCCTCGCAGCACGTGGAGGCTCTTCCAGAGCGCCTCCCCCTTCCCCTGGAAGGTGCCGTGCTCGGGGAGGACCTCGGCGTGCTGGACCACAGGGACGCCGAAGGACTTGGCGATCTCGACCGTGCGGTCGGTCGAGCCGCTGTCGACGACCACCACCTCGTCGATCAGCGGCACCCGGTCCATCAGCTCGCCCTTGAGCGTCCCGATGACGTTGCCGATCGTGGCCTCCTCGTTGAGGGTGGGCAGGCCCAGGCTGATGGTCAGGCCCTGGCGCCGCTTGAGCTCTACCAGGCGCCTGACGTCGCGAAACTCGCGAGAGTGGAAGGTGTTCTCGGCGAACCACTTGTCCACGATCGTCGAGATCTCCGGGCTGCTCACCACCACCGGCGGGCTGACCGGGCCATCAGCCAGGATGGAAGGGGCCGCTCGTGGGCTCTTGGCCAAGATCACCGTGCCGGGCAGCCTCTGCACCACCCGGGCCAGCGCCGACCCCACCAGCACCGGGGAACGGGTGGCGGCGTAGGCGCCGAGCACGGTGACGCCATGGCAACGGCCCTCCTGGGCGATCACGCGGCTGGGGTTGGAGGACTCCACCTCCACCACCCGCACCTGGAGCCGACCGAGCTCGTGAAGGAGCGCCCGGAACTGGCGCGCCTCTCGCTCCCGACGCTCGGCCGGATGGCGGGGATCGTAGACGTGTAGCGCCGTCACCGGCACCCGACGTGCGGAGGCGAGGGCGGCGGCGGCCTGGAGCGCGAGACGGGCGCTGGCGCCGCCACGGATCGGCACCAGCACCCCCCGTCCCTCCTCCAGGCTCATCCCCTCAGGGTCGGTCCGCACCAGCAGCAGGTCGGCCGGCGGGTCGGCGACCAGGTCCTCGATGTACCCCCATGCCCGGCGCGTGCTCGGCCCTGGCCACTCCACCACCACCAGGCTGGTGGCGTTCTCGTAGGCGGTCTCGCGCACTCCTTGGGCGAGCGTGACCGCCACCCGCACCTGCACCTCGAAGTTGTCCTCGACCAGGTCGCCCAAGGCGGTCAGGCGCTGCAGGAGGGTTCGGTAGCGTCGAGCCACGGTCACGTTCTGGGCGATGGGGCGCCCGGGGGGGAGCTCGATGACGCCCAGCAGCTGGCCGCTCCCGCTCTCGCCTCGGACGATGGCGGCGGCGACCTCCAGCAGCTGAGGCGCCGTCCTCGCCTGCACGATCGGGACCAGCACCCGCGGCCGCCGGTCAGCCAAGGTCGGCTCCGATCACCCGCTGCATGCTCGCCAGCACCGTCGACCACCGATATCGGCCCAGGACACGCCGACGCAGCCTGGCCATCCGGCTACCGAGGGCACGGCGCACCGCCGCCGCCACCGCCTCGGGGCCAGCCCCGGCCGGGAACGTCCAGGCCCCGGCCCCGGCGGCCTCGCGGAGCACCGGGAGGTCGGCGCACACCAGCGGTGCTCGGCTGAGCGCGGCCTCGAGGACGGGCAACCCGAACCCCTCCGACTCGCTCGGGAGGAGCACCACATCCGCCATCCGATAGAGGTCTGCGATCATCGCATCATCTACCGGATGCTGAGCCTCCTGTCCAGCCAGCTCGTAGAGGAAGCGTACCGCCTGCTCGAGGTGGAGTCGGCGCCGCAACTCCGAGAGCTCGGCGGCGTAGGCCAGGTTCTCGGCTGCGTGGGGGCCCAACGGACCGCTGACGACCAGCCGGAGCCGTGGATAGGCCGGTCGGAGCCGGGCGGCGGCCTCCAGGGCCAGCTCGAGCCGCTTGCGAGGGGTGATCCTCACCGGCACCAGGATGAGGGGGTCGGCCCCTTCCAGCCCCGCCCGGAGGGCCAGCGCACGGGTGCGGGGAGCGATCCCCCAGAAGTCCTCCGGATCGATCCCGTTGGGGATCACTGGGATCCGCCCTGGACGCAGGCCGCTCATGACGCTCGCCAGCTGGCGGCGGCGCTCACGGGAGATGGCGACGTACCGAACCCCGGGCTGGGCCTCGTGCAAGATCGACCAGGGCCAGCCCGGGCGGCGGTAGTCGACGTAGCGAGGGTTGACCCAGGCCAGGTCATGGGTCCAGGCCAGGATGGGATGGCCGGCGTCGACTAAGGCGGCGGCCAGGGGCAGGTTCTGGGGCATGGTGAGGATGTTGTGAGCGATCACGCGGTGGCAGCCGGCGAGTAGGGGGCGGAGGCGTTCCCCGAGAAGACGTCGCAGGGCGTCGAACTCGGGTTGGGCGGGGTCACCGGCCGCCAGCCGGCGGGTCACCTGCTCCACGCGGGGATGACGGGAGTCGACCTCGGGGACGAGCTCGGCATCC
This sequence comes from Candidatus Dormiibacterota bacterium, assembly GCA_035294145.1. Lineage (GTDB taxonomy): Bacteria > Chloroflexota > Dormibacteria > Dormibacterales > Dormibacteraceae > CADDZO01. The sequence continues at coordinate 27,502 of DATGLL010000250.1, read as the reverse complement.
CCGCGCCCGGCCACCACCCGCACCTCGTAGCCAGCGGCCGAGAGCAGCCGTGCCTGGGCGGCCATGACCGACTCGACCCCTCCGACCACCGGCCAGGCCGCGTAGTGGAGGAGCACCAGCCGCGGTCGCCCGTCCACGGCGTCAGGCCGGAAGCTCCAACCGCATCCCGGCCGGCCGCCGATCGACCTTGACCCGGATGCCCGCCTCGGTCTCGACCGTGAAGTCGAGCTCGCCGTCGCCGACCCGCATGCCCTCGACCCGCAAGCGACGGTAGAGGGGCGTCGGCAGGGGATCGATCCGGAGCCGCTGATCGAGGGCATCGGCCTCCACCCCCAGCAGGATCTGCAGGAAATGGAAGAGCGACCCGGCGCCCCAGGCCTGGGGGCTGCAGCTGACCAGGTACTCGCCGGGACCGGCGTGGAAGCGACGATCCCGAGCGAAACCGCAGAAGAGCTCGGGGATGCGGTGGTCGGCGAAGCGCATGCACGCCTCCAGCACCGAGCGCACCACCAGCTCCGCCTCCTCGTGGAAGCCATAGCGGCGCATGCCCCGGGCGATGATCGAGTTGTCGTGGGGCCAGATCGAGCCGTTGTGGTAGCTCATGGGGTTGTAGCTGACGCCGGTCGTGGACAGGGTTCGGATGCCCCAGCCCGAGTACATGTCCGAGGCCATCAACCGGTGCACGACGGCGCGAGCCCGGTCGGGGTCGACGATCCCCGACCACAGGCAGTGGCCGGGGTTGCTGGTGATGGAGGTGACCTGGCGCTTGTCGCGGTCCAGCGCCTGCGCGTAGTAGCACGCCTCCGGCATCCAGAACCGCTCCTCGAAGCGCCCCCGTAGCGCCTCTGCCTCGCTCCGGAGACGATCGGCCTCGGCGTGATGCCCAAGCCGGCGGAAGATCGAGGCCAGGCCGGCCTTGGCCTGGTAGACGTAGCCCTGGACCTCGACCAAGGCCGCCGGCAGGGGGGCATACTGCCAGCCGTCCCCGAGCTGCTCCACGAGCGAGTCCAAGGAGTCCTTCCACCCCTGGTTCACCACCACCAGCCCCCGAGACGGCCTGGCGACCTGGTCCCCATAGCGGTACCGGAAGGTGGGTTGCTGACCGGCTCGATGCCCGTACTCCACGAAGCCGTCGTGGTCCTTGTCACCGTAGCGGTCGATCCACTCCAGCGCGGCCAGGACGTGGGGCAGCAGCTCGGTGAGCAGGTCGAGGTCACCGGTCCAACGCAGCACCTCCGTCAGCGTGACCAGGAACAGCGGGGTGGCGTCGACCGTGCCGTAGTAGGGCGTGTGCGGGATCTGCCCGAGGTTGGCCAGCTCGCCGAAGCGCATCTCGTGCAGGATCTTGCCCGGCTCCTCCTCGCGGTACTCGTCGACCCGGGTGCCCTGGTGCTGGGCGAGGAAGCGGAGGCTGCCGACCGCCAGCTCCGGGTTCAGCGCCAGGGTTTGGATGGAGGTGATGAGGGCGTCCCTCCCGAAGGGGACCGCGTACCAGGGAACGCCGGCGGTGGGGAAAAGACCGGTCGGGCGCTCGTCACAGAGGACGCGAAGGTCCTCCAGGTTACGCCAGAGCAAGCCGCTGTCCAGCACCTCGTTGTCGGAGCGAAAGCTGGTGCAGGTGTTGTTCCAAGCCTGGTAGCGCCGCTCCAGGGCGCTCAGCGCGGCGTCGAAGTGGAACTCGGCCTCTGGCTGGGCATCCTCGCCGAGCAGAGGAAGGATGTCGACCAGCAGGACGAACGTGCCGTGCGGGTCCAGCTCGATGGTGAGGCAAGCCGTCCCCTTCCCGGGCAGGCCGGGCACGGGGTGGAACACCACCTCGGTGGTGCGACGAACCGCATCCAGACCTCGGTAGCCGAACCTGAACCCGGTCTCGGTCCTGACCACCGGCTCGGCCTGCCCCAACTCGTGCTCGGGCCGGTGCCCACGTACCTCGAAGATGTCGAGGAAGTCGGCGTCGAAGCGGAGCTGGACCTGCACCTTGACGGGGAACGGGTTGCAGTTCTGCAGGCCGATCCGCTCATGGAAGCCGTCGTGCACGAACCGCGTGCGGCGGAGGCTGAGGCTCTGTCGGGGGATGCCGATCCCCCCAGCGGGGGCGTCCAGCCCTGGGTTGGTGAGCTGGAAGGTGGCGACATAGGCCCGGTCGACGCCCTGGTTGAGCAGAACCGGCTTGCGCCCGTTCAACCGTAGCTCATAGGTGGACAGGAAGCGGGTGTCGGCGCGGTACAACCCCAGACCCGCGTCGTTGCCGGCCGGGATGTCCCCGGTCAGGTCGGAAACGATGAACACATCGTTCTGCTTGAGGATGACCCGGTCTTCGAGCACAGCGGTCCTGCATTCTATGGTCCGTCCTCGCGGCCGCATGGGGCACCATGGCGACGGCACAATGGAGCGGTGGCACGCCCCATCGTCGCACTCATCGGCCGCCCCAACACCGGCAAGTCGACCCTGTTCAACCGCTTGATCGGCTGGCAGAAAGCGCTCGTGGACCGGCAACCGGGCCTGACCAGGGACCGCCTCTACGGGGTGGCGGAGTGGCGGGGGCGGGAGCTGACGATCGTCGACACGGCGGGCCTCGACCCAGATCCCCATGACGCCTCGGCGGCCGCCATCGAGGCCCAAACCCAGGCCGCGATCGAGCAGGCCCACGCGATCGTGTTCCTGCTCGACGTTCGAGAGGGCCTGACCTCCCTCGACCGCGAGATCATGGCCCGGCTGCGACGCTCGGGACGGCCGGTGGTGGCGGCCGCCAACAAGGCCGACGACCCCGGGCGGCGCTACCTCCTCGACGAGCTGGCGGAGCTCGGCTTCTCCAACCTGGTGCCCATCTCCGCCCAGCATGGCATCGGGATCGACGAGCTCTTGGAGGCGGTGCTGGCCATCCTCCCCTCGCCGGAGGAGGGGCCGGCCGAGGAGGCGGCGGTGGCCCGGCTGGCCATCATGGGACGCCCCAACGTGGGCAAGTCCTCGCTCCTCAACCGGCTCCTGGGCGACGAGCGGGCGGTGGTGAGCGAGCGACCGGGCACCACGCGCGACCCGGTCGACACGGAGCTCAGCTTCGAGGGGCTGCCTGTGGTCCTGATCGACACCGCCGGCATCCGCCGTCGGAGCGCCGCCCGCGACCGCTTGGAGCGCTACAGCCTGCTCCGCGGCATCCGGGCCATGGAGCGGGCCGACGCCGTCCTCCTCGTGCTGGACGCCACCGAGGGCATCCTGCACCAGGACCAGCAGGTGGCGAGCTACGCCCTCGAGGCCGGCAAGGGGCTGGTGCTGGTCGTGAACAAGCTCGACCTCCTGGAGCCGCCGGAGCGCCAGCTGGCTCGCTGGGAGCGACGGCTCCGCGCGGACTTCCGCTTCGTCCGGCACGCCCCCATCGTCCTCGTCTCGGCCCTGACCGGTCAGGGGGTGGAACGGGTGCTGCCGACCGCCTTGGAAGTGGTCGGGCAGCGCCGGGTCAGGGTCCCCACCGCGGAGCTCAACCGGGTCCTACGCCAAGCCTTCGTCGACCACCCGCCACCCAGCTACCGAGGTCGACGCCTCCAGCTGAAGTTCGCCACCCAGGCCTCCGACGAGGTGCCGACCATCGTCCTGTTCGTGAACGACGTCGAGCTCATGCACTTCGGGTACCGACGCTACCTCGAGAACCAGATCCGGCAGCGCTTCGGCTTCGCCGGCAACCCCATCCGCCTGGTGCTTCGCTCCGACCGGGACCGCGTCCAGCGGTGAGGCCGAAGGCGGTCTGATCGGCATCCCCGGCCGGGAGGGCACGTCGGCGCGGGTCCATCGTGGTGTAATGGCAACCGTTATGCCGACCCAGAAGGTCCTCGTGGTCGACGACGAGGATCACATCGTCGAGCTGGCCCGGCTCTACCTCTCGCGCGAGGGATACCAGGTCGAAGCGGTGAGCGACGGCGCTCAGGCGCTGGTTCGCTTCGGGCAGCTCAAGCCCGACCTGATCGTGCTCGACATCATGCTCCCGAACGTGGATGGCCTGACCATCTGCAAGGAGATCCGCAAGCAGAGCCAGGTGCCCATCATCATGCTGACCGCCCGGGACGAGATCACCGACAAGGTCGTGGGGCTGGAGCTGGGGGCGGACGACTACCTGACCAAGCCCTTCCACCCCCAGGAGCTGGTGGCGCGAGCCAAGGCCCTGGTGCGCCGGGCCCGCCTCGAGCCCGACCAGCCCCGCCTGGTGCGCGCCGACCGGCTGGAGATCGACTTCGAGCGGCACGAGGTCCGCTACGAGCAGACCAAGCTCCACCTCCGGCCCAAGGAGTTCGATCTGCTCGCCCTCCTCGCCCGCCATCCGGGCCGGGTCTTCCAGCGCAGCGAGCTCCTGGACCTGGTCTGGGGCTATGACTTCCCGGGCTACACCCGGACGGTCGACGTGCACGTCCAGCAGCTGCGTGAGAAGCTGAGCAAGGCCGGGGTGCGAAGCCCATCGATCCAGACCGTGTGGGGGGTCGGCTACAAGCTGGAGATCTCCGAGAGCTGAGCCTTCGGCTCCGTCTTCTGCTGGCGGCGATCGGCATCGTGGCCGTGAGCCTGGTGCTGAGCGGGACGCTGACCTGGGCGCTGGTCAGCCGTCTCACGGTGGCTGACGCCAACGACCAGCTGGTGCCGTACGTCCAGATCCTGCGTCCCCAGGTGAACCAGCTCGGTTGCGTGCTCCGAAACGCGGCCCGACGCTGCATCCAGCGCCCCCAGGACGAGCAGGAGTTCCTCGCCTTGGTCGACGACCAGGTGAGCAGCCTCAACCTCGGCGATGTCCGCGTGCTGCTGCTGGGCTCGGGCCCGCCCCCGGTGATCGTGTACGACAGCGCCTCGACCTTGCCTCCCGGGACCCCGATCGCCTTCGACCGCCTGAGTCGGGTCCGAGGCACGGCCGGCGCCACCCTGGTGGTGGAGGGCCAGATCAACCTGGACGGCAGCACCTACATCGCCGCCGCCACCCCCGTCTCGACGCCGTTCGCGCGCTGGCTGGTGCTGGCCAAGCCCGAGAGCGACGTCGCTCGCCAGGCCACCGGCCAGCTGCTCCGTCCCATCCTCGTGGCCGGCCTGGCTGCGCTCCTGGTGGCGATCGTGGCTGGCCTCGCCGTCAGCCGCGCCATCGGGCGGCCCCTGCAGGAGCTTCGCAAGGCGGCCGAGGACATCGCCGCCGGCAACTACGGTCGACGGGTCGCCAGCACCGGCAACGACGAGGTGGGGGTGGTGGCCCAGGCCTTCAACCGGATGGCCGAGGCCGTGGAGCGCGCCCGCACCCAGCAGCAGGCCTTCTTGGCCAACGTCTCCCACGAGCTGAAGACGCCCCTGACCAGCCTCATCGGCTTCAGCCAGGCGTTGATGGACGGCAGCCTCCGCACCGAGGAGGAGCGGAGCCGCGCCGTCGCCATCCTGCACGAGGAGGCACAGCGGGTGCTGCGGATGTCCCAGGAGCTCCTGGACCTGGCCCGCATGGAGGCCGGCCAGCTCACCTTCAACCTCCAGCCGGTGGACCTGAGGGCGCTCCTGGACCAGGAGTTGGAGCTGGTCCGTCCACGGGCGCTGCGCCGTGACCTCACCGTGCAGCTCCAGATCCCGGTCGCGCTGTCCCCGGTCCGGGCCGACCCCGACCGCCTCCACCAGATCCTGGAGAACCTGCTCGACAACGCCGTCAAGTACGCCCCCACAGGCTCGGACGTCCTCGTCTCCGTCGTCCAGGAGGGGGACCGGATCGTGACCACCGTCACCAACCCGGTCGGCGCCCCGGCCCCCGACCCGACGCGGATCTTCGACCGCTTCTACCGGGCCGCCCCAGGCCGCTCCTCCTCGTCGGGCGCAGGCCTGGGCCTGGCCATCTGCCGGGAGCTGGCCGCCGCCCAGGAGGGCAGGCTGACGGCGGAGCTGATCCCGCCCGGGAGCTTGGCCCTGCGCCTGGAGCTACCGGCGGCGGCCGGCCAGGCCGCGCGCCACCCTACGGAGCCGGCGCCGGGCCGGTCGCCGACCCCGCTGCGGCCCCAGCTGCCCCCCTGGACGGGGCCCGTCCCGCACCGCTGAGCGAGGGGCTGAACACCGGCCCCGCACGGGCGCCCCCGTGACGGCCGTCACGACCTCGGCCGCCTCAGGGGCCCGGGCGGCTCACACCTGGTCCGGGGGCAGGAGCAGGACGGCCGGGCGCTCGATCAGCTGCCGTACCTCGGCCATGAACCGTGCCGCGGTCGCGCCGTAGAAGACCCGGTGGTCGACCGAGAGCGTGAGCCGCATCACCTTGCCGACCGTGAGCCGGCCGTCCTCCACCACCGGCGCGTCCTTGATCTGCCCCACCGCCAGGATGGCGGCCTCGGGCGGGTTGATGATGGCCGAGAACTCGTCCACCCCGTACATGCCGAGGTTGGAGATGCTGAAGGTCGCCCCCTCGAGATCGCCCGGGTTGGGCCGGCCCGAGCGGGCCCGCTCGATCACCTGACGGGACTCGATCGCGATCTGGATGAGGTCCTTGCGGTCGGCGTCGTGGACGACCGGGACCAGCAGGCCCAGCCCTTGGGCCGGGGGCACGGCCAGCCCGATGTTGACCGAGCGTTTGCGCTGGAAGCGTCCCTCAACCCAGGAGGTGTTCACCTCCGGGAAGCGGGTGAGGGCGATGGCGCAGGCCCGGGTGAGGAAGTCGGTCATGGTGACCTGGGACGCCCCCGCCACCAGCTCCTTGAGCTGGGCGCGCAGCCGCACCGCCTCGTCGACGCGGGCCTCGACGGTGAGGTAGAAGTGGGGGACGGTGGCCTTGGCCTCGGCCATCCGGCGGGCGATGGTGGCCTGCATCCGGGTGGGCTCGACGACCTCCACCTCGGGGCCGACCGGGCGCGGTGTCGGGGGGCGCGTTCCCAGCCGCCCGGCGGCGGCGAGGACGTCCTCCTTCACGATCCGCCCCTCGGGGCCGGTGCCGCGGACGCCGGTCAGGTCGACACCGAGCTCCGCGGCCAGGCGGCGCGCCAGGGGCGAGGCCTTGATCCGGCCCTCGGCCGCGATCGTCGGGGCCCCCGGCTCCCGGGCCACGGCCGTGGGCGCGGCCGGAGGCGGGGAGGGCTCGATCACGGGGGTCGGGGACGGCTCCCGCCTCGGTGGGGAGGAGGGGGGAGCCGCGGGCGAGGCCGGGGGTGGGGGCGCCTCCTCGCCGGGGGCGGTGATCCGGGCGATCAGCTCGCCCACGGGCACCGCCTGGCCCCGGTCGACGACGATCTGAAGCACCCCGTCGGCCTCGGCCTCGATCTCGAAGCTGGCCTTGTCGGACTCGACCTCGGCCACCACCTCGCCCTTGTGGACCGGGTCGCCGCTGGCCTTCTTCCACTCCAGGACCGTGCCCTCCTCCATCGTGTCGGAGAGCTTGGGCATGTTGATGTCAGGCATCGATCGCCCCTCCGAGGCGCCTAGACGGCCGCCGCCGCCGGCTTGCCGACCAGCCGGAGCGACTCCCGGACGATGTCGTCCACAGAGGGGATGGCGGCGCGCTCCAGCTCCCGGTTGTAGGGCATCGGGACCTCGGCCCCACCCAGCCTGAGGATAGGGGCGTCGAGGTCGTCGAAGGCCCGCTGGGAGATCCCCGCCGCCAGCTCGGCGCCGACCCCGTAGCTGGTCCAACCCTCCTCGACGATCAGGCAGCGGTTGGTCCGGCGCACCGACTCGACCAGGGTCGGCCAGTCGATGGGGCGCAGGGAGCGGACGTCGACCACCTCGGCGTCGACGTCCTCCTCCTCCAGGCGCTGGGCGGCAAGGCCGGCCAGCACCGCCTGCCGTGACACCCCGATGATCGTGAGGTCACGACCACGACGACGGACGGCGGCCCGGCCGATGGGCGTGGTGTAGTCGCCGTCCGGCACCTCTCCCCGGGTGTTGTACAGGCTCATGCTCTCCAGGAACATGACCGGGTTGTCGGTGCGGATGGCGGCCTTGAGCAACCCCTTGGCGTCCTCGGGCGTGGTGGGCGCCACCGCCAGGAGCCCCGGGATCATCGCGTACAGGACCTCGAAGCTGTGCGAGTGCTGGGAGGAGAGCTGGTGGCCGGCCCCTCCCGGGAGGCGGATGACCAGGGGCACGCTCACCTTGCCCCCGAACATGTACCGGATCTTGGCCGCGTTCTGGACGACCTGGTCGTAGGCCAGCAACGAGAAGTTGATGGTCATGATCTCGACCACCGGGCGCAGCCCGGTCATGGCCGCCCCGATGGCGGAGCCGACGATCACCTCCTCGGCGATCGGCGTGTCCACCACCCGCAGGGGGCCGAACTGCTCGAGCAGCCCCTCGGTGACCCGGTAGGAGCCCCCGAACACCCCGATGTCCTCGCCGATCAGGAAGACCCGCTCGTCCCGCTCCATCTCCTCGCGCAGGGCCTCCCGAAGCGCGACCCGAAACAGCTTCTCAGGCATGCTCGTACATCTCCCACTCGCCCGCGTAGAGGTAGCGGTAGAGCTCCTCGACCGGCGGGTTCGGACTCTGGTCGGCGAATCGGACCGTCTCCTCCACCTCGGACTCCACCTCGGAGCGGACGCGCTCCAGCTCCTCACTGCTGACGATCCCGGCCCCCAGGAGCTGGTCCTCGAAGCGGGAGATGGGGTCGCTCCGGCGCCAGCGCTCCTTTTCCTCCTCGGAGCGATACCGATCGGGGTCGACCACCGAGTGGCCCCGGAACCGATAGCTCACCGCCTCGACGAAGCGGGGCTGGAGGTCGCGACGGGTCTTCTCCACGACCTCCGAGGTTCGGTGCAGGACCTCCAGGACGTCCATGCCGTCGATGCGGATCGACTCCATGTCGTAGGCGCAGGCCTTGCGGTAGATCTCGGTCACCGCCGAGGCCCGCTCCACCGAGGTCCCCATGCCGTACTGGTTGTTGACGCAGAACCAGACCACCGGGACTTGGAGCACCTTGGAGAAGTTCAGCGACTCGTGGAAGGCCCCGATGTTGGTGGCACCATCCCCGAACATGCAGAAGACGATGTCGTCGCTCGGCTCCCCTGCGGCCGAGACCCCGGGGAAGGACTTCCGGTAGCGGATGGTGAAGGCCGCCCCCACCGCCAGGGGCAGGTGGCCACCGACGATGCCGTAGCCACCCATGAACCGATGCTCGAGGTCGAAGATGTGCATCGAGCCCCCACGGCCGTGGGCGACCCCAGTCTCGCGGCCGAAGAGCTCAGCCATCACCGCCTTGGGGTCGATCCCGCGCGCGATGGCGTGCCCGTGCTCCCGGTAGGCGGTGTAGATGTAGTCGCCGGGGCGAAGGGCGAGGATACCGCCGACCACGGTGGCCTCCTCGCCGAGGTTGAGGTGACAGTAGCCCCCGATCTTCGCCCGGGTGTACTCGACCTGCGCGCGCTCCTCGAAGCGGCGGATCAGGAACATCAACCGATAGAGGCCCAGCAGCTCGCGACGGTTCTCCGCCGACAGCTGCAGGCCGCCGTCGACCTGCAGGGCCAGCGGCGCCGGCGCCTTCGGCCTCTCCTCCACAGAACGTGCCACCGCACCCTCCTTGCTCGCGATCGCGGACGCCGACGGGGTCGCGCCTCCACCGGCCTGGGCCAGGGGCGCACGACCCGCCCTGGACGTGCGCCGGTTCTGGATGTGGATCGCCCGTCCCTCCGCGGCCAGGGCCGCCTCCAGCAGGGCCTCCGGCAGTGTGGGATGGGCGTGCATGGTCAGCTCCAGGTCGCTGAGCCTCAGGCGCTGCTGCACCGCCAGCGTGGCCTCCGCGATCACGTCGGTGACCCGGGGGCCCACCATCTCGACCCCCAGCAGCGTGCCGTCGCGCGCGTCCGCGATCACCTTGACCGCGCCCTCGGTCTGCCCCAGCGTCAAGGCCCGGCCCAGGGCGGCGAAGGGGAAGCGCCCGACGGTGACCTCGAGGCCGCGGTCGCGGGCCTCTCGCTCGCTCAGGCCCACGTTGGCGATCTCGGGGTCGGTGTAGATGCAGTTGGGCACCGCATGGTAGTCGGGCACCCGGCCGGCATGGCCGACGATGTTCTCGACCGCGCAGACGCCCTCGTAGGAGGCGACGTGAGCCAGCATGATGCCCCCGATCACGTCGCCCACGGCCCAGATGCCGTCCACGCTGGTGCGGAGGTGGTCGTCGACCACCACCCGGCCGCGCTCGGTCTGGACCCCGACCTCCTCCAGCCCCAGGCCCTCCACGTAGGGGACCCGGCCGGTGGCCACCAGCACCACCTGCGCGGTGAGCGTCTGCCGCTCCCCGCCGGCGGTGAAGCGGACCTCAAGCGCGCCCGGCGAGCCGGCGATGGCCTCGACCCTGGCCTCGGTGCGGACGGCGCCGCCGCTGCGCTCGAAGTGGCGGCGGTAGAGCCGCACCATGTCCGCCTCGACCATGGGCAGGATCTCCGGCAGCAGCTCCAGGACCGTGACCCGGGTCCCCAGGGCAGCGAAGCACGCCCCCCATTCCATGCCCACCACACCGCCCCCGATCACGACCATCGACTCCGGGACCTCTTCCAGCCCCAGGATGCCGTCAGAGTCGATGGCCAGCTCGATCCCGGGGATGGGCAGGCGCCCCGGCACCGAGCCGGTGGCGATGATCACATCGCCGGCCTCGTAGACCTCCTCGCCGACCGCGACCCGCCGGCCGGGGAGGAGGCGGGCGGTGCCCCGCACGTGGCGGATGCCGTTCGCCTTCATCAGGTCCTCGACCCCCTTGACCAGCTGGTCGACCACCCGATCGCGACGCCGAACCGCCGCCCTCAGGTCGAAGCGCAGACGGTCGGCGAGGACGCCGAACTCCTCGCCTCGCCGGACCGCGGTGTAGAGCTCGGCCGACTGCAGCATGGCCTTGGTCGGGATGCAGCCCCGCACCAGGCAGGTACCGCCCAGGCGGTCCTTCTCCACGATCAAGGTCCGGGCGCCCAGCTGCGCGGCGCGGATGGCGGCGACGTAGCCGCCCGGTCCGCCGCCGACCACGGCGACGTCAAAACGCTCGAGCACCATAGCTCCTTTCGATGGCGATATTCACACGAATTATGACCAGCACCGGACCCCGGATCTTCCGCCCGCCGGGGAGAGGTCGGCCACGGAGGCGAGAGCTTACCGCGGTCGATCCTCGCGGATCCCGTCCGGAAGGTACCGGTTGGTGATGGGCATGCGGCGGTCTCGCCCGAACGCCCGAGGCGTGATCTTGATGCCCGGGGCGGCCTGGCGTCGCTTGTACTCGCTGCGGTCCACCAGCCCGATCACCCGGCGGACGGTCTCGGCCTCGTGGCCGGCGGCCACCAGCTCCTCGAAGCTGCGATCGTCCTCGACGTAGCCCTGCAGGATCGGGTCGAGGGCCTCGTAGGGCGGCAGGGTGTCGGTGTCCTTCTGGTCGTCCCGCAGCTCTGCCGAGGGGGGACGGGTCAGGACCCGCTCCGGGATCACCCGGCCCAGGGAGTTGCGGTAACGGGCCAGCTCGTACACGGTCGTCTTGGGGATGTCCTTGAGCACGGCGAAGCCCCCGGCCATGTCGCCGTAGAGGGTGGCATAGCCGGCCGCCATCTCCGACTTGTTGCCGGTGGTGAGCACCATCCACCCGAACTTGTTGCTGAGCGCCATCAAGAGGTTCCCGCGGATGCGCGCCTGGATGTTCTCCTCCGCCAGCCCCGGCGGCAGGCCCCGGAAGGCATCGGCCAGGGCGGCCGTGTACGCCTCCCGGACGCCCTCGATGGGGAGCTGGTAGGTCCTGATGCCCAGCGCCCGGGCCAACGCGCAGGCGTCCTCCAGGCTGGCGGCGGAGGTGTGACGAGAGGGCATGATCACGCCGACCACGTTCTCCCGGCCCAGGGCGTCCACCGCCACGCAGGCGGTGAGCGAGGAGTCGATGCCCCCGGAAAGCCCCAGCACCACGGTCTCGAAGGCCCCCGACTTGCGCACATAGTCCCGAGTGCCGCAGACGAGCGCGGCGTAGACCTCGGCCGGGCCATCCAGGGGCTGAGCCGAGCGCCCGCGCTGCGGCCCGGCCGGCCGCGGGGCCGGCCACTGGCTGATCGTCACCTGGGAGACCTCCAGATCGACCTGGGTCATCCGGCGTGCCTCCTGGCGCAGGCGGGTGTCGTGGAGGCGCTCCCCGAAGACCGAGCCGATGTCCAGGTCGACCACGAGCAGCTCCTCGGTGAAGGAGCCGGCACGGGCCAGGAGTTGACCGTCGGGGTCGAAGACCACGCTGTTGCCGTCGAAGACCAGCTCGTCCTGGCCCCCGACCAAGTTCACCCAGGCCAGGAAGGCGCGGGAGTCCATGGCCCGGGTAGCGATCATGGTCTCTCGGGCCACCCGCTTGCCCCGATGGTAGGGCGAGCCGTTGATGTTGATCAGGAGCTCCGCACCGTGGGCGGCCTGGACCGAGATGGGGCCGGTTGGGTACCAGGCATCCTCGCAGATCGACACCCCGACCCGCACGCCGGCGAGCACGAAGAGCGGGCAGCGCCGGCCCCGCTGGAAGTACCGCTCCTCGTCGAACACCCCGTAGTTGGGCAGGTAGACCTTGTGATAGACCCCTCTCAGCTCCCCGTCATGGGCGAAGAAGGCGGCATTGTAGATGTCCAGCTCCAGGTCGACGAAGCCGCCCACCACCGAGATCCCTCGGCTGGCCTCGACCACCCGGTCGCGGTAGCGGAGGTTGTCGCGGATGAAGGAGGGCTTCAGGAGCAGGTCCTCGGGCGGGTAGCCGGTCACCGCCAGCTCAGGGAAGACCACCAGGTCGCACCCCTCGGCACGGGCGCGCTCGATCCACTCGATCATCCGGCGGGTGTTGCCGTCCAGGTCCCCCACGGTGACGTCGATCTGGGCCAAGGCCACCCGAAGGGGTCGGGCCAGGTGGGTCTGCATCTCCCTCTCCATTCTGACGTCGCGCCCAGAGGAGCCGGGCGCGACCGAGCCGGGCAGGACGCGGAAACGATGGGGTGAAGAGGGGAATAATGGGCGTGATGCGGGTGACGATCCTGCCTGATCGCGAGGTGAGGGAGGTCCAAGCGAGCACCGTGGCCGACCTGCTGCGGCAGCTCGGCCTGCATCGGGACGCCCACCTGGTCGTCCGTCGGGACGAGATCCTGACCGGGGACGTTCGGCTGACGGAGACCGACGAGGTGGAGATCTACCCGGTGATCAGCGGCGGGAGGAGCTGATGCGCTGCCACGCCTGCGCCAGGCCGGCCAACGTCGAGATCCGCCGCAGCCGGATCGCCTTCTGCGCCCGCTGCTACCCGGACTGGTTCCGGGCCCGGGTCCAGGAGCGGATCGACCACGACCGCATGTTCCGGCGCGACCAGCGGGTGCTGGTGGCGGTGTCCGGCGGGAAGGACTCCCTGGCGCTCTGGCACGCGCTGGCCCGGCTGGGTTACCGAGCCGACGGCGTCTACATCCGGCTCGGCATCGGCGGCTACTCCCGGCGCTCGCAGGAGAAGTGCGAACGCTTCGCCGAACAGCACGGGCTGACCCTCCACCAGGTGGACCTAGAGGGGCGCGAGGGCTTCGTGGTCCCCGACCTGCGGGACGCCCGCCACGGCAAGCCCTGCGCCGCTTGTGGGACGGTCAAGCGCTACCACTTCAACCGGGTGGCCGCCGACCTGGGCTACGACGTGGTCGCCACCGGCCACAACCTGGACGACGAGGCGGCCACGCTCTTCGGCAACCTGGTGCACTGGAACATCGACCACCTGGGCCGTCAGGGGCCGGTGCTGGAGAGCACCCACCCCGGGCTTGTGCGCAAGGTCAAGCCCCTCTACCGCCTGAGCGAGCGGGAGACCGCGGCCTACGCGCTCATCGAGCGGATCGATTACATCCTCGAGGAGTGCCCGATGGCCAAGGGCGCCAAGTCCCTGGCCTACAAGGCCATGCTCAACTCCCTCGAGGAGCAGCAACCCGGGGCCAAGTACGGCTTCCTGGTCGGCTTCCTGAAGCAGGGAAGGGCCGCCCTGCCCGGGGTCGGCGCCGGCCAGGCCCCCGAGCTCAGGGAATGCGTCCGCTGTGGCCAACCGACCACGGCTGAGCTCTGCGCCTACTGCCGGATGGCGGACCGGGGCCGCCGCCGGCACGATCGGGCCTCGGCGGGGGTGAGCTCGGCCTAGCGCCAGTCCCGGGCACCATCGCGGGCCCGCGCGCCAGGGCGAGGAGGCTGCCCTGCAGGACGCCTTCGTGAGCCCAGTCGAGGCCCCCCGGTCCCGGCTACGCGAGCCGGGAGCGGAGGCGACGAGCGAGGCCGCGTCCGCGCCGGGCCGCGCCGCGGGCGAGACGGCGCAGCTCGGCCTCCAGCGGCCGCCGCTGGCGCTCGAGCGCCGCCATCTCCGCCTCGCTCAGGACAACCTCCATCGCCCTGGCGTTCTGCTCCAGGTGGGCCAGCGACCCGGTGCCGGGGATGGGGAGGGTGACCGGCGAGCGACTCAGCAGCCACGCCAGCGCCACCTGGGCCGGGCTCAGCCCCCGGGAGCGGGCGATGCGGCGAAGCGCGCCGGGGCCGGCGCCCAGCTCGCCGTTGGCCAGCGGGAACCAGCAGATGAGCGGGATCGCCTCGCGCTCGCAGAGCGCCAGCAGCTCGGGCTCGACGCGGTCGAACAGGTTGTAGCGACGCTGCACGGCCGCGATCGGGGCGACGGCGCGGGCCCGGCGGAGCTGGTCGGCGCCCACGTTGCACAGGCCCAGGTGGCGGATCTTGCCCTCCTCGCGAAGTCGGGCCAGCGTGCCGACCGACTCCTCCAACGGCACCCGGGGGTCGACCGCGTGCAGCTGGTAGAGGTCGATCCGCTCCAGGCGCAGCCGGCGCAAGCTCGCCTCGCAGGCACGTCGGAGGTGCTCGGGGCGGCCATCGGCCCGCCACTCGCCCGGGGCCGGCCGGAGCTGCCCCCCCTTGGTGGCGATGACCACCCCCGAGGGGTAGGGGTGGAGGGCCTCGGCGATCAGCCGCTCGTTGCTGCCGGGGCCGTAGGCGTCGGCGGTGTCGATCAGGCCGATCCCCAGCTCCACGGCCCGACGCAGCACAGCCAGGGCGCGAGGGCGATCCGATGGGTCGCCCCAGGCCCCGGGGCCGCAGAGCTGCATGGCCCCCAACCCAAGGCGGCCGACCTCGAGGTCGGCCCCGAGCCGGACAGCCCGCCCCATGGCTCAGGCGGTAGCGGGCACCGCCCGCCGCCCCCGCTCCTCCAGGCAGCGGTCGATGCAGGCCTCGAGCTCCCGGGCCAGCTCGGCCACGTTTGTCCCCGAGAGGGCGGTAGTGAAGTAGGTGGGGAGGTCGTGGACCTCCACCCCCTCGCTGGCCAAACCATCCCAGCCCATCAGGGGATCCGGCTCGATCCCGGCCGGGAGGCGGCGAGAGCGGAAGAGGGTGATCCGGCCCGGGTAGGGGCCCGGCTGGTAGCTGGCGTAGGCCTCCTCCAGGGCCGCCTGGGTGGCCAGGAGGGGGCTGGGCCGCCCCAGGAGCCGCCCGAGCTTGGCGGCCACGGCGAAGGCCGCCCGCTGGGCCCGCTCGGCCAGGTAGGAGCGTCCCTCCCGCCAGGGCAGACGGGTCAGCGTGCGGAGGTGGAAGCCGACGATGCGCAGCCGGTGGACGGCCTGGTAGGCGGGAGCGGGCACGTAGGGCTTGAGCCGCGGGGAGCCCGGGCAGAAGGCGTCGAACATGACCAGGAGGGCGACCTCCTCGCCCTGCCCGCGCAGCTGCCGGGCGACCTCATAGGCCACGGCGCCGCCCAGACAGTCACCGCCCAGGAAATAGGGGCCGTGCGGCCGGACCGAGCGTATCTCTCGAAGGTAGTGCTGGGCCATGTCCTCGATCCGGTGATACGGAGGGTGCCGGCCGTCGAGGCCGACCGCCTGCAGGCCGTAGAAGGGCTGGTCGGGCCCGAGGTGACGGGCCAGGGCGTGGTACAGGAGCACGTGCCCGCCGTGCGAGTGGACGCAGAAGAAGGGGGGGCGGGTGCCCTCGGGCTGGATCGCCACCAACGCCGCCCATTGCGGGGCCCACGACTCCTGACGGAGGATCTCGGCCAGCCGGCGGATGGTCGGCGCGGCGAACAGCGTCGCCAAGGGGAGCCGCCGGCCCAGGCGCCGTTCGATCTGGTTGAAGACCCGCATGGCGAGCAGCGAGTGGCCGCCGAGGCGGAAGAAGTCGTCGTCGATCCCGACCGGCTCGACCCGCAGCTCTCGCTCCCAGATCTCGACCAGCGCCTGCTCGACCTCGTCTCGAGGGCCAACGTGCTCGACCTCGGCCGGCCGCCGGGGCTCGGGCAGGGCGCGGCGATCCACCTTCTGGTTGGGCGTCCTGGGCAGGTCCTCCAGGAGCTCGATCTGGGCCGGGACCATGTGCTCGGGCAGGCGCTCCTCCAGATAGGCGCGCAGCTCCCGGCTCGAGGGCCGGGAGCCGTCGCGGGGCACCGCGTAGGCGACCAGCCGCGCTTGATCGCCGCTCCCCCGGAGCACGACGGCGCTCTCGCGCACCGTCGGGTGGGCGCTGAGCGCGGCCTCGATCTCGCCCAGCTCGACCCGATAGCCACGCAGCTTGACCTGGTGGTCGGCGCGGCCGACGTACTCGAGAACCCCGTCCTCGCGGTAGCGGACCAGGTCGCCGGTCCGGTAGAGACGGCCGCCGGGACGCCCTCCGAACGGGTCGGGGAGGAAGCGCTCGGCGTTGAGCTCGGGACGGTCCAGGTAGCCACGGGCCACCCCGTCGCCGCCGATGAAGAGCTCGCCCACGATCCCCACCGGCACCGGCCGCAACCGCCCGTCGAGGACGTAGAAGGTGGTGTTGGCGATGGGGCGACCGATGGGGACGGCCTCGGTGTCCGGCCAGTCCTCCTCGCCGAGCTCGTAGGTGGAGGACCAGATGGTGGTCTCGGTCGGCCCGTACATGTTCACGATCGTCCCCCCGACCGCCCGGCGCAGGTCGCGGGCCAGGCCGACCGGGAAGGCCTCGCCTCCGACCAGGAGCTGGCGGAGGCCCCGAAGGGCTCGGGCGGCGCCCGGGCTGGCGAGCAGCATGCTGGCCATGGAGGGCGTGCACTGCAGGTGGGTGATGCCGTGCTCCTCGATCAGCCTCAGGATGGGGTGACGGCCGACCTCCTCGACCGGCTCCAGGCGCCGGCGCAGCGCCGCTTCGCGGAGACGATCGAGCTCGGGGAGATGGGCCAGGACCAGGTCAGCGTCGTCGACGAAGTCGATCAGGCAGGCGACCTCGTCCACACCGATCCCGATCACCCCGTCGACCAGGCGCAGGCACCGGGGCAGGTCGCCGAGCAGGCCGCTGCCCTCGTAGTACCGTTCGAAGGAGAAGTCGAGGACGGTGTCCAGCTCCGCCTCGCTCAGCTGATCGAGGGCGAACCGCCCCTGGGCGTCGGTGGTGGCCCGCTTGAAGGCGGGGAAGGACCAGGCCGCTCGCTGGATCAGCCCCACCGAGCTCTTGAGGTAGGCTTTCATGGGCGCCCGGACCAGCTCCTTCACCCGGGCCTCGTCCGGGCCCACGAAGGCGTGGAGCATCAAGGTCACGTGGCCGTGCCCCGGCCCGTGGCCGGCCGCCCGCCACGCCTCACGATAGGCCGAGACCTTCTCGGCCACCTCCTCCAACGACTGGCCGAGCAGGTGGGTGAGGACTCGGCACCCGGCCTCGCCAGCGGCTCGGAAGGTGTCGGGGCTGCCGGCGGAGGTGATCCACACCGGCAGCTCGGGTTGGAGCGGGCGGGGCAGGATGCGGACCTCCACCTCCTCGCCGTTCGGCCCCGGGACCCAGACCGCCTCGCCCCGCCAGAGGCGACGGACGAGGTCGATCTGGCGCAGCATCACCTCTTTGCGGTCGGCGAAGTGCTGCGGCGCCAGCACGAAGTCCTGGGGCTGCCAGCCGGAGGCAAAGGAGACGCCGACCCGACCGCCGGAGAGGTTGTCGACCACCGACCACTCCTCGGCGATCCGGATGGCGTGGTGGAGAGGGGAGACACAGCTTCCGGCTCGGAGGTGGAGACGGCGGGTGGCGGTGGCGAGAGCGGCGGCGATCACCGAGGGGTTGGGGTAGAGGCCGCCGAAGGCGTGGAAGTGCCGCTCCGGGACCCAGACGGCGGCGAAGCCGCGCTCGTCCCCGAACCGGGCACCCTCCAAGAGGAGGCGGTACTTGGCCTGGGGGGAGGGGCCCTCGCCGGCCCCGAAGTAGAAGAGGCTGAAGTCGAGCTGCCGGGGGCGGGCCGGTTGGGGAGGGGCCTGCGTCTCCCTCCCCGTGTAGAGCACCACCTCGAAGCCACGGGCCAGGGTCCACAGAAGCTCGAGCACCGAGATGTCGAAGGAGATGCTGGTGACGGCCAGCCAACGCCCCGGCGGCTCGTGGTCGAGCCGCCGGTCCATGGCATGGAAGAAGTTGACCACGTTGCGGTGGGTGACCACGACCCCCTTCGGCGTGCCCGTCGACCCCGAGGTGTAGATGACGTAGGCGGCATCCTCGGGGCCGGCCTCGCTGGCCACCGGCTCCGTGGGCTCTCGGGCGAGCCCCTCCGCCTCGGCGTCCAGGCGCAGGAGACGGGCATCGCCCAGGTCCAGGCCGGACGCCGCCCGACCGGTGGAGAGCACGACCGGCACCCGGGCGTCCTGGGCCATGAAGGCGATCCGGCGGGCCGGGTACTCCGGGTCCATGGGCACGTAGGCCCCGCCCGCCTTCAGGATCGCCAGCAGGGCCACCACCATCTCGGGGGAGCGCTCGGTCGCGACCCCGACCCGAACGCCGGCCCGGACGCCGAGGCGACGGAGGCGGTGGGCCAGCTGGTTCGCCCGGGCGTCCAGCTCGGCGTAGGTCAGCCGCTGCCCGCCGACCGTCAGGGCCACCGCATCCGGGCTGGCGGCCGCCTGCGCCTCGATCAGGTGGTGGAGGCAACGCTCGTGGTCGTACGCCGTCGCCGTGTCGTTCCACTCCACGAGCATCCGTCGCTCCTCGTCCGGCTCCAGCAGGGGCAGCTCCCCGACCGGCCGTCCCGGATCGGCAGCGATGGCCGAGAGGAAGGTGCGCAGCTGCCGTTGCATCAACCCCAGATGGCGGTCGTCGAGCACCTCGACCCGGTGCTGCCAGAGGAGCCGCTGCCCGTCCCGGGCGGCGAGGATGACGAGGTCAGCGCCGCTGGGGAGCGGCCCGTCGCCGCTCCCCACCACGACCGGCAGCCGGGCGGCCGCCGCACGCACGCGTGGCTGTCGGGCCCGCAGGTCGGTGAGGTAGGTCCGATGTTGGCGCAGGCGGTCCAGCGACCCTTGCAACCGCCGCCAGGCCTCCGAGAACCCCTGGGTGAGCTCCAGGTCGACCTCGAGCGGCACCACCTCGGCGAGCAAGCCCTCCAGCTCCAGCCCCCCTCGCTCCTCCTGGCCCGCCGCCAGCCCGAGATGGAAGCCGACCTTCCCCTCGAGCCGAGCCAGGTAGGCCACCACCGCCGCCAGCACCACGTCTCCCGGGGGGCGATCCCCGGCCAGCTCGCGAGCCAGGGCCAGGAACCGCTCCGGCACCTCGGACCCCGCCTGCGCCTCCGGGCCACCGCCTGCCCCGGGGCGGGCGTAGGGGACCAGCAACGGCTGCAGTCTCGCCAGCTGGTCGACCCAGAAGCCCTCGTGACGGGCCAGCCGTTGGTGCAACCGGGTCAGCGAGGTCGCCCTCAACTCGTCGATCAGAGGCAACCGCGCCCCTTCGGCGAGCCCGTGGCGACGGACCAGGTCCCACGCCCGCACCGGCCGGCCATCGAGGTCGGCCAGGGCCTGGAGAACCACGTCCTCGGTGGTCGTCGCCACCTGGATCGTCTCCGCCTCCAGGGCGGTGATCGTCCCCGGCTCCGCCCCTGAGCGACGGGCCATGCCCAGGCGCAGGACGACGATCGGCTCTCGATGGACGAGGAGCTTGGGCAGCCCGAGCGGGTTGGGGTAGGCGCCAAAGTCGAGCGCCCGCACCAGCGCCGCCAGCTCCCGGGCGGGGCGATCCCAGCGCAGGAAGCACGCGGCCGGCGGCCGCTGGTACCGCCCGAAGTAGCTGCGCTGGGTCAGGTCCTGAGGCTCGGGCCGCAGGTCGCCCGAGGCCAGGCGCTCGACCAGCTCCGCGAAGGCGTCGATGCCGGCCTCATAGCACCTGGTGCTGAGGGTCAGCGAGGTGTCCTCGGGGGAGATGGTCAGCGAGCGTCGGACCAGGACGTCGCCCTGGTCGACCCCCTCGGTCATCAGGTGCCAGACGATGCCGTAGGTGGTCTCGCCGTTCAGGATGGCCCAGGCGGGGGCGTTCAGGCCCGCGTAGGCGGGTAGAGGGCCATCGTGGAAGTTGATCGCCGCCCGACGGGGGAGCGCGATCACCTCGGGAGCCAGCAGCGAGAGGTTGTTGACGCTGAAGAGGTAGTCAAAGGGGGAGCGACCGAGGAAGGTGACCAGATCCTCCCCAGGGTCGACGAGCTCGATCCCCCGCTCCTGGGCCCAGCTCGCCACCTGGGGATCGGCAGAGACCACGCCCTGGAGGCGGTGGCCGGCCTCGAGCAGGATCTCACCGCACTGGACCGGCAGCGTCGTCTCTCCGATGAGATAGGCGGTGAAGGTGGGGGTCGGCCGCGGCCCATCGGCACGCCTCGAGGTCCTCAGCTCCGTCGAACTCATGGGCTCCCTCGCATCCAACTGCTAGCCATGCTGCCCACTTGCGACAGCCATGCGAGGCTCAGCCTAGGGTGGCCCCGAGCCAGGGGCCATGGAAGCTTTGGTCTCATCTGGGCGGCTGTCCCAACGGCGGCGCCCGATCGTCCCGACGGCGCCTCCCGCCGATGCCTGATCATTGAGAGCCGTGGCCGGCTTCTTCGACGACCTGCGCCGGGCTGTCCGTGCCCGTCGCTCGCTGCTCTGCGTAGGGCTCGACCCCGACCCGGAGCGGATCCCGGGCGGCGCCTCCGGGGCCCTCCGTCACTGCCTGGAGGTGGTCCGACGGACGGCCGATCACGCCTGCTGCTACAAGCCCAACGTCGCCTTCTGGGAGCAGTACGGCCCCGATGGCTGGGAGGCGCTGTTCGAGCTGCGGGCCCAGATCCCGGACGGGGTCCCGGTGATCCTGGACGGCAAGCGGGCCGACGTGGGGAACACCATGCGGGCCTACGCCCGGGCCGCCTTCGAGGTCCTGGACGCCGACGCCATCACCGCCAACCCCTACCTGGGGGCCGATGCCCTCCAGGAGCTCACCGCCTACCCGGAGCGCGGGGTGTACGTGCTCTGCCGCACCTCCAACCCAGGAGCGAGGGACCTCCAGCACCTCGAGGTCGAGGGACGGCCCCTCTACCTCCACGTGGCCGACCTGGCCCTCAGAGTCGGAGGGCAGGGCAACGTCGGGTTGGTGGTGGGGGCGACGGCGCCGGAGGAGATGGCAGCCATCCGGGCCACGAGCCCGCTGCCCTTCCTGGTGCCCGGGGTGGGCGCCCAGGGAGGGGACCTGGAGCGCGCCCTGCGCGCCGCCTGGAACGGCGACGAGGCCTCCTGCCTGGTCGCCGTCGGCCGCACGGTGCTCTACGCCGACGACCCTGAGCGGGAGGCGATCGCCCTCAAGGAGCGCACCCGCCTGGCGCTGATGGAGGTCGAGGCTCGGTGACCGCCGAGCGGGAGAACGGCCGTCATCGGACCCTGCTGATGCTCGAGGGCCACATCATCGACTCGATGATGCTGCCCCGGCTCCTGGACCTGGTGATGGACCTGGGCGGCGGGTTCGACATCGAGGAGCTCCGGGTAGGGCAGCGCAAGACCGACACCTCCTCCTGCCGGATCGCGGTCTGGGCCGGCAGCCCCGACCGGCTGGACGAGATCGTCCGCCGGGCACGGGAGCTGGGGGCCCAGGTGGTGAGCGAGGAGCCCGTCCGCACCGCCCCCGTGACCATCCCTGGCGTGTACCCGGAGGGGTTCTACTCCACCAGCAACCTGCCGACCGCCGTGATGCTGGACGGCGGCTGGGTGCCGGTCGAGCGCCAGGAGATGGACTGCGCGATCGCCGTCGACCGCCGTGCCCGACGGGCCTGGTGCATCCCCTTCTACGAGGCCGAGCCCGGCCTGGAGGTGGTGGTGGGGCATACGGGGGTCCGGGTCACCCCGCTGGAGCGCTCCCGCCAGACCGAGATCTTCAGCTTCATGTCCAGCGAGGTCTCGGCCGAGAAGCCCAAAAAGGTCCTGATCTCGCAGATCGCGGCCGAGATGCGGGCGGTGCGTGCTGAGGGAGGCAAGATCCTGGTCGTCGCCGGTCCGGCTGTAGTCCACACCGGGGCTGCTCGCTCCCTCTCACGCCTGATCGAGCTGGGCTTCGTCCAGGTCCTGTTCGCGGGCAACGCCCTCGCCGTCCACGACGTGGAGGCGGCGCTCTTCGGCACCGCCCTCGGCGTGAGCGTGGAGAGCGGGATCCCCATCGAGCACGGCCACGAGCACCACATGCGGGCGGTCAACCGGGTCCGGGCGGCCGGAGGCCTGCGCGCCATGGTGGAGTCGGGCGAGCTGGCCTCCGGGGTGATGAGGAGCGCCCTCGACCACGGGGTGGAGGTCGTGCTGGCAGGGAGCGTGCGCGACGACGGCCCACTGCCCGACGTGATCACGGACATGGTCGAGGCCCAGCGTCGGATGCGCGAGTGCATCTGGGGAGGCGAACGTCACCGCCCGGCGGTGCGGCTGGCCCTCATGCTCTCCACCATGCTCCACTCCATCGCCACCGGGAACATGCTCCCGGCCCAGGTTCGGACCGTTTGCGTCGACATCAACCCGGCGGTCGTGACCAAGCTGGCCGATCGGGGCACCTGGCAGTCGGTCGGCTTGGTCACCGACGTCGAGTCGTTCCTGCGCGAGCTGACCCAGGTCATCGAGGCGGAGCGCTGAGGCGGCTTATCGTTGGTGACACGGTGGGGCACCGGCTGCGGTGCTCCACGGAGACGTCCATCGACGCGAGTGGCGCGGAGGTGACGGGATCGACGACGGAGCGAGGATACGGAGAGGAGCGGAGCCATGGCTACCCTGCTGAACGTGCTCGAGTCCGGCCAGCCGGACGACCGACTTGCGCTCGTGGCCTCGAGCGGCCCTCGCCTCACCTACGGCCAGCTGCGCGAGCAGGTCTGGCGCGCGGCCGAGGCGCTGGCCGCTCACGGCATCCGACGAGACGACCGGGTGGCCCTCGTCTACCCGAACTCGGCTGAGGCGATCGTGCTCTTCCTGGCGGCGGCCACGGTCGGCACGGCCGCCCCCCTCAACCCGGCCTACAAGGTGGACGAGTTCCGCTTCTACCTCGAGGACACCCGGGCGCGCCTGCTGCTGGTGCCCCCGGGGGAGGGGAGCGCGGCGCGGGAGGCCATGCCGGCAGGGGGGAAGGTGGTCGAGGCCGCCCTGGACGAGCGGGGCCGGGTGCGCGTCGCCGAGGGGGGCGCCGCCCGGGCGAGGGTGGAGCCGCCGGGCGACGACGACGTGGCCCTGGTCCTCCACACCAGCGGCACCACCAGCCGGCCCAAGATCGTCCCTCTCCGACACCGGAACCTGGCCGCCTCGGTGGCGAACATCGTCCCCTGCTACCGCCTGGGGCCCGAGGACGTCTCCCTCTGCGTGATGCCGCTCTTCCACGTCCACGGCCTGGTGGCCTCCGCCCTCTCCACCCTGGCCTCAGGCGGCACGGTCGTGGTCGCCGGCCCGCGCTTCAACCCCTTCGAGTTCTGGCCCTTGGTGCGCGAGCACCGACCCACCTGGTACTCGGCCGTGCCCACCATCCACGCAGCGGTGCTGAACCGGGCCGGGGAGGAACGACCGGCCGGCACCGAGCGTCTCCGCTTCATCCGCTCCTGCAGCGCCGCGCTGCCCGCCGACCTGATGCGCCGCCTGGAGGACCTCCTGGACGTGCCCGTGCTGGAGGCGTACGGCATGACCGAGGCCGCCCACCAGATGGCCTCCAACCCGCTGCCGCCGGACGAGCGCCGGGCGGGCACGGTGGGGCGGGCGACCGGGGTCGAGATCGCCATCTTCGACGACCATGGCCGCCACCTGCCGGCGGGCACGGCCGGCGAGGTCGTGATCAAGGGGCCGAACGTGATGGATGGGTACGAGGCCAACCCGAGCGCCAACGCCGAGGCCTTCACCGACGGGTGGTTCCGCACTGGCGACCTGGGGAGCCTCGACGAGCGCGGCTACCTGACCCTGCGCGGCCGGATCAAGGAGCTCATCAACCGGGGAGGGGAGAAGATCGCGCCTCGGGAGATCGACGAGGTGCTGCTCCAGCATCCGGCGGTGGCCGAGGCGGTGGCCTTCGGCGTGCCCCACCCGGCCTGGGGTGAGGAGGTCGCCGCGGCCGTGGTCCTCAAGCGCGAGGCCACCCGCCAGCAGCTGCTCGACTTCTGCCGGGAACGGCTGGCCGACTTCAAGGTCCCGCGTCAGCTCTACGTCGTCACCGAGATCCCACGTACCCCGACCGGCAAGGTGCAGCGTCGACACGTCGCCGCTGCCCTGGCCGAGGGCTAGGATCAGGTCGAGGATGACGCCTTCGAGCGTCCGGCCGACCACGCGGCCCGAGGGCCGGTCAGAGGAGAGAGGGGACTGAGGTGGCTGAGTTCGCCATCGTCGGCGCCGGGGCCATCGGCGCCTACCTGGGGGCGCGCCTGGCCGTGGCTGGCTTCGACGTGACCTTGATCGCGCGGGGGCCGCACCTCGAGGCCATGCGGAGACAGGGGGTACGGGTGATCGAGGCAGACGGCTCCGAGCTCGTCGCCAAGCCGAGCTGCACCGACGACCTCGGGGCGGCCAACGCCGCCGACACCGTCTTCGTCACCTTGAAGGCCCACAGCCTGCCCACGGTGGCCCCGGCCCTGGGAGCCGTCCTTCACGAGCGCTCGACCGTGGTCTTCGCCCAAAACGGCATTCCCTGGTGGTTCTTCCTCGGCCAGCGCCGGCTCGAGACGGTCGATCCCGGTGGCGTGATCGCGGCCAGCATCCCCCTCCGGCAGGTGGTGGGCTGTGTCGTCTACCCGGCCACGAGCCTGGTCGAGCCCGGCGTCGTCCGGCACCTCGAGGGGAGCCGGCTCTCGTTGGGCGAGCCCGACGGATCACGCAGCGAGCGCGTCCGGGCCATCGCCGCAGCCCTGGTCCGAGCCGGCCTCAAGGCCCCGATCCAGACCCGGCTGCGGCAGGAGATCTGGCTCAAGCTGATCGGCAACGCCACCCTGAACCCGGTGAGCGCCCTGACCCGGGCCACTCTCGGCGAGCTGCTGGCCGACGCCGCCACCCGGGAGCTGATCCGCACCCTCATGCTCGAGGTCGAGGCCGTGGGCAAGGCGATCGGCATCGAGCCCGACCTGCCCATCGAGCGGCGCCTGGAGGGGGCGGCCCAGGTCGGTGAGCATCGGACGTCCATGCTCCAGGACGTCGAGGCGGGCAGACCGCTGGAGGTGGAGGCACTGGTGGGGGCGGTGGTGGAGCTGGCCGGACAGGTCGGGATCCCGGTCCCCGCCCTGGACGTCGTGTACCGCCTGACGCGCCGCCTCGACGCCTCCGTCGCTCGCGCCCGACCGCTGGAGGTGTCGCAAGGGGCAGGGGGAAGGTAGGATCTGGTAACAGTACGTACCAGTACTGAACCGGAGCCACGGGTGACTGGAGAGAGTCGGATGATTTCCTTCGAGCTGACCGAGGAGCAACGCCAGATCCGCGACTGGGTGCACGAGTTCGCGGAGCGGGAGATCCGCCCGGTGGCGGCACATTACGACGAGACCGAGGAGTTCCCTTGGCCGGTGGTGAGGAAGGCGGCCGAGATCGGGCTGTACTCCCATGAGTTCCTGGGCCAGACCTTCGCCGACCCGACCGGCATCCTGCCCGCCCTGGTCGCGGAGGAGCTGTGCTGGGGCTGCGCCGGCATCGCCCTGGCCATCCAGGGGACAGGGCTCCCGGTGGCGGCGATCTTCAACCAGGGAACGCCGGAGCAGATCGCGACCTGGGTCCCGGCCTGCTACGGCACGCCGAGCGAGCCGGTGGTGGGGGCCTTCTGCGTGAGCGAGCCGGACGCCGGCTCGGACGTCAGCTCCATGAAGACCAGGGCGGTGAAGCGGAACGGCGACTGGGTGCTCAACGGCCGTAAGGTGTTCATCACCAACGGCGGCATCGCCGCCGTCCACGTGGTGGTGGCGGCGGTCGACCCCGAGCTGGGGGTCCGCGGCCAGGCCTCCTTCGTCGTCCCGCCGGGAACGCCGGGGCTGCGACAGGGCAAGAAGGAGAAGAAGATGGGCATCCGGGCCTCGCACACGGCCGAGGTCATCCTCGAGGATGTCCGGGTGCCCTCCGACTGCCTGTTGGGCGGGGAGGAGCGGCTGGAGGAGCGGCTCGCCCGCGCCCGCTCCGGGCAGCGCTCCCGCTCGGCGGTGGCCTTGAAGACCTTCGAGGCCACCCGGCCCGTGGTCGGGGCGCAGGCGCTCGGGATCGCCCGCGCCGCCTTCGAGTTCGCTCTCCAGTACGCGCAGGAGCGGCGGCAGTTCGGACGCCCGCTGATCGAGAACCAAGCCATCGCCTTCAAGCTGGCCGACATGGCGACCGAGATCGAGGCGGCCCGGGGCCTGATCTGGCGGGCGCTGTGGGAGAGCCGGAACGGGGGGCGCTTCGAGAAGGCCGAGGGCTCCATGGCCAAGCTCAAGGCAGGCGAGGTCGCGGTCAGGGTGACCGAGGAGGCGATCCAGATCTGCGGTGGCTACGGGTACATCCGTGACTTCCCGGTGGAGAAGTGGCACCGCGACGCCAAGATCTACACCATCTTCGAGGGGACGTCGGAGATCCAGCGCCTGGTGATCTCGCGCGCCCTGAGCGAGCGGTGATCTGGCGGTGAGCACGCTGGCCGCCAGCGAGCGGCGCGAGGCACGACGTCGCCGCCTCTTGGACGCCGCCCTCCAGCTGTTCGCCGAGGTCGGGTACCACGACACCTCCGTGGATGACGTGGTGGCCAAGGCTCGCACCTCGAAGTCGGCCTTCTACGAGTACTTCGAGTCCAAGGAGGACTGCTTCCGGGTGCTCCTGGAGCAGGAGGGAGGGGCCCTGGTCACCGCGGTCAACACCGCCGCGGCGGCCGGGGTTGACCACCGGGATCGGATGCGGCGGGGCATCCACGCCTTCGTCACCGCCTGCATCGGTCGCTCCCGGGTGGCCCGGCTGCTCCTGGTCGAGTCGGTGGGCCTCTCGCCCTCGATCGAGGAGGTCCGCCATCGCCTGCACGACGAGTTCGCGAAGCTGGCCGAGCAAGCGGTCCGCTACGCCCAGGAGCACGGCGACCAGGGGCTGGTTGGCATTGACCCGGCGGTGTACGGCCGGGTCATCGTGGGGGCGGTGAACGAGGCCACCATCTGGTACCTGGAGACCGGCGCCAGCGACGGTGCCGCGACGTTGGCGGATCAGATCTGTCGGACGCTCTCGGTCTGAGAGGTCGCCGGTGACCGTTGCCGCCGAGTACGCAGTAGCACTCACGCGGCACCCCTCACGGGGTTGCCCTTGCGGGCTTCGCGCTTCCCCGCCGCGTGCCCGAGAAGCCCGGGTCTTACCGCGGCTCTGCGCTTCACGAAGGC
>DATGLL010000249.1:0-2614 GCA_035294145.1 Candidatus Dormiibacterota bacterium | reverse complement strand
GCGTGCCCGGCCAGATCCTTGGCAACGGCGGCGGCCTGGGAGGCCGCGCGGCCGACGGCGGCCGCGACCTCCCGACGGGCGAGCAGGTACCACCCCAACCCGGCGATGGCGGCCAGGGCCACCAGCTCTTGGAGCTGGGACCGGGGTGGCTCCTCCCTCACCGCTGCTCCTCGCCCACGACCGCTGGGGCTCGCAGCTCGGGCCAACGCTCCTCCAGCCGCCGGCGCGCCTCCTCGCCGCTGAGGAAGGGGGTCTGGAACTCCTCCCGCTCCATCCCGAAGACGTACACCCCACGCCCGGCCACCCGGGGCAGGAAGGCGGCCGAGGCGTCGCCCTCGCGCAGGATGGTCTCGGAGTCGCGGTAGTTGCGGACCCCGAAGGCGATGCTGGCCCCGACGTTGGCCAGCAGCTGGCCGGGCAGCACCTCGGGGTCCGGGCGTTGGGTGGCGACCAGGAGGTGGATGCCGGCCGCCCGGCCCAGCCGGGCCAGGGTGGAAAGCCCGTCCAAGGCGGCGTAGCGCAGGGCCGCCTCCTCGGGGGCCACCCGCTGGATCTCCCGATAGGCGAGCGAGGTGACCTCGTCGATGGCGACCACGATCCGAGGCAGGCGCAAACCACTGCGCTCAAGCTCCTCCAAACTCTGGACACCCCGGCGGCGGAAGACCTCCAGCCGCTCCTGGAGCGCGCCCACCAGCTGGGCGATGGCGTGGGCGCACTCGCCCACCTGCCCCACCACCGGGGCGGGCAGGTGAGGCAGGCCAGCGAAGACCTGGAACTCAGCCCCGCCCTTGAGGTCGATGAGCAGGAGCTGGATCCGCTCCGGGCCGTAGGTGGTGAGCAGCCGGACCAGGAGCTGGCGGAGGAAGGCCGACTTGCCGGTCCCGGTCTGGCCGCCGATCAGCAGGTGCGGCAGACTGGCCAGGTCGGTCCAGAGCGGCCCCCGGGTGGAGTAGCCGATGCCGGAGACCAGCACCCCCTTGGGCGCCTGGTAGCGCCCGTAGAAGCCCTGGTAGGTCACCGGCGGGGTCACCAGCCGCACCGGCCCCGACAGCTCCCCCACCTCGAAGGGATCGCGGGGTCCGGGCAGGCGCACCGTGCTGGCCCGCATGCGCAGCACCGGCTGTCGCCAGCGCCGATCCGGCCAGAGCGAGACGCTGGCCCCGAGGGCGGGACCGAAGGCGGCCTGACGGCGGAGCAGGTCGGCGATCTGGAGAGGGTCACGGAGCCGGAAGCAGAGGTCCCAGACCCCGTGTCGGCGGCGGGCGCTGACCAGCCAGACCCGCCGGCCCTCGCCGGCCAGGCTCTGCTCCAGGGCGCGTCGGGCTCGCTCCGGGAAGCCGAGGCGGCGCCGCAGCCAGTGGATGAGGAGGATGGCCAGGGCCAGGAAGAGCAGCCAGGGCCAGCCCCCCGCCACCAGCCAGGAGACGAGGAGGCCAGCCACCACCCAGCTGACGATCCCGCCCAGGACCGCCGCGACCCCGACCAAGAAACGGCGAGGATGGCGCATCCTCATCCCTCCAGGCCGGGGTTGAAGGCGCGCGGGGTCAGCCGGGCCACGGGGGCATCAGCACCGGCCCCCAGCCCCCGACGCTCGAACCAGGGCAGGACCCGCACCACCGTCCAGGGCCGGCGGCTGAGCACGGTGTCGCGGCGGTGGAGCAGGGCGGTGAAGAGCGACAGGCTGCGCACCTCTCGGCTCAGCAGCACCGCCTGGGCGGAGTGGGTCTCGCCCAGCACCGCCTTGGCCACCTCCGCCGCTTGGGCGGCATCGGTCTGGGCGAAGAAGAGCTGGGTGGCGCACGAACCCCGCACCGCCGGGGGCAGGTCGCGTGGGAACTGGCTGGCCAGGATGGCAGCCAGCCCGAAGGCCCGGCCCTCGCGCAGCAGTGGCTCCAGGTAGGGGCAAGCCGAGAGCCGCCAGCCCTCGTCCAGGAGCAGGCCCAGGCGCAGCCGGCGGGTGTGGGGGCGGCGCACCAGCTCCCCGTAGAGGGCGAGCAGGAGCAGCTCGGCCACGGCCGACTTGGCCTCGTCCCCGGGCAGCCGGGCCAGACGCACGATGCCCCCCGCCTCCACCAGCCGGGCGAAGCCCACCTCGGCCTGGGGGCCGGGGTCGAGCAGGCCCAGGTCGAAGACCGGGGAGAGCCGGCCGCGCAGGGTGTCTCGCTCCTCCAACCGCCCGGTCAGCTCCCCGAAGGCCGGCCAGCGCTGCCCGGGCACGGCCAGATGTGGCTCCAGCGCCACCCCGGCGCTCGCGTAGAGCTGCTTCAGGGCCTCGCGCAGGCGGTGGGCCTGCTGGTCGCCCAGCCCCCAGACCCGCTTGACCACGTCGGCCACCCGATGCACGTGGGCCAGCGGCTCCACCCGCCCCTCGGCGTCCGCCACCGGGGCCAGGGGATTGAAGGGCAGCCGGGCCTCGGCAGGGTCCCAGACCGCCACCCCCTCGGTGGTGGCGAAGCTCTGGGCGTAGTCGTCCTTGAAGTCCAGGATCAGGAGCGGAACCTGTTGCCGGTGCAGCTCCGAGGCCAGGGCCATGAGCGACTGGGTCTTGCCCGAGCCGGTCTCGCCCGAGACCGCGACGTGGGGGTTGGCGTAGGCCGCCGGCTCCCACCAGACC
>DATGLL010000248.1:0-4792 GCA_035294145.1 Candidatus Dormiibacterota bacterium | reverse complement strand
ACCACCACATCATGCTCACTAACCTCCACCCCTACCCTCTCACCTCCGGCCTTGGCGCCCTAGGGCCGACGGACCGGCCGCGCCTAGGACTCGCGGCACGGCCTCTCCAGGCCGCCCGGGCCATCCGGCCCCCCTCCCGGTTCCCCAGCCCTGAGCCGCCCCGGCCATCGCCATCCTCCTCGACCACGTGGCCATCCACCACTCCCGGGTGGTCACCCGCTGGCTCGGGGAGCGCCCCCAGGTCCGGCTCATTCTCGGCCCTCGCTCCTGTCCCCGCCACCACCCGGTGGAGCGGATCTGGAGGGCGACGAGGACCTACCTGGCCACCACCCCGGTGGAGACCATGGCGGGTCGGGTGCGTCAGGTGCAGGCCTTCTTTGGGGAACGCAGCCAGGAGCGGCGGTTGCGGTGCGCCTCGCCGTTCCGGTCGCTCTGGTTGATCGAGGGATATGCGCAGAAGTTGTGGGAGGCCGCTTAGAAGGCGGAGGGTATCCGACCGGGGCCCGGCCAGGCCTCCAGAACCAGCAGGTCGCGTGCCGAGACCATACCGATCAGCCGGCCGTGCTCCACCACCGGCAAGTGGCGGATGCCACGTTCGAGCATGCGCTCGGCCACCACAGTGCTGTCCTCCCAGGGCTCGGCGGTGACTGGGTCCGGGGTCATGTAGGCGGCCGCCACCGCGGTCTCCGCGACGCCGTCGGCGACCGCGGCCAGCACGTCCCGCTCGGTGAGGATTCCCATCAGGCGCTCCCCCTCGAAGAGGGGCAGGGCCCCGATCCCGTGCGCGCGCATGCGCACGGCCAGGACCCGCAGCGGCTCAGTTACCTCGCCCCGTATCACCTCGGGTCTGACGAACGTCCTGATCTCCATGACTTGAGCCTGCGCTGCCACCGGCCGGGTGGCGAGGGCCGAACGGCCCCTGACCTCGGGACCGACCAGGCACCACGTCGCCCCGTCGTCGCCAGCCGGGTCGGGCCGGCGGCGATGTCCCGGGCCAGGGCCTGACCGCCCGAACCGGCTCAGGGCCTGCCGACCACAGCGGCCGACCGTGATCGAGCGGGATCGCCAGCGGTCGTCGCCGCGGGCCGGGCAGCCGGGGCAGGCGCTCGCGGATGCGCTCCCGCGGCCCTTGGGGCGGATCGGCCCCTGAGCCCCGCAAGCGGGTCGAGGATGGCGAGGCTGGCCGCGTGCATGAGCAATCCCGGCGCCTCCAGGAAGAGGAGAGCAATGTCGATCGAGGCCATCGGCTCTGCCCCTGACATCCGACCCGGACCGCTGCAGCTTCAGCACCAGGGCGATCCGGGTCGAGCAGGATCGCCGCATATCACCACCGGGTCGGCAGGGTGCGAACCCAGGAGAGGCCCGACGGCTGGAGCGGTTGGTGCGCCTCGGCCGGGGCGTTCCAAGACGTAGAAGCCGTACCCGCACGAGTCGGCTGGCCGCCGCCTTCAGGTCCTTGACCTCGCTGAAGAGGCGGAAGGCCCTCGACTCCGTGGACAACCCGGCCAGGAAGCGCCGCAGCGCCTCCTGATCAGAGGGCACCACCGGCCGGATGTGGATCGTCGATCCATCCCGGAGTGTGACGTCGACGTCCAGCTGGGCCGGGAACGTCGCCTCGCCGCGCGTCCGGGAGGCCTGGGTCTCACCGGGACCCCACGAGGCCGGCCTCGTGGGGCCCCTGACCGCGGCTCTGCGCCTCCCGGAGGCTCCACCTGAGCCGACGGGCGGGGCCCCCACCAAGCCGGCTGGGTGGGGCGCCCCGGGCGAGCGATGCCTCGCCAGGTTGATCGCGGCGTGGTCATCGCGCTGGTGGCGCGCCCCACCGCCGTCACCCTTCCAGTGCTCGGCCCACCCGAGGTCCTGGACCGAGCCGCAGCCATGGCAGGTCCTCGAGCTGGCAAAGCACCGCTCGGCCTCCACCACCTCCGAGCCGTACCAGGGGGTCTGGTAACGAAGCTGCCGGCGGAGCTCGGCCAGCGCTGCGGCGTCCAGCCCCTCCCTCAAGATCCGGCCGTGGGTGTGGCCGGCCGGGTGGTGAGCCGAGGGATCTCGTAGCGCCGGAGGGCGGCGATGTGCGCCTGGAGCCGGGCTCGACGCCGTTCCTTGCGCCGGCAGCGATTCGAGCCGCGCTGGCTACGGGAGAGGGAGCGGGAGCGCCGACGCAGCACGGTCAGGTTCCGGGCCAGCGGGGTCGGGTTGGGCACCCCTGCGGCCGCTGGAGCTCGACCCGCAAGACCACCACCGCTCGCTCCCCGACCCGCCTCAGGGTGGCGGCGGGGATGCGCCCCCGGCCCAGGCGAACCAGCCGCTCCCGCCGGCGGGTGCTCTCGCACGTGCGCACGGTCCCGATCTTGGGCAGGGTGACGTGGCGGCGATCGGGCTCGACCCGGAGGGTCCCGGTGCTGAAGGGGCAGCGGTCCGGGGCTCGGCCCTTGCGCTCGAGCCTCGGGAAGCCGACGGGGTCCCCACGAAGCCGGCTTCGTGGGGCACCCCTCTCCCGGTCGGTGTCGAGATCGGCCTTCAGGGTTCGGACCGCCCAGTTGGAGGCGGAGCGCCGCCCCACCGCCGCCGGATGGCCTGCCATTGCTCCGGCGTGGGGTCCAAGGCGAGCTCGAACGCCGGCAGCGTCCAGCCGTCCGGGGCCGCATCCCTACGGGGCTCCCCACGAGGCTGGCCTGGGGACCCCATCGGAGCGTGCTCCGATGGGGAACCCTCGTGGGGCACCCCTACGGGTCATCGTGCTGGAGGGCGGCCATCGCCCGGGCCGCCAGCGCGGCCTCCACCCCCTCGGTCACGATCCGCCCGACGGCGCGCCCCTCCTGGGCCGCCCAGGTGGGGACACGCGCCACCTGACGATCCAGATCGGGGGGCTGATCCGCAGAGGGCACGCGAGCGGGCGGTCACGCCGGGGCGTCCCCCAGGATCAGGTGACCGACTCGCCGAGCCGGACGGGAGGCGTGCCCGACCGAAGCCAGCGGGAGGCGGTGACGGGATGGAGGCCCTGCTCGCCCGCCCACTGCCCCGAGCTCGCAGGGGCGAATGGTGAGCGTGTGGACACGTCAGCTGTTGTTACCCCCCCATCCGGTGTCCAGAGGGCAACGATGGCCTGGTGGCGGTGCCCCGTCAGCTTGCTTTCGGAGCAGGCTCGCCGACAATCAGTATGGAGATGATCGACATCGCGGCCCTGCGCCTTGGCAGTCAGCGTCTGGTCGGTGACTCCCTCCCCTCGGCGGTCGACGTAGTACGTTGGTTTGGCGCTGTTCAGTCCCAGGACTACCCCGGGGCCAAGTGGGCGCTCGGGCAACGGAGCCCGGGCGCGACCGACGCCGAGCTCGACCGGCTTTTCGACACCGGCACCCTCCTGCGCACCCATGTCCTGCGGCCGACCTGGCACTTCCTCCTCCCCGAGGACGCCCGCTGGCTGCTGGAGCTGACCGGCCCTCGGGTGCGGGCCGGGCTGCGCGGAAGGCTCCGCCAGCTTGAGCTCTCCGATGACGACGTCTCCCGAGCGGTCACGCTCCTTGGCGAGGCCCTGACGGGTGGTTGCCACCTTACCCGTCGGGAGCTGGGCGAGGTGCTGCGTTCAGCGGGCATCGCGCCCGACGGGCAGCGTCTTCCCTACCTCCTCCTCTGCGCTGAGCTGGATGCGGTGATCATCAGCGGTCCGCGGCGTGGCAAGCAGTTCACGTGGGCGCTCTTCCAGGAGCGAGTGCCCAGTTCCCGGCGGCTCGAGGCCGAGGACGCCGCCACGGAGCTCGTGTGCCGGTACTTCCGGAGCCACGGCCCGGCCCAGGTGCAGGACTACGTGTGGTGGTCGGGGCTGACCGTGGCCGACGCGCGCCGCGGCATCGCGGCCGCGGGCCCTGCTCTCGATCGAATCACGGTGGGTGGAAGGGATTACTGGCTGGCCGCCGATTCGACCGTCACCAACGTCCCCGGGAGCGATGACGTCGCCCACTTGCTCCCCAACTGGGACGAGTACACGGTGGGCTACCGCGACCGGCTGGCGGCGCTGGATCCTGACCAGCCGGTGGACGCGTCGCTGCTGCCGTTCGGCAGCATCCTGGCCAACGTTGTGACCATTGGGGGCAGAGTTCGCGGCGGCTGGACGAGGACGGTCGACCGCGGGCGGGTGCGCGTGGAGGTCCGGCCGCACACCCGGCTCTCGAAGATGGAGACGTACGCGGTGCGGCAGGTAGCAGATCGCTACGGCCGCTTCCTCGGGCAGCCGGTTGACGTCGTGACGGTCTCTCCCGAGGCCGCAACCGGCTAGACCAGTTCGATCCTGACATCCGTGGCGACAGCCGTCAGGATGCCGCCCACCCGATCACCCGACGGGTGGAATCGCCCCGGGCGTTTGACGATCTGTGGCCGCTCCCGGGGCCTGGACGCAGCTTGAGCAGGTCCGGCGATGCAGTGGCGATCAGGTCGTCGGCCTCCGACCGGGTCTCGCGGCCGGCGCCGGTCAACCGGATCCGAGCTTGTCGGCCGCGCTTCATGCGCCACCACCTGGGACAGGCAGGATCGCCAGGTGGCCGGCGGCTCGCCCGGCCCCGCCTGAGGTCGCCCTGCCGAGGCAGGTCCCTGAACGGCAGCCAGCATCCGGCGCGCACGGTCGAGGACGATGGTGGCCGAGACCGTGAGCACGGAAGGGTTAACAACAGCTGACGCGACTATACACTACAATCCACTTCCATGAACTTGAAGCAGTGGGCGCGCGAGCAAGGCATCCACCCCGTGACCGCCTACCGCTGGTTCCAGTCGGGCAAGCTCCCCGTCCCGGCCCGGCGAG
>DATGLL010000247.1:0-4357 GCA_035294145.1 Candidatus Dormiibacterota bacterium | reverse complement strand
AACTTCACCTCCATCGCCGGGAACCTGCCCACCGCTCCTGCCCTGATGGGGGCGACGGTGGTCTGGAAGCCCTCCGAATCGGCTCCTTACGCCGCCCACCATCTGATGCGCCTGCTCCAGGCGGCCGGCTTGCCCGACGGCGTGATCAACCTGGTCCACGGTCCCGGGCCCGAGCTGGTGCCGGCGGCGCTCGCCCACCCCGACCTGGCCGGGGTGCACTTCACTGGCTCCACCACCGTCTTTCGGAGCATCTGGAGCCAGGTCGGGGAGAACATCGGCTCGTACCGCAACTTCCCCCGGTTGGTGGGGGAGACGGGGGGCAAGGACTTCATCGTGGCCCACGCCTCGGCGGAGCCCGAGGCCCTCCTCACCGCCATCGTCCGCGGCTCCTTCGAGTACCAGGGCCAGAAGTGCTCGGCGGCCTCG
The DNA here is from genome assembly GCA_035294145.1 of Candidatus Dormiibacterota bacterium. Lineage (GTDB taxonomy): Bacteria > Chloroflexota > Dormibacteria > Dormibacterales > Dormibacteraceae > CADDZO01. Next base: position 3,931 of record DATGLL010000247.1, on the reverse strand, counting down.
CGCGTCTTCGTCCCCGACACCCTGTGGGCGGGGCTCCGGGAGCGCCTGCGCGAGCAGGTCGAGGCCATCCCCATGGGCGACGTGGCCGACTTCCACAACTTCATGGGCGCGGTCATCAACGAGCGCGCCTTCCGGCGCCACGAGGAGGCGATCGCCGAGGCCCGATCCCGACCCGGGCACACGGTGCTGGCCGGCGGCGAGGTGGACGCCCGCCGGGGCTGGTTCGTCCGCCCGACCGTGATCGTGACCGAGGACTGGGGGTCTCGGCTGCTCCGGGAGGAGCTGTTCGGCCCGATCGTGACCGTCGTCGCCTACCCCGAGGGCGAGTACGAGTCGACCCTCGACCTGATCGATCGCTCGGTGCCCTATGGCCTGACCGGGGCGGTGTTCGCCACCGACCGGCGGGCCATCCGCATCGCGCTCGACCGTCTCCGCTACGCGGCCGGCAACATCTACGTCAACGACAAGCCGACCGGGGCGGTCGTCGGCCAGCAGCCGTTCGGCGGCTCCCGCGCCTCGGGCACCAACGACAAGGCCGGGTCGCTCTGGAACCTGGCCCGCTGGGTCACCCCGCGCGTCATCAAGGAGACCTTCGTGCCCCCTCGGGACTACCGCTACCCGTTCATGGGCTGAGGCTGAATCGCGGCCGAGGCTCCCCGACGCGATCGGGGGAGCCGCCCCTCCCCGGGGTCGAGGGGCACGAGGCCGGTCGTCGAGCGGAGGGATGGAGGCCGGAGCTCAGGAGGGAAGGGACCGAGATCGAGCCCCGCGCTTGGTCTGGAGCCGGTGAGCCGACGCCGGCACCGGGTAGCGGCCGGAGGCCAGAGCGGCGTCGACCTCTGCCACCGAGGCCAGGGTCGTCGCCTGGAGCGACTCGATGAGCGCGGCCGTGGCCGCCTCCCAGGCGGGATGGAGGGCGCACATATCCTCCCAGCGGCAGGGACCGCCGCGCAGCGAGCAGCGATCGGGACGAAGGGGCCCGTCGGCCGCCTCGACCACCTCACGGAGGGAGACCTGGGCCGGGTCACGGCGTAACCGGTAGCCCCCCTCGCGACCGGCCCGCGCCTCGGCCAGACCGGCACGGGCGAGCAGGTTGAGGATCTGGGGGGTATAGCTACGCGGAAGGGCCATCTCGTCAGCCACCTCTCGGATCTTGCGGTAGCCGCCGTCGCCGTAGGCCCGAGCCAAGTAGATTGCGGCGCGCACCACGTAGTCGCCGCGCCGGGTCAGGGTCAGCTGCACGCCGCGCTCCTCGTGGCTACAAGTCTAGAGGTGCGGCCGAACGACGGCCCTTTTGAGGTGGCCGGTGGACGCGGCGAGCTGCCATCTGCGCCCGGCCCGACGGCCGGCGTGCCGCCGCCCATCGTGCGGCCCGGGCGACGGCCGCGCTCCAGTGAAGATGGGACCGAGGTATTCGGCTCTTGAGGGCTGGACGCTGCCGGCGTTCCAGCTCGCCCTGGACCCCACCCCGGAGCGGTGGGGCCATCCGACGGCAGTGGGGCGGCGCTCCGCCTCCAACTGGACGGTCCGAACCCTCGAGGCCGATCTCGATGCCGACCGGGAGAGGGGTGCCCCACGAAGCGGGCTTCGTGGGGAGCCCCAGACCGGGGAGGGGTGGTGCCAGGTAGCCCTCGAGGGACATCAGGACCATGACCAGGCGCAGGGCGAGGCGGAGGGGACCGTGGAGGAGGGCCAGGAGCCGGGTGTGGTCGTCGACGGTGGGCGGTGCGAGGACGTGCGCTGGGGGCAAACGAGTGGGGGCCTCGTGGTTGGGTTGGAAGGAGTCGCCATGAGGCGACTTTGTCCTCGTCGCCCTCCCCCACCCTGGCGGGTGGCCTGATCCATCACGCGCAAGGCTTCCGGCACCCCGCTCAGCGGTATCGCTCGACAAGGCCCTCTCCCTGCCGATGCCAGGCCAGCTCCCCGGAGAAGCCCCCCGCCTCGCCCTGCCCCAGTACCTCTAGATCTCAGATCAATGTTTAGTTGAAAATTCTACGTTGAGCCTTATACTTCTGAAATTGCCCGGGCGGCGCGAGCCCGGGTGGAGTCCGAGGAGGAGGAGGCAGATGACGACCCTGGTCAGCCCGGGTTCCCGTGCCCCGGTTCGTGAGGAGGGGTTCTTTGCCCCCCTCGTCACCTGGCTGACGACCACGGACCACAAGCGGATCGGCGTCATGTACATGGTGACGGGGACCCTGACCTTCGTCCTCAGCGGCGTCTTCGCCCTCCTGATGCGGCTCCAGCTGGCCATGCCCGACCAGCGGCTGCTCGATCCCGAGACCTACAACCAGCTGATGAGCGCACACGGGGCGGCCATGTTGCTGTTCTTCGTGACCGTGTTCGTGACCGGGATCGCCAACTACATGGTGCCGATCATGATCGGGGCCCGAGACATGGCCTTCCCGCGCCTCAACTTGCTCGGATTCTGGATGATCCCCGCTTCCGCCATCATCTACTTCACGGGGTTCGCCGCAGGCGGGGCCATGAACGCCGGCTGGACCGGCTACCCGCCCCTCAGCGAGAAGCCGTACAACCCGTCGGTGGGCGTCGATTGCTATGCCCTCAGCGTCATCCTCTGGGCGCTCAGCGGGATCATGGCCTCGGTCAACTTCCTGACCACGATCGTGGCCCTGCGCGTCCCCGGGATGACGCTGAGACGCCTACCCGTCTTCGTCTGGGCCCAGATCTCGACCTCGATCCTGCTGCTGATGATCGGCGGGCCGCTGGCCGTGGCCATGATCCTGCTCGAGCTGGACCGCCAGATGGGGACCCACTTCTTCACCACCGTGGCCGGCCGCCCTGTGCTCTACCAGCACCTGTTCTGGTTCTTCGGCCATCCCGAGGTCTACGTGATCGTGTTGCCCGGGTTCGGCATGATCTCGGAGATCATCCCCGTCTTCAGCCGCAAGCCGATCTTTGGCTACACCTCCATGGTGACCGCGCTCTTCGCCATCGTCTTCCTGTCCATGGCGGTGTGGGCCCACCACATGTTCACCGTGGGGATGAACATCTACCTGGAGTCCTTCTTCATGGGCATGACCATGCTGATCGCGATCCCCACCGGCATCAAATTCTTCAACTGGATCGCCACCGCCTGGCGGGGGTCGGTGGAGTTCCGGCTGCCGATGAAGTTCGCCTTCGCCTTCCTGGCCACCTTCGTGATCGGCGGGATCACCGGCGTCTATCTGGCCTCGGTCCCGGTCGACACCCAGCTCCACAACAGCTACTACGTGGTTGCTCACTTCCACTACACCCTCTTTGGCGGGGGTGTGTTCGCGATCCTCGCCGGTGTCTACTACTGGTTCCCGAAGATCACCGGCCGCATGATGAACGACCGGCTCGGAGAGTGGAACTTCTGGACCTTGTTCATCGGGGTCAACGCCACCTTCCTGCCCATGTTCACGCTCGGCCTCGACGGCATGCCGCGCCGCATCGTCAGCTACGACGTGGCCAGCTGGGGCCCGGTCAACCTCCTGATCACCGTGTCGTCCTTCGTGGTGGCGCTGTCCATCCTGCTCTTCATCGTCAACGTGCTCTGGAGCTGGAAGCACGGGGAGCCAGCCGGGGACGACCCCTGGCAAGGCAACACCCTGGAGTGGGCGACCACCTCGCCGCCGCCCCCCTACAACTTCGAGCGGGTCTCCCCGGTCCGGTCCTTCATGCCCCTGCGTGAGCTGCGCACCGCCCGTGCTGGGGCGGGCGGGGCCGACCTGGGGCCGAGCCGGTCCTGACCGGCGGATCGGCCCACCGCCATCCCATTGGAGTCGGAGGAGCAGCGATGCCCGAAATCGCGGAGTTCGAGCCACCCTATCTTCACCCTGACTACCGGGCCACGGTGCTGCGCGCGCCCAGCCGGCCCCTGGTCCGGCTCCAGCCGGAGTGGTTCCACCACACGCCCGGGCCGGCCTTCGGGCGCACCCCGGTGGGGCCG
>DATGLL010000246.1:0-2428 GCA_035294145.1 Candidatus Dormiibacterota bacterium | reverse complement strand
AGACAGCCCGCCCCGCCTTCAGCCGCCTCTCGGCCTCCACCAGCTGCGGGGCTCGGGCTCGGGAGAGCCCGGTGACGTGGGCGATGGTCGCGTAGGAGGCGCCCAGCTGGTGGATGCGCAACGCGGCCAGGGCGCGGATTTCCCCCAGCCGCCTGGCGGCGACCTCGTGGCGCGCCTGAGCCTCGGTGGCGAGGACGTACCGCTCCAGCGGGTCGACGATCGCCGCGATCTCGTCCCGCATCCGCTGGAGGGGCGCTGGGCGCCGTATAGGGCCTCTTGACAGGCACGACCCGAGCCTCGGCGAAACCAGGCTGGGCCGGAGGGGCGACGATCCTGCGATTGGAGGGCTCCTGGGCCGGATCGCCAGCGACGGGGCCTATCGGCGCTCGACGTCGCCTCGCAGCACCCGGTCCAGGGCCTCGGCGGCCTCCCGGGCCAGCTCCGGGGCCACGTGGGTGTAGATGTTGAGGGTGGTGCTGGCGGTCGAGTGCCCCAACACCGCCATCGCCGTCGCCACCGGCACCCCGCTCAGGGCGAGGAAGGTGGCGGCCGAGTGCCGGAGATCGTAGAAGCGGATCCGAGGGAGCCCGAGACGGGCGAGCTGGGCCTGGAGCCGCTTGGTCGCGTTGGTCCCCTTGAGAGGAGAGCCGTCCGGCTCCCGGAAGACGAGATCACCATGCTCGTCTCGCCAGCTGCTTCCGGCCGCCAGCTGCTCCTCGGCCTGCAGCCTCCGCTGGCGATGGAGCGCCTCCATGGGCGATGCTGGCCAGGGGGATCGTGCGTCGGGAGCGTCGCGTCTTGGTGGGCTGCTCCAGCCACTCCCCGTGCTCCTCCCGCTGCGGCCTGGGGGTGGGCTGCAGGGTGCGAGAGATGGTCACGGTGCCCCGCTCCAGGTCCACGTCCGACCAGCGCAGCCCGACCAGCTCCGACTGACGGGCGCCGGTCGCCAAGGCCAGCACCCACAGCGGGCCGTCCCGATGGTGCTCGGCCACGGAGAGCAGCATCCGCACCTGCTCGGCCGAGAGCGTGGTGCCCTCCCGGACGTCCTCCAGGGGCAGGGGGCGTGCGAGCTCGGCCACGTTGCGCTGCACGAGCCCCTCACGCTTGGCCTGGTTGAGCAGGTTGCGGAGCACGGATCGGACGTGGTTGCAGGTGCGAGCGGAGAGGCCGCCATCTCGCAGCCGGGTGAGCAGGGTGCCGACGTGATGGGCTTCCAGCTTGGTCAGCTGCAGGTGGCCCAGGCTGGGCAGGGCGTACCTCAGCAGCTCCGCGTAGCGGTGGAGGGTCTTGGGGCGCACCCGGCACTGGCCGAGCCAGCGCCGCCCGTGCTCGGCCAGGGTCGGGGCGCGACCGCGAAGGAGGGGGAGGCCGCCGCGCCCGGGCGCGTCCAGGGCGCGGGTCAGGTTGGCCCTGGCCTCCTGCTCGGTGGCGCCGTAGAGGGAGCGTCGCACCCGCTGGCCGGTCTCAGGGTCGACGATGGTGTAGCGAGCGTGCCAGCGGCCGTCACGCCGCTGGTAGAGGCTGCCGGCCCCATTGGGTCGCTTTATCCGCTTGGCCTTGGTCCGTCCCATCCCTGCTCCTCTGGCTGACGCCAACCTGACGCCAACCGGAGTCTCCGATCCCCCGCCGTCGGCTGTCAAGGACGTCTGGGCCGGGTCGCGGCTTCGTATTCGAAACCTGGGTTCGGAGCCGCCGGGCCTGCCGTGGGAATGGGGATGCGGCGGGCTGTAAAACCGCCGCGAAAGCTGTGGGGGTTCGACTCCCTCCCGGCCCACCAGCCATCTTCGGCCACCTCGAGAGCGGGTCGAAAGCACCCGGGGCGAGTTCGATTTTCCGACCCGTCCCCGCCGGAGATGGGGTCGAAAACGGCCTTGGCGCTGCTAAGCGCTGCCTCCAGGTCATCGTCACCTCATGAGCGCGATGTGCCATTCGTGTGCCGCCGGTCGGCGTTCGCATCCCGACCACCGTCTCCCCGGAGCCTGATCACCTCCCCCAGGCGCCGGGCCACCTCCCGGTCCACCCCCGGCAGTAGGTGGCCGTAGGTCCTCAGGGCCAGGGTCTCGTCCGCGTGCCCCAGCCGGGCTGCCACCAGCTTCAGGTCCTTGGTCTCATGCAGCACCAGGGTGGCCATCGTGTGGCGCAGGGCGTAGAGCACCACCCGCCGCACCCCGGCCCGCTCCAGCGCCCGGTAGAAGTGACGCCGCACCCGCTCCAGGCAGTGTGGGTATCCGCGAGCATCGGTGAAGACCAAGTCCAGGTCGGTCCAGGCCGCGCCCGCCCGCTCCCGCTCCGCTGCTTGCCTGAGCCTCCAGTCCCGCAGCAGCTCCACCAAGACCGGCGGCATCGCCACCGGCCGCCGCGAGCGGTGGGTCTTCGTCGGCCCGAACCGGAAGCCCTCCACCCGCCGGCCCAGGTGCTCGCTCACCTG
>DATGLL010000245.1:0-7155 GCA_035294145.1 Candidatus Dormiibacterota bacterium | reverse complement strand
ACCTGGCCGCTGACGGGAGCATCCGGGCCCGTTACCCGGTGCTGGCGCAGGCGTTGCTGGCGGGGGCGTCGGGCCAGCTGCGCAACCTGGCCACCACCGGTGGCAATCTGCTGCAACGCACCCGCTGCCTCTACTTCCAGGGCCTCACCACCCCCTGCAACAAGCGGACCTCTACCGGCTGCCGGGGGAGGAGCCGCATCGCGACACCGTGCTCGTCCACGGCGACCTGATCACGGCCGTGGAGCTGCCGCCCCTCCCCTTCGGCCGGCGGTCGGCCTACCGCAAGGTGCGGGACCGGGCCTCCTACGCCTTCGCCCTGGTCGCGGTGGCCGCCGCCCTCGACCTGGCCGACGGACGGGTGGCCGACGTCCGGATCGCGCTCGGCGGCGTGGCCCACAGACCGTGGCGGACCAGGCGGGCCGAGGAGGCGTTGCGAGGCGCAGCGGCCACCCCGGAGTCTTTCACCCGCGCCGCCGAGGCCGAGCTGGCCGAGGCGCGGCCGCTGCCGGGCAACGCCTTCAAGGTCCGGCTCGCGCGCAACCTCGCCGCTCGCACCCTGCTGGAGCTGGCGGGGGCGGGACCATGAGCGCTCCCCCCCACGCCACCGGCGCTCCCATGGGCCGGATCGACGGGCCGGAGAAGGTCACGGGAAGGGCGCCGTACGCTTTCGAGCATCCGGTCGAACGTCCCGGCTACGTCCACCTGGTCCAGGCCAGCGTCGCCCGCGGCCGGGTGCGGGCCATGCACACCGCCCGGGCCGAGTCGACGGAGGGAGTCCTGGCGGTGCTCACCCCCACCAGCGCCCCCCGGCTGGCGTCCACCGCGGATGCCGAGCTGGCCGTCCTGCAGTCCGATCGGATCGCCTTTCGCGGGCAGATCGTCGGCGCCGTCGTGGCCGAGACCCTGGAGATCGCCCGGCACGCGGCCGACCTGATCCGGGTGGAGTACGACCGGGAACCACACGAGGTCGAGCTTCGCGCCGACCGCCCCGACCTCTACGCCCCGGACCACGTCAACCCCGACTTCCCCACCAACACCGAAGCGGGCAACGTGAGCGCCGGCCTGGCCTCGGCCGCGGTCACCCTGGACGCGACCTACACCACCCCCACCTATCACAACAACCCCATGGAACCGCACGCCACCACGGTCGTCTGGGACGGCGACCGGTCCCCTCGCCTCACCCTCTACGACTCCACGCAGTCGGTCCATCGGGACCGCGAGACGGTGGCGCGCGTCTTCGGCCTGGGCCTTGGGGAGGTCGGGGTGATCGCCCCGTACGTGGGCGGCGCCTTCGGGTGCAAGGTCCCACACGCCCCCCTGATCCTGGCCGTCCTGGCCGCCAGGGCGCTGCTCGGTCGACCGATCAAGCTCGCGCTCACCCGACCACAGATGTTCTCTCTGGTCGGCTACCGCACGCCCACCGTTCAGCGCCTCCGGCTCGGCGCCGACCGTGAGGGGCGGCTCACCGCCATCGACCACGAGGTGGTCGAGCAGACGGCGCGGATCGCGGAGTTCGCCGAACAGACGGCGGTGGCGACGCGGATCATGTACGCCGCGCCGAACCGCCGTACCGCCCACCGGCTGGCCAAGCTGGACGTGCCCGTGCCTGCCTGGATGCGGGCCCCCGGGGAGTGCCCGGGCATGTTCGCGCTCGAGTCGGCGATCGACGAACTGGCCGTCGCCTGCGGCATCGATCCCATCGAGCTGCGCATCCGTAACGAGCCGAGGGTCGACCCCGAGTCCGGGCGACCGTTCTCCAGCCGCCACCTGGTGGTCTGTCTGCGCGAAGGTGCCCGGCGCTTCGGCTGGGCCGACCGCGACCCCACGCCTCGAGCCCGCCGGAGCGACGGCTGGCTGGTTGGCTGGGGTGTCGCCGCCTCGACTTACCCGGTCTACGCGCGGACCGGCTCGACGGCGATCGTCCGCTTCGTCCCCGACGAGCGCTACCAGGTCCTGATCGGTGCCACGGACATCGGCACCGGCACCCGGACGGCGCTGACCCAGATCGCCACCGACGCCCTTGACGTGCCCGCCGAGGTCGTCGACCTCCGGATCGGCGACACCGAGCTGCCCGCGATCAACGTCGCCGGCGGGTCGATGGGCATCACCGTCTGGGGGTCGGCCCTCGTGGACGCCGCCCGCGCCTTCCGCGACCGGTTCGGAGATACCCCCTCCCCCGGGGCCGAGGCCACCGGCGAGCTGCCCGAGAACCCCGCCCGCCGCCGCTTCGCCATGCACGCCTTCGGCGCCCAGCTCGCCGAGGTGCGGGTGCGCGAGGGCACCGGCGAGGTCCGGGTCACGCGGCTGCTCGGCGTGTTCGACGTCGGGCGGATCGTGAACCCGCGCACCGCGCGTTCCCAGCTCGTCGGCGGCATGACCATGGGTCTCTCCATGGCCCTGTATGAGCAGAGCCTGGTCGACCCCCGCTTCGGGCACGTGGTCAACCACGACCTGGCCTGGTACCACATCGCCGTCAGCGCGGACGTCCCCCGGATCGAGGCCCACTGGCTGGACGTGGCCGATTCGCACGCCAACCCGATGGGGACCAAGGGCATCGGCGAGATCGGCATCGTCGGCACCGCGGCCGCGATCGCCAACGCCGCCCACCACGCCACCGGCATCCGGGTGCGGGACCTGCCGATCACCCTCGACAAGCTGGTGGGCCGCAGTTGAACCGCCCGGGAGGGCGGGAAGGAGTTCAGACATGGCGTTCGTATCGCGGGGGTTCAAGGGCCGGCGGGAGCGGGCTGAGGACGCCTCCCGGCTGCCGCCGGGGCAGCACCTGGTCCGCGACTTCCCGGTGCTGTCGGCGGGGCCCACGCCGCACACCCCGCTCGCGGAGTGGAGCTTCACCATCACCGGCGAGGTCGAGCCGGAGCGGCGGTGGACCTGGGAGGAGTTCCGCCGCTTGCCGAGCCAGACGGTGACCCGGGACATCCACTGCGTCACCGGGTGGTCCAGGCTCGACACCTCCTGGACCGGGGTCTCCGTGGACGTGCTGATGGAGGGCGTCGAGACCGCGGCCGAATACGTGCTCGCCTTCTCGGACGGCGGCTACACGACCAACCTGCCCCTGGAGGACCTGCTGGACGGCAGGGCCTGGGTCGCCTTCGCCTACGGGGGGGAGCCGCTCGCCCCGGAGCACGGCGGCCCGGCCCGGCTGCTCGTCCCCCACCTGTACCTGTGGAAGAGCGCGAAGTGGGTCCGCGGGCTCTCGCTCCGGCTGGACGACCAGCCCGGCTTCTGGGAGTCCAACGGATACCACGCCTACGGCGACCCGTGGCGCGAGCAACGCTACTGGGGCGACTGAGCTGGCGGCTCGGCGAGGTGACCGGGCGGCGAAGGGAGACCCCGAGGGTCTCCAGCCTGGTGCTCCACGTCCCCGGCTGGCCCAGACACCGGGCTGGGCAGCACGTCGACGTCAGGCTGACCTCGGAGGACGGCTACCGGGCCCAGCGCAGCTACTCGATCGCCTCCGCCCCCGAGGAGCGACGGGTGGCGCTCACCGTCGAGCGCCTGGATGACGGCGAGGTGTCGCCCTACCTGACCGACGAGGTGACGTTGGGGGACCGGCTGGAGCTGCGGGGGCCGATCGGCGGTTACTTCGTGTGGGAGGCGAACCAGGCCTCGCCGCCGCTCCTGCTGGTCGGCGGCGGCTCGGGCGTGGTGCCGTTGATGGCCATGATCCGTCATCGTCGGGCCAGCGGCTCCAGGGTCCCCGCCCGGCTGCTCTACTCCGCCCGCTCCGTCGACGACGTCATCTATCGGCAGGAGCTGGAGCGGCTGGCCGCCCTCGGGGACGGCATGACCGTGTACCTCACCCTGACCAGGGCGCAGCCCGCCGGCTGGCGGGGATTTGCCCGGCGCGTCGACCAGGAGATGCTGCACGAGGTGGCGTGGCCCGTCCAGGAGTCGCCGCTGACCTTCGTTTGCGGACCGACGGCGTTCGTCGAAGCCGCCGCCGGGACGCTGGTCGAGCTCGGATACGACGCCGGGTCGATCAGGACCGAGCGCTTCGGCCCAACTGGGAGGTAGACAACTGGGAGGTAGAGCGGTGCCGCCGAGCGAGCTGCTGTTGGACGGGAACGCGATCGGGGGCTTGTTGAGGGAGATCTTCGCCGTGGAGATGACCTCGGCCAGCAGTACCTGCGGCGGCTGCGGCGCGGTACACGCCATCGGTCGGCTCGACGTCTACGCCAACGCCCCTGGCGTAGTGGCCCGGTGCCCGGCCTGCGGGCAGGTGCTGATGCGGATCGTGCGCGGGCGCGGCCGCGTGTGGCTCGATCTCGCTGGGATGCGCTGCCTCCAGATCGCCGACCCCGACACGTGATCCGGTGCCGGGCCGTCATCGGGCGTCGCCGGCCGGATCCGGCGTCGATCGCAGCACGGACTCCATACGCCCCCGGGCATCCTGATCAGGTCAGCCCCGGACGGCGCCGCCGTCGTCGCCCGGGAGGCGTGGACGTCCGGCGCCTCGCGCAGACCGCCGTCATGGTGACGATCGACGGCGCCCGGACGTCCACCGAAGGCGTCGTTCCAGGATGCCGGAAGCCGGATAGGACCCTGAACGGACCTGGCCCTCGAGCGACACTTCGCAGGCACCGATCAACGGACCGGCCAGAGGATTCCGGAACGGCGGTGGTGACAGGCGTGCCGACGCCCTGGACGGCAGGGGCCCACGCGCATAGGAACTCGTCGCCCCCGCCATGAGCGACGCCAGCAGGGCTCCGGCCCTGTCCGCCCGATGCCGCTTCCGCTCGCCCTGGGCCAGTTCATCGCCAGCCATGCCGCCACCAACGTGAACCTCGCCGTCAGCAGCATCGCGAACGACCTGGCGGCGACGGTGATCGACGTTCGGGTCGCCATCACGTCCTCAGCCGTCGGATCGTGGATCCCGGTGTCCGGAGCGCCCGGCCGCCGTTCGACCTCACGGGCGCGATCCTCTTCCGCAGCCGGCCTCTTCTCACCATGCTCGGAATCTTGCGGTCGGGAACGTACGGCCGGTTCACCTCCAGGAGGGACTCCAAGATCGGCGGCTTCGTGGTCGTCCCCAGGGGCAGCCCCTCCCCGGTACGACCCTGATGGCAATCGGAGCCCCCATCCCGACCCGGGCTCGTCGCTTGGGGCCGCGATCGTCGGCTCGATCCCGGTCACCGCAGCGGGCGGCCATCCGTCCTTCGACGCGCTCCTGCGCTGGTCATCATCGCGTTCATCGGGCTGGGGGCAGCCATCCTGCTGCCCCCGGCAGCATCGAGCCCAGGGCGGCGGGACCGATCGACGCGAAGGGGGCCAGAGAGCGCAGCTCCGCGCCCGCGGAGCCGCTCGAGCCGGGTCCAGCCGCTTTCCACGTCCCTCATTCGCAGGGCCGTTTGGCCCTTCCACCGATGGGCCATGAGGAGTGAAGTGAGCATGGGGGCGAGTGCGACGAAACCAGGAGAAGGGCCATGGCGAACAGGGGACAACCGGCACCCGGCGGCATCGAGCGGCCGTCAGCGCCGGTTCAGCGGAGGGACTGGAGGCAGATCGCACGGCTGATCGGAGTGGCCATCCTGGTCCTGCTGCTGATCGCGTTCATCGTCGCGAACAGCCAGGAGGTCCGGATCAACTTCATCTTCTTCACGGTCAACGTCACTCTGATCTGGGCGCTGCTGGGAACGCTGCTCGCCGGCATCGCCGCCGACCGGCTCCTCACCTGGCGCGGACGGCACTCCCCATGAGGGGGACGGACCGCGCCGGCGCGGGGATCGGCCGGCCCGACCAGCTCCTGGGTAGGCCGGCAGACAACCGGCGTCGGTGGACAAAGGAGGCGAAATGCTGTTACAGGCGGAGTATCCGTTCCTGAGCATCATGTGGACGCTGCTGGTCGTCTTCGGCTGGGTGATCTGGTTCTGGCTGCTGATCGTCATCTTCGGCGACCTCTTCCGCCGCCACGACGTCTCCGGCTGGGCGAAAGCTGCGTGGACCGTGTTCGTCATCGTCCTGCCCTTCCTGGGCGTGCTGATCTACCTGGTCACCCAGAGCAGGGGGATGGCGGAGCGACAGGCGATGCAGGCACAGGCTGCGCAGGCGCGGTTCGACCAGTACGTGAAGTCCGTAGCGACCGACACCTCACCTGCCGGGCAGATCGACAAGGCGAAGCAGCTGCTCGATAGCGGCTCGATCACCAGGGAGGAGTTCGAGCAGATCAAGAGGAGGACGATCGCATCGACCTGACGGTGGGTGGTGGCGCCCACACATCACCGCGGCGCCGGGCGGCGGTGCTCAGGACACCGGAGCTCGTGCCCGACGTCCGGGGGAGCCATGACGCCATCGCTTGCCTTCCCCCACGGAGCTGCCGTGCCACCGGGCGGTGCCACATCGATGCCCACGATGGGTTCGCCTGGAACCGCAGGCGGCCCGGCAGGAGTGCCGGCCGACGCCGGCAGGACACGGACAACCCCGATCGAGCGCCGTACGGAGGCGCCCGGTCGGGACCGATCCTCGTGCCATCGACCGGCCCCGCGCCTGCCCGTGTGTGAGGACGAGGCCACGGGCCAGGCGTTCGCACGCGATCCCATCCAGAGGCGTCGCGCCGCCGAGCCGATGAGCGCCGGGCTGGAGACGACCCGAGCCCGTACGCGGCCGATCTTGGAGGATCGGGGAGGCGCTCGGTCTGCTGCCGTCAACCGGCGATCACGCCCGCCAGGCGACCTGGCGGGCGGCGACGAGGGCTTCGGGCACCGGCCCCCACGGGCCGGCCTCAAGATGGCTTTGTGATCACCGGCTGAGCCTGTGTGCGCGGCAGCTCCACCCGGTCGCTCCACCCCGTTCCGGCCCGGTCGTAGAGGACGCTCGTGGTGAGGTCAGCGGCCCATCGGTGGACGTTCCAGTAATCCAGGCCCACCGCGCCGGCGCGGTGCAGCCACAGCCACCGGCCCCTCACCTCGTGGTGCTGCCCGAGCGGCGGCGTCCCGCTGGCCACTGTGCCGGATGGACGCCTGATGCTCCATCTTCCATCGCTGGCTCCCTTCGCGGTGGACGCCGCCGTGGGCGGGATTGCAGCTGCCCGAGTCACCATCTCGCCGCACCACCGGCGAGCTGCTGTTCCAATGTTGGAAACAGTCCCATGTGTGGGACTGGAAAGGAATGAACACACTCGACCTGATCCTGCACCCG
>DATGLL010000244.1:0-49941 GCA_035294145.1 Candidatus Dormiibacterota bacterium | reverse complement strand
ACGGCGGACGAGAAGGGCTGGGGTGCGCATCCTCGACCACAGCCCTGCACTGGAGTTGCTCGTGGACGCGGAGGGGGTGGTAGCCGGGGCCGCAGGCGTCCGTCGCCAGGACGGGTTCCGCCCTTGGCTGGTGCGGGCATCGGCCGTGGTGCTGGCCACTGGCGGATGCGCGTTCCTAAGCGGCGCCCTCGGCCTCAACGTGGACACCGGGGATGGCCACCTCATGGCCGCCGAGGTGGGGGCCGAGCTCTCGGGGATGGAGTTCTCCAGTGCCTATGGCCTGGCGCCGGCGTTCGGCGCCGAGACCAAGGGGCTGATGTACCAGTTTGCCACCTACAGCCGAGAGGACGGCACCGAGCTCGAGGTCGAGAGCGACCGCTGGCGGGGACGGGAGGCGCTGGCGCGGGCGCTGCTTTCGGGACCTGTGTACGCCCGCCTGGACAAGGCGCCGCCTGGGATCCACCTGGCCATGCGGCAGGCGCAGCCCAACTTCTTCCTGCCTTTCGACAAGGCGGGTATCGACCCGTTCCGGGAACGTTTCCAGATCCATATGGTCCTTGAGGGCACCGTGCGTGGGACCGGAGGCCGGCGTTTGCTCGATGAAGGCTGCGCGACCACGGTTCCCGGGCTCTACGCCGCCGGGGACGTTGCCACCCGGGAGCTGATCACCGGCGGCATCAGCGGCGGGGGCAGCCACAACGGCGCCTGGGCGATTGCCTCCGGGACCTGGGCCGGCGCGGCGGCCGCTCGCTTCGCGAGGCAGCGTGGTGCCCTCGGCCGGAGATCACGGCTGCAGCCCGCCGGAAGGTTCGGGCTGCGGCCAGCCGGCATGGGGACGAGGCTGGATGCGCGTGAGGCGCTACGGTTGGTGCAGGCGGAGGTGACGCCGCTCGACCGTAACCTCTTTCGCACCGGCAAGGGCTTTGAGCGCTCGTTGCATGTCCTGGACGACCTCTGGGAGGAGATCGCCCGGCGTGGCCGGGGTCGGGGTGAGCATGCCCTCGCCGTCAGGCAGGTGGCGGCCATGGTGGCCCATGCCCGCTGGATGTATCGTGCTGCCCTGGCCCGCCCCGAGTCACGGGCCATGCATCGGCGAGAGGATTTCCCGGGGTCCGATCCGAGCCAGCGACGGCGGCTGCTGGTCGGTGGCCTGGAGGAGGTCTGGACTGCTCCCGACCCGGTGCTTCCCCTGATCGGTGGCCCGGCCAGGAGCGAGCGTCGTGATCGAGGTGCTGGCCCGGTCATGGTGCACCGGCTGCGGCCTCTGCGTTCGGGTCTGCCCCATGAACGTGTTCGAGGGCGAGCCCCGGGGGGCTCCGAGGATCGCCCGTCAGCGCGATTGCCAGGCCTGCTTCATGTGCGAGGCCTACTGCCCGGCCGACGCGCTCTTTGTGGTGCCGCCGTCGGGTGCCGCCGAGCCGGGCTCTCCCTATTTGGACAAGGGCTGGCTTGAGGAGACGGGACGGTTCGGGAGCCACCGAAGCTACATCGGCTGGGGGCCGGGCCGCATCCGCGGAAGCCGGTTCGATCGGAATCATCGGTTCACTCGTGAGGCATGGGCGGATGAGTGATCAGCGATGGATCGAGCCCCCGGTGCGGGATGGCGAGACCCATCCGTCGATCGCCGCTCGCGCCCGCCGGACTCGCCGCGTGGCCCTCGCGCTCGGCCTCGCCTCACCGGGCCAGCAACCCGCGGCGGCGAAGCACCATGCGCTCCAGGGGCCGGAAGATGGCCTCGTCGATGACAAGGCCCACGGCCAGGATCCCGATCATCGCCGCCAGCGCCAGCGGCATGTCGGCCAGCTCGCGACCGCTGTCCAGCAGCTGGCCGAGCCCCAGCCCGAGCTGTGGGCTGATCGCGATCAGCTCCGCCGCCATCAGCGAACGCCAGGAGAACGACCAGGCCTGCTGCATGCCGGACAGGTATCCGGGCAGGGCGGCGGGGAGCAGGAAGTGCCAGTAGAGAGCAGGACCTCTCGCCCCCAGCGAGCGGGCCAGGCGCAGGACGACCGGGTCGATCTGGTCGACGGCGCCGATCACCCCCCTCGCGATCGAGGGAAAGGCGCCGAGGACCACCACGAAAGTGATGGTCGCATCCGTGAGCCCGAACCAGAGGATGCCGATCGGGACCCAGGTCACCGAGGGCAGGCTGAGGAGCGCCGCCAGCAGCGACCCCACCCCGGCCCGCAGCACCCGGAGGCGGGCCACGGCCATCCCGAGCAGGGTGCCGACCACGAGCGCGATGGCGTAGCCAACGAGCGCCCGTCGCAGGCTGTTGAGGATGGCCTCGCTGAGGTGCCCCTCCCGAGCTTGTTGGACGAGCGATGCCCAGACGTCACCGGGGGCGGGGAGCGCGTAGCTCGGCTTGACGTGCAGGACGGCCAGCAGCTGCCAGAGCAGGACCAGCGCCAGCACCGCGCTGACTCGGGGGACGACGGCCCGGATCAGGCGTCGCCAGGCGCGCTCCGACGTGGTGGGGATGGCCTGGAGGGCGTCGAGGTCCTCTTCCAGCTCCGCCAGCGTGACCGGCCTGACCCTCCCGGCTGGCTCACCGGCCACGCCGTCGGATCTCCTCATGGAGACGTTGGGTGATCTCCGCTGCCATCCTCGCCACCTCCGGGGAGTCGAGCGATCGGGGTCGCGGCATCTCCACCGTCCAGGCGCAGGCCACGCGGCCCGGCCGGGAGGTGAGCAGGACGACGCGGTCGCCCAGCCGGACCGCCTCGTGGACGTTGTGGGTGACGAAGACGACGGTCAGCTGGTTGGCCTGCCAGATGGCCAGCAGATCATCGTGAAGCAGGTCCCGAGTGATGGCGTCGAGGGCCGCGAAGGGCTCGTCCATCAACAGCAGCTGGGCCTCCTGGGCCAGAGCTCGGGCCAGGGCTGCGCGTTGCCGCATGCCGCCCGAGAGCTCGTGGGGACGCCTGCTCGCGAAGGCGGCCAGGTTGACGGTGTCGAGGAGGCGTTGCACCGTCCGGCGTCGCTCCTGGCGCGGCGCCCGGCGCAGCCTCAGCGGCAGCTCCACGTTCCGCCAGGTGGTGAGCCAGGGCAGCAGCGCCGGCTCCTGGAACATCAACGCCGGTCGTCCCAGCCCGACCTCCACCTCCCCGACGGTGGGGCGCTCCAGCCCTGCCACCAGGGACAGCAACGTCGACTTGCCACAGCCTGAGGCCCCCACGATGCACAGGAACTCCCCTCTGGCCACCTCGAGTGAGACCCGGTCGAGCGCGAGGACCGCATCGCGCCCGGTGCCGTAGACCTTGCTGACCTCCGACAGTCGGATGGCGGGCGTGAGGGCGACGGTCATGCTGGCCCCAGCCCGGCCGCGCTCACCGGCGGCCGTCCGGCCGCCTTCAACACCGCGTTGAGCGGTCGCAGGTCGAAGATCCCGCCCAGGTCGGTGGCCTTCAGCAGCCCGACTCGGCGTGCATCGGCGGCCTCCTTTTGGAAAGAGGAGCCGAGCGGGTCGACGGTGAAGGTCAATCGTGCCCAGGCGGAGTCCAGCACCGCCCCCGAGAGCATGGACTTGGTCAGCCTGGCCAGGACGGCGCCAGCCTCGCTCCGCGCCTCGTCCGGGTGCTGGTTCATCCAGTCGACCGTCTCCAGGTTGCTTCGGATCAACCCCTTCACCACCTCTGGCCGCTCCGTCAGGAGCTTCCTCGTCACCACCAGCTCGGTGGTGGCGAAGCGGCCCTGGGGCCAGAGGCTCGCCTCATCGACGACAAGCCGCGCGTGCGCCTCGATCACCATCCGGGACAGCCATGGCTCGGGCACCCAAGCCCCGTCGATCTTCCCCTGCTCCAGCAGGCTCAACGCCGTGGCGTTGGCGGTCGGGACCACATGGACATCGCCGCCGCCCTGGGGGTCCGTGTGCAGCCCATGGTCGGCCAGGTAGGCTCGGAGGGCGACGTCCTGGGTGTTGCCCAGCTCGGGGGTGGCGACGGTCCTGCCTCGGAGGTCGGCGGGCGAGCGGATGTCGAGGCCAGGCCGGACCACGAGCCCGGCGCCTCCCAGCGTTGCCCCAGAGACCACCACCATGGCGTGGCTCTTGACGTACCCGTTGACGACCGCGCTCGGTCCCATGAACGCGGCGTCGAGGGCGCCACCGAGGATCGCCTCCACCTCTTCCGGCCCAGCGTTGAAGACCTGGGTGGTCACCTTGGTCCCCCTCGGCAGGCTGGCCTCCAGGAAGCCCCGATCCAGGTCGATCATGGCGCCGGCGTGGGTCAGGTTGGCGAGGTAGCCGAGTCGTAGGACGAACGGCTGGGGTCCGTTGCCAGACGCGCGCGACGAGACGCTGCCGCCGCAAGCGGTGGCCACGAAGATCGCGACGAGCGGGAGCGCGACCAGCGCGGAGGAAAGCCTCGGACGGGGCACGCTACTACCTCCTGGTTCAGGGATGGCAGGCCGGCATGGACCGGCCGCACGAGGGACGAGGGGGAGAGCTTCGAGAGGGGGTGGCTCGCCCTAGCGACAGCGGGCGGTTGCCCAGCGTCCGAAGTCGATGGCCCGGCGGCGGGTCAACCAACCCGCCGGTCGTGGCTGCAGCTCCGTTGCCCGTTCCCAGCGAACCCGCATCGCCATTATTCTGAACCAAATCGAGGGAGAATTGGGCCTCACCGCCTTCGGGTGGAGGGGCCAGCCCGATCCGGGCGGGCCCGTCGCGTGCGACCATTGGCTCGTAGGCGGCTGGATGGCCACCGTGCCAGGCGGAGATGGAGGAGGACAGCCATGGTCGAGAGTCGCAGCGCAACCGTGGGTCGGCGTCTGGAGGGCCAGGTCGTGATCTTGACCGGGGCCGCGGGCGCGATCGGGCGCGTCTACGCCCGCCGCCTCGCCCGGGAGGGGGCCCGTCTCTCGCTGCTCGACGTCGACTCGGTTGGCCTGCGAACCGTGGGCGAGGCCTGCCGGGCGCTTGGCGCGGAGGCGATCGAGGTCGAGGCCGATGTCTCCGATCCGACGGCGGTGCAGCGGGCGGTGGACGAGACGGTGGAGCAGCTGGGAGGGGTGGACGCCCTGGTCAACAACGCCGCCCTCTTCTCCACCCTGTCGCTGCGGCCTTTCGAGCAGATCCCCCCCGAGGAGGTCGATCGTATCCTGGCCGTCAACGTGCGCGGGCCCTTCCTGCTCTGCCAGGCGGTGGTGCCGCACCTGCGCCGGCGGGGCCGGGGCAAGATCGTCAACGTTGGGTCTGGCATCGTCCTGTCGGCCTCGCCGGGCATGGTCCACTACGTGGTCTCGAAGGGGGCGATCTTCGCGTTGACCCGGGCTCTGGCCAGAGAGCTGGGGCGTGACGGGATCACGGTCAATACCCTGGCGCCGGGGCTGACCCTCACCGAGGGGGTGCGGGCGCAGATGCCGGAGCCGTCGATCGCGGCCAGCCGTCAGGCGCGTTGCTTGCAGCGGGACGAGGTCCCCGAGGACCTGGAAGGGACGTTGGTCTACCTCCTATCCCGCGACAGTGACTTCGTGACCGGCCAGATGATCGTGGTGAACGGAGGCGGCCAGTTCTGGTGAGCGGCTGAGCGCGTTGCCCCGGTCGGCCGCCGGGCGATTCCTGGGCGACGACCGTGGGCCACCGCCCGGTGGCGAAGGGTGACAAGCGGGGCCTGGCCGTGCCGTCCGGGTGCGTGACGGTTGGTCTGGCCGACGGTCCAGGGGGGCGTCCAGGCGCAGGGCGGAGGGGAGACGTGCTCGTCGGCCTGGGGTGAGGCCGGGGCGAAGGCACCTCACCGGGCCCACCAGCTGGCCGGCGCGCTCATCCGCGGCCACCGGCCCCACGCGGTGTCGGTGGCTGCCAAGTCGTCGCCTCCACGTGAGCGCTGATGAGCCGTTGCCGCAGAGAGAGCGATAGCGCCCAAGCGGCACCCCTCACGGGGCGCCCCGGGCGAGGACCTCGCCAGGTCGACCGCCGCGTGGCCATCGCGCTGGCGGCGCTCCCACCGCCGTCGCACGCCCAGCGCTCGGCCCGGCCGATGGCCTGGATGCCACCGCAGCGATACCCCTCTTGGAGCTGGGGAGGCACCGCTCGGCCCCCACCAGCTCCGAGCCCTCCCAGGGGGGCCCCATCGGAGCCCGTCCCGATGGGGACCCCCAGCCGGTCCTGTCGCGCAGCTGCCGCCGGACCTCGGCCAGGGCGGCGTCGGCAAGCCCCGGCGACCTCTTCTGCGCAGCATCCCGGTCACGTCCAGCCCCTCCCCCGCGATCCGGCCGCGGGTCGTGGTGAGCCGATGGATCTGGTGCCGCCGGGCCGCGACGAGGTCCGCCGAGGCGTGGGGCGACCCCGCGCCAACCAGGGGTTGGGCGTGACCTCGGCACCCCCTCTACGGCGGCCGTCGAGGTGAGATCGGGGTGCCCGCCGGGACGGGCCACCCCGACCCGGAGGACCACCACCCGCTCGCCTCACCGTGGCGGCGAAGGGGCTCGCCTCGCCTCTGCGGCCCCGCCGTCCCCGGCCCCGGGCTCGCCCCTGGGCTCGCACGCCCCCGACCCGGCTTCGGGGTGACGGTTGCCAGCCCTACTGACCCGCGATCGCCCCCTCCGGTGAACCCGTCGGTCGCAGCCCGGTCGCGGGCTCACTAGGCTTGGGAGTCGATGGCCGGCGAGAGGGAGATAGGCAGAGGGGAGCGCTCCCGCTACCTGGTCTTCGGCGCCTCCTCGGTGGCGCTGCTCATGAGCTCGATCGACGCCACCATCGTGGCCACCGCGCTCCCGACCATGACCCATGAGCTCGCGACCTCGATCAGCTGGAGCAGCTGGGCGGTGACCGCCTACCTGCTGGGGCAGACCGTCGCCATGCCCCTGGCGGGCAAGCTCAGCGACAGCCTGGGGCGACGCCGGATGTTCCTCCTCTTCGTCGCCACCTTCACCCTCTCCTCCCTCGCCTGCGGGCTCGCGCTCAACGTCTACGTCCTGATCGTCTTCCGCTTCATCCAGGCGCTGGGGGGAGGCGGGTTCATGCCCTCCGCGATGGGAGTGGTGTCGGACAACTTTGGCCGCGATCGGGACCGGGCGATCGGGCTGTTCTCCAGCGTCTTCCCGCTGGGGGCGATGCTGGGCCCTGCGCTCGGCGGCTTCATCGTCGGCTACTGGTCGTGGCGTGGGATCTTCTTCGTCAACGTCCCGGTGGGGGCGGCGTTGCTCGTGCTCCTGGCCTGGGCGCTGCCTCGCCGAGCGGAGCGTCCACGGGAGCTTGCGGTGGACCTTTGGGGTTCCCTGCTCTTGAGTCTCACGCTGCTCAGCCTGATGCTGGGCCTGAACCAGCTTGGGGAGCGCGGCCTGGGCTCGCCCTTGCCGTGGGCCTTGATGACGCTGGGCGGGGGAGCCGGGGTCGCCTTCCTCCTCCGACAGGAGCGAACCTCCTATCCGATCATCGCCCCGGCCCTGCTGAAGCGGCGCGCCTTCGCGGTCGTCAACGGCTTGAACCTCCTCTATGGGGCCTCCGCCATCGGCGTCTTCTCGCTGGTCCCGCTCTACGCCTTCGATGCCTATCGCATCGGCCCCCTTCAGGCCGGCACCCTGCTCACCGTCCGAGCCTGCGGCATGATGGCGGTTTCGCTGGTGGCGTCATTGGCCATTCGGCGGACCGGATACCGCCTTCCCATCTTCGGCGGGTTCGCCCTGATCGCAGGGGGCCTGGGCCTCCTGGCCGTCCCCGACCGGGCGCTGGGACCCTATGGCTGGCTGGCGATGGCCTCACTGGCCTGCGGGATGGGGGTGGGGCTGGCAGGCCCAGCCTCCAACAACGCTGCCATCGAGCTGTTGCCGGACCAGGTGGCCGCCATCTCTGGCCTTCGTGGCATGTTCCGGCAGGTAGGGGGTATCGTCTCGGTCTCAGTGATCGCGTTCCTGGTCGCAGAGCAGGGCCGGCCGGTGCTGGTCTTGCGTGAGGGCTTCGTGGGGCTCGCCATCCTGGTCGTGGCCGCCATCCCCGCCATCCTCGGGGTCCCGGAACGTCGCTCCGGCCAGAGGCACGCGTGGGGACACGGTCGAGGCGGAGACGGGAAGGCGAGCTGAGCTAGGCCAGGTTCCTCGGGATCGAGGGGCACGATGCACGATCGGAGCCTTGAGGTGCTGGAGCTGCCCAAGGTGCTGGCGCAGGTCGCCCGGGAGGCCAACTTCTCCGTGGGCCGTGAGCGTGTGCTCGGATTAGAGCCGACGCCCGACCTCGGCGAGGCCAGCGAGCGGCTCGCCTGGACCCGGGAGGCAATGCAGCTCCTGGAGCGCCAGCCTCGCTTTGGGGTGGGCGGGGCGCACGACGTCCGCCCTCAGGTCCGCCGGGCGGCTCGGGAGGGCGAGCTGACCCCGGCCGATCTGGTCTCCGTCCTGGCCACGCTGCGCGCCGCGATGGCCACGGCCCGTCTACTCCAGGGGCTGGACGAGGACGCCTTCCCGCGCCTTCGCGCGCTGGGGGCCCGGATGCCCGTGCATCCTGAGCTGGTACGTCGCCTCGAGCAGGTCGTGAGCGAGGAAGGCGAGCTCCTGGACACCGCCAGCCCGCGGCTCCGTCGGCTCCGTGGGGAGGTCAGGCTCGCGCACCAACGTCTGGTGGAGCGGGTGCGCGCGCTGGTGGGCGAGCTGGGGCCTGCCCTGCAGGAGCCGATCGTGACGACGCGGGGGGAGCGATACGTGCTCCCGGTTAGGGCGGAGTCCCGGGGTCGGGTGCGGGGGATCGTCCACGACCAGTCGGCTAGCGGCGCCACCCTCTATGTGGAGCCAATGGAGGTGGTCGAGCTCAACAACCGGTTGCGCGAGCTGCAGTCCCAGGAGCGGGAGGAGGTGGAGCGCATCCTGCGTGAGATCTCGCGTGAGGTTGGGCAAGCCGCCGGATCGATCACCGAGGCGGTGGAGGCGCTGGGTGAGCTCGACCTGCAGCTGGCCAAGGCGCGGTATGCGCGGCTCACCCGTGGCTGCGAGCCAGCCCTGAACGACCAGGGGCGAATCGTGCTGAGCGAGGCCCGCCACCCGTTGCTGAGCGGCCCTGTGGTGCCCATCGACGTCCGCCTGGACCAGGACGCGTTCGTGATCGTGATCAGCGGGCCGAACACCGGCGGGAAGACGGTGGCCCTGAAGACGGTCGGTCTCCTGACCTTGATGGCTCAGGCTGGCCTGTACGTGCCGGCGGGGGGCGGCTCGGAGCTGGCGGTTTTCGAGGAGGTCTTCGCCGACATCGGCGACGAACAGAGCATCGAGCAGAGCCTGAGCACCTTCTCGTCGCACATGACCCGCATCGTCGAGATCCTGCGCGGGGTTGAGAGGGTGCGCCGGGGTGGGCGGGGACGTGCCCTGGTGCTCCTCGACGAGCTGGGCGCGGGCACGGATCCTGACGAGGGCTCCGCCCTGGCCCGATCGATCCTGACCTACCTGCTCGACCGCCGGGTGCCCACCGTGGCCACCACCCACTACTCGGAGCTGAAGGCCTTTGCCCATGAGCGGGAGGGGGCGGTGAACGCCTCGGTGACGTTCGACCTCGAGACCTTGTCCCCCACCTACCGCCTGGAGATCGGGCTCCCGGGCCGGAGCAACGCTCTCGCCATCGCCGAGCGGCTGGGCCTCGACCCCCGCATCCTTCGCGGGGCTCGACGGCACCTGGGAACAGCTGGGGTGCGGATGGAGGGCCTGCTGGAGGATCTGGAGGCGGAGCGGGTGGCGGCGTCGGAGGAGCGTCACCGCCTGGGCCAGGAGGTGGCCGAGGTCGAGCGCCAACGAGTGGCGCTGGAGGAAGAGCGTCGCCGCCTGGAGGCCGAGCGGGACGCCATCCTCGAGGAGGCCCGTGCCCAGGCCCGGGCCGAGGTGGGGAAGGTGCTGGACGAGCTGGCCGAGATCAGGGCCCGAGCTCGGCGTCAGCCCCCAGGGGCGGAGATGGAGGCCCTCCGGCGTCGCGCTCGCGAGGTGGCCGACCGGCTGTCGCCTGCCCCCAGGCGTGCTCGCCGCTCGCCCGCCTCCGACCGGGCCTCTGATGGCCCGCCGAGCGTGGGGGACACCGTGCGGGTGCGACCCCTGGGGCATCTGGGTGAGGTGCTCAGTGTGTCCTCTGATGGGGAGGCCGAGGTCCGGTTGGGTGCCCTCCGGGTGCGCGTCGAGGTGGCGGATCTGGAGCGGGCTCCTGCCCGAGTCGAGCCCGAGCCTGAGCCGACGGTGGTACGGCCACGGCTGGAGGGAAGGCCGGCGGTTCCCTACCAGATCGACGTCCGCGGGCGACGGGTGGAGGAGGCGCTGCTCGAGGTGGAGTCCCGGCTCAATGATGCGGCGCTGACCGGCATGCCGGGGCTTCGGATCGTGCACGGCAAGGGCACCGGCGCGCTCCGAGCAGCGGTGCGGGAGCATCTGGCCCGTCACCCGCTGGTCGAGTCGTGCGAGCCTGCTCCGCCCCAGGAGGGCGGCGATGGCGTCACCCTCGTCAGGCTGGGGAGCTGACCTCCGTCCCCGGCCGACGCCCCGATCGGTCCTCCTCGGCCTCCCAGACCAGCCTGAGACCATCGTCCTCCAGCAGGTAGACCCGATCGGCGGTGGCGGCCTCCTCCTCCTCCTGGGTCGTGAAGAGGACGGCGATGTCGTTGCGAGCGGCATCGCGCAGAAGGGAGAGGACGTCGGCTCCCGTCCAGGAGTCCAGCTGTGAGGTGGGATCGTCGGCGATCACCAAGTCAGGGGCCTTGACCAGAGCCCGCGCCAGGGCCACGCGCTGTTGCTCGCCCCACGAGAGCTGATCGGGATGGCTCCTGGCTCGGTCGCTCAGCCCTACCGCCTCCAGGGTCAGACGGGCCGCGCGGAGGGCGTCGCTCTCCGAGTCCCCGATGATGATCGCGGCCACGGCCACGTTCTCCTCCACGGTCAGGGTTGGCACGAGGAGCGGACGTTGGAAGACCCATCCCACCGTGCGCTGGAGGAACCCCCGACGGCCGTGCTCGTCCAGGGCCCCGAGGTCGATCCCGCTCACCACCACCTGCCCTCCTGCCGGCCGGCGCAGCCCGCCGCAGAGGCCGAGCAGCGCCGACCTCCCGGATCGAGATCGGCCCAGGATCGCCACCAGCTCCCCTGCCGCCACTCGAAGGCTGACCTGCCCGAGCGCTGGCCAGGGGGCGGATGGCCCGGTCAGGGCGGTGGCGACCAGGACGTCAGGGCGGCTCACCTGGTCACCGCCGAGGAGGCGATGTCGGCCAGGACCAGGCCGTCGTGCAGGACCAGGAGGCGGTCGACGTGGTCGCACAGCCGAGCGTCATGGGTGACCAGCACGACCGTGGTCCGGGTCCGACCGACCAGGGCCTCGAGGTCGTCGAGAAGCTCGCGCGCCGCCCTTCGGTCCAGGCCGGCGGTGACCTCGTCCAGGAGCAGGAGCCGGGGCCCGTTGGCGAGGGCGATCGCCACGGCCAGACGGCGTGCCTCGACCGGGGTCAGATCGGCCGGCCTGGTGTCAAGCCTTCGGCCCAGCCCCATGGCCTCGAGGAGGGCGACCGCGGTTCGGCGCCGCTCGCCACGTCTTCGGCCCCCGGCCAGCTGTGGCGCGAGCACGTTTTGGAAGGTGGTCAGCCCGGGCAAGATCCCGAGCTCGAACTGCTGCCAGACGTAGCCGACCACCCGGCGTCGATAGCGATCGCGCTCCTTGCGCGAGAGGTGCCCCAGGTCGTGGCCGGCCACGTGCACCTCCCCCCCGTCCGGCGGCTCCAGTCCCGCGAGCACGTCGAGGAGCGTGCTCTTCCCGCTCCCGCTCCGCCCCATGACGGCGAGGCGCGCTCCCTCGACCAGGTCGAGGTCGACGCCACGGAGCGCCGAGACCGGGCCGCTCGCAGCTGGGTAGGTCCTCACCAGCCGTCGGGCCCTGACCAGGAGCGCCGGCTGGATCCGCTCAGGTTTCATGCTCGATCGCTCCGGCGGTGAGCGGGTCGATCTCCCCTGATGAGCGGTCGGCCAGGGAGGCGCTGCCGACCGACCCGGCGGCCAAGCCGCAGAGGGCAACGCTGGTGAGCCCGGTGGCTGGCCATGAAAGGGTGGTCGCGGTGGGGAGGTGCCAGGCCTGGAGCGCGAGTCCCAAGAGGGTGCCGCCGCCGAGGCCGGACCACCAGGTCCATCGTCGTTCCAGGGCCAGGCTCCAGCGGATCTGGTCCTGGCTGAGGCCGTGGGCGGCGAGCCCCTTGTACTCGTGGCGACGCCGGCGGCTGATCCCTTGGAAGTGGACCGCGAGGCCGACCCAGGCCAAGGTGGCCGCCCCCAGGCAGGCGGCGGCCGCCTCGGCGCCGAGGGCACCCGCCCCCGGGCTCGACGGGCCGAAGGGGGCCGTGGCCGCCGGGGCGGCGAGCACGACCGTCGCCGCTGCAAGCGCCAGCAGGAGCGTCGCTGCGAGGTGCTGGGTGGGCCGGCTTCGACCCTGGCCTCGAGCCAGCACCGCGGCCAGGTCGTGTCCCCGGCGCCGGAGCGGTCGCGGCGGGTGGGCGATCGCGATCCCGACCAAGAGGGCGCCGGCCGTTAGGGCCAGGGAGCTCCAGAGGTCGACAGGGATCACCGAACCCCGTGCCAGGGACAAGGCCAAGGCGGTGGTCCCAGGCAGGCCGAGCAGGGCAGTGGCGAGGCGGGCGCGCCCACTTGGACCTGAGCGAGGTTCGGGTGGGAGCGGGCGGGCGGGGACCCTGAGCGCGTCAAGGAACGAGGTCGCCGCCAAGGCCCCGGCGAGGCTCACCAGGACCTCCGAGGGCGCGATGAGGAAGGTGAGGTGGGCGTTGGGGAGCGGTGGAGGGGCCCCTGCGGTCGCCCGGGACAGCGCGCTGCCCAGCGAGAGCGCGGTGGCCGCCGCGCTGGCAAAAATCCATCCCAAGACGGTGAGCTCCACCTGCCAGACCTGTCGCCAGGTCCAGCCCCGCGCGCGCAGGATCGCCGCCTCACCGCGCCATCCCTCCAGGAGACGGTTGGCCACGCCCAGGGAGGCGACCAGGCCCTCGAGCGCGACCAGGGTGGCCAGGGTCCGTAGCCAGGCAGCGGTCGCCCGTTGCTCGACGTCGAGCCGGGCCAGGGTCGTGGCCGGCGAGGACGGGACTCGGTACCCGGCCGCCTTGAGCATGGCGACCAGTCGCTCGATCCTTTGGGCCAGCCGTCCCGCCGGCACCTCGGTGGCGCGGGCTGGGTCGAGCCGATACGTGACCCCTCCCTCCAGGGCGCCGGTGGGGGCCTGCCGGGCGAGCCGAAGGAGCTCGGGCAATGGCATTGCCAGCTTCGTCGTCCCTGGGTCGACTTCGGCCGAGCTCTCGCCATAGACGTCGCGGAGGCCGACCAGCCGTGCGCACCAGGTGCCGTCGCTGGTGACCAACCTCAGGCAGAGGTCGTCCCCTGGGGTGAGGCCGAGGCGGCGGGCGTCGGCCCGGGTCATGCCGAGCAAGGGGGGCTGATCGGTGGCGCCCCGATCCCTGGCCGCGTCCGCCGCCGGCGGCTCGCTGAGCGACATCGCCTCCAGGTGAGACCTTCCCGGCCACGGGCGACCGTTGACGCTGATCAGCGCCAGCGGCCCCAGGCGTCCATAGGCCACCCCTGGCCTCAGGCGGTTCCCCATCACCGCCCGCACCCGATCGCCGACGGCCCTCCGGAAGGCCTCGAAGGCGTCGGGATCGCTCACCTCCCGTTCGACCGTCAGGCTCCCGCTTCGGGCCAGGGTCGCGGCCCTGGCCGTTTGGTCGGCGGAGGCCCCGGCCAGCGGCAGCATCCCGCCCAGGGCGACGGTGACGGTGAGGCAGAGCCAGAGGGCAAGCGATCGGCCGGGGCGTCGGCGC
Source organism: Candidatus Dormiibacterota bacterium (assembly GCA_035294145.1). GTDB lineage: Bacteria > Chloroflexota > Dormibacteria > Dormibacterales > Dormibacteraceae > CADDZO01. The sequence continues at coordinate 36,190 of DATGLL010000244.1, read as the reverse complement.
ATCTGGCTCCAGCTCAGGCCGCTGCGACTGAGGCCAGCCAGCCTCGCTCTCCCGGGTCGCCATGGGACTCGGTGTCCCCTGCCCCCTCGGCCGTCTTGGCCTCCGCTCGGGCTTGGCCCCTCGAGGTCGGCCGGTACCAGCTGCTCGCCGATGGCCGAGGCCGTTCCGGCGCTCGCCCTCTCGCGACCCAGCCCGGGGAAGAAGAGGTCCGTGGTCACGGTTGCCGTTGACCTCAGCTCATCCGGCTCCGTCGAGGAGCCCCACCCCGGTTCCCGCCCGCGCCCGAGTGGGCAAGCAAGCGTCGCGGCCAAGAGCGGATGTGGGTCTCCAGGTTGCCGTCCTCGGGCGACTCACCAGTTGCGGTACGAACCTGACCCCTGGCCGGTGCAGGCGGCGCCTCCCTCCGAGCCCGGATGCGAGGGGTGGGGAACGTCGAGGTTGCGCTGACGGAGGGGCTGTGGGGAGGTTGGCACCCCCTTCCTTGCCTTGCTAGCCTTCCCCAACCGTGAGGTCATCCGCTCTCGGCCGTGCGGTCGGCAGCCTCCGTTCGGCTTGGGTGCTGATGGTGGTGGGCGCGATGGCGCTGGTCGCCTGTGGGGCCGGGGCCACGGCCCGCTCCGGCCGGGTCGACCACCCCGCCCGGCTACAGGTGTCGCCAACGCCGGACGCCCTGCTCGCCCAGGCCCGTGCCATCGCTGGCCCCGCCGCTCCCCCCAGTCGTCTGGTGATCCCTGCCATCGGCGTCGACGCCGCCGTGGAGGCGGTGGGGCTCGACGCTCAAGGAAGGATGGCCGCCCCGGCGAGGACCACCGACGTGGGCTGGTACCAGCTTGGGGCCGTGCCGGGCGACGCAGGCGACGCGGTCATGGACGGCCACCTCGACTGGTGGAACGGGCCGGCGGTCTTCTGGCGCTTGAGCCAGCTCCGTGCCGGCGATCGGGTCACGGTCGTCCGTGCTGATGGCACCAAGGTTGACTTCCTCGTCGACTCGAGCCAGACCGTCCCCTACGATGCCTCCCTGCCGAACCTCTTCACCGAGGTCGGGCCGCCCACCCTCACCCTGATCACCTGCGCCGGGGCCTGGGACGCTGGTCGGGCCACCTACCTTCAGCGACTGGTGGTACACGCCTCGCTCGCTTCCCAGGGATGGTCACCGCCGAGTTCGCCCGGCTGAGCCCGCCGCGCCACGTTGGCGGGCCGTGACCCGTGGGTGCCGCCCCCGAGCTCCCAAGCGGACAGCAGGAGGGGGCGGGAACGAGGAAAGGGGCCCTTGCCCCGATGGATGAGGAGGTAGACCGTCGGGGGTCCGCAGGCGGGGCCCCTCCCCTCCTGCGTGTCGCCGAGGCGGCGTCCGTCGCCAACCGTCTCCATCGGGGAAGGGGCTGGCCAGCTGGGTGGAACAGGCCGGCTGCCCTGCACGGCGGGACGGGGTGGCTGTCGGCCTCCCTGGGGGGCGGCTCGCCCCGCCTGTGGGTGGCTGGACGTGGCGCCTCCCCCGCCGACGAGGGGACGGGTCGCGGCTCGGGCGCTGGCTTGTGCCCGTCGCGTCGGAAGAGTAGGATCGGAGGGCCATGGGGGGTAGGCATGGGGGGCGGCTGCTGGTTCTTGGCGCGTGGTTGCTCGCGACCGCATGCAGCCCTCTTGGGCCCCTGCAACCGGTGCGGAGCGGGCCGGACGTGGTGATCGGGGTCCCGATGGCTGCCAGTGGCCAATACGCGCAGGAGGCGGCCCTAGCCCGGCGGGGGTACGACCTCTGGGCCCAGTGGGTGAACCGCAACGGTGGAATCGTGGTCCAGAACACGCGCCACCGGGTGCGTCTTCGGTACGAGGACGACCAGAGTCAGCCGGCGGTGGCGGCCCAGGTGGCGGAGCGCATGCTGGCCCAGGAAGGGGTCCGGTTCTTGCTCGGTCCCTTCGGCACCCCTGACTCCATCGCCGTGGCCCAGGTGGCCAACCAGCGGCACGTGCCAGTGGTCATCTCGAATGGTGCTGCCCCGGAGATCTTCTCCCACAACAATCGCTACGCCTTCGGCGTGGTGCCCCCTGCAGACCGATTCCCGGCGGCCATATTCGACATGGCCATGGCCATGCAGCCTCGGCCCGCCACTCTGGCCATCCTTACCGCTGACGATCCGTTCTCCCTCGACGTCACCCAAGGGGACATCGAGGCGGCCCGGGCTCGGGGCATCAACGTCGTCTACGAGCAGCGATACCCAGCCGGATCTACCGACCTTTATCCCTTGGTGGCGGCGGCGAAGGCCACCCACCCGGACATCTTCATGGACTCCGGCCATCTTCTCGAAGCAGTCGCCTGCCAGAAGGCGGTCATGGACCTCCGGCTGGACGCCAAGCTCTACGCCTATGCGGAGGCAACCGACGAGCCGCAGTTCGTGGAGGCGCTGGGGCAGGCCGCCGATTACGTCACCACCGCGGTCCCCTGGAGCCCGGCTGCCAGGTACCGAGCTGACGTCTACCTCTCCACCGCGGAGTACCTCGCTGCCTACCGCGACGCCTACCACACCAACCAGGACCCCAGCTACGTGACCGCGGACGCGACCGCGGCGGCCCTCGCCTTGGGGTTGGCCATCCAACGGGCGGGCAGCCTCGACCCGGAGCTGGTCCGGAACGCCCTAGCCTCGCTGGACGTGGACACCTTCTACGGTCGGATCCGGTTCGCTCGCGATGGGCAGAGCGTCGGTACCACGGTGTTGGTGGAGCAAATCCAGCAAGGACACCGTGTGATCGTCTGGCCGTCACAGGTGGCTCCGGCCACACCCGACTATCCAGCTCCGACCTGGGACGCGCGGCTCGGCCCTCCGCCCACCCCGCCCAAGGCGAAGCTGCCAGGGACCGGCCATCCACCGCCCGGCTGATCCCACTCAGGCGCTCACCGAGCGCGGGTCTGTGGTTGTCCAGGCATGGGCTCGCAGGGGATGGTGTCGCTGTGGCAGAGTGGGGACGGTGAAGCGCCTCCTGGCGGTGGCAATCATGGGACGTGATCGGCCCGGGATCGTGGCTGCCGTCTCAGGTGCGTTGCTGGAGCTGGGCGGCAACGTCGAGGACGCCATGACCAGCCTGCTCAGCGGGCATTTCGCGCTGATGCTGGTCTGCTCAACGCCGGAGTCGGTGAGCGTGAGCGAAGTGCGATCGGCGCTCACCTCGCTGCCCAGCGACCTGCAGGTGGCGGTTTGGGACCTCGACCGGACCCTGGAGCGTTCACGACCGACCCACGTCCTCACCGTCTACGGGCCCGACCAGCCAGGCATCGTCCATCGGGTGGCGAGTGTCCTTGCCGAGGCCGGCGTGAACATCTGCGATATGACCTGCCGCCTGAGCGACGGGGCCCTCTACAGCCTCACGCTCGAGCTTGAGGTGCCACCGAGCCTGTCGGTCGAGGAGCTGGAGGTCCGTCTGCGGGGAGCCGTCGCGTCCATGGGGCTGGAGCTCACGCTCGGGCCGATCGAGGCCGAGGTCCTGTAGGGGCGCCTTGATCCGTCCGGTCCGCCGCTTCCCCGACCCCGTTCTCAAGCGCGTCTGCCAGCCGGCGACCCCCGATCAGGCTCGGCGGGTGGCCGCAGACCTGGTGGACACGATGCGAGCCCATCCTCGCTGCGTGGGGCTGGCGGCGCCTCAGATCGGCGAGACCGTCCGCGTGGCCGTGGTCGACGTCAGCGGGCACCCGCTGGCCACCGCCTACAACGGCCTCCTGATCTTGGTCAACGCCACCGTTGAGGAGGCAGTGGGGCGAGAGGTGGGCCGGGAGGGTTGCCTCAGCCTCCCGGCGGTGACCGCCGACGTGCGCCGGGCTCGCCGCATCCGAGTCACCACCGACTCCCTCGACGGTGGTCGCGTGGAGATCTGGGCGGTGGGGTTCGAAGCACGAGCGATCCAGCACGAACTCGACCACCTCGACGGCATCCTGATCCTCGACCGGGTCACGTCGGTGCGGGCTCTCCATCCCCGAGTCCTCCCTGCTCTCCAACGCGCACCGTAGACGGCACGGCGCGGTCGCCATGGAGCTGGTGCCCGATCAGGACCAGGCCCTCCTCCTCGCCGATGCGCACCGGCCAGCAGTCGAAGGCGACGGTGGTGGGGGAGGTGGGGGTGCGGATGCTCAGTCGCCATCCCTGGCGCCGCTGGAGCGGCCGCTGGTACGTGGTGGCCGCCCGAGGACGGTCGACCGGCTCGACCAGGTCCGTGAGCGGCCGACGTTGGAGGCTTGCCCGCTCCGCCCCGGCGAGCCTGGCCGCCGCCAGGTTGGCGTCGAGCACGTGGCCGGTGCGATCCAGAATCAACACCGCGGAGGGCACCAGGTCGGCTGCCAGTCGCCAGACGAACGGTTCCGACGCACTCTCAAGGGTGACTGCGGTGGGTGGGGAGGCGGGGGGCAGCCTGCGGGCCCCGATCGACCCACCGGCACGGAGGGTGGCCAGGGCCGTGCCGATCATGGTCGTGAGCCTGCGCACCGGCGACCGGTTCCAGACGAGCATCAACCCTTGGCCTTCACCTGAGCCAAGCCGAGCCGCGGGGCGATCAGGGGGGTGGCTCCTGGGACGAGGAGGAGGCTAGACCGGCGATGACCCCCTTGCCGGCCGGGGGGCTTCGAGAGGGGCCGGACGACGCTGCTTCGCACATCCGGACCATATGACCGCACGGTCGGGGGCGAGGCCTTGAGCATCGGAGAGCTAGACGAATGGCTACGCAGGGCGCTTGCGCACGGCTGGGCTCGACCTGGCGTGGTCGGTGGCAGGGCGTCCCGGCGGCTGCGTTGGGGCTCGGGCCGCTCCGTGCTTGCACGATGGGCGTCATTGACTGGAAAGTGAACGACGTTGTCGCGCTTCCACCCACACGAGGCGGAGGAGACGTAGGGACGTGGACATAGGGGACTACCACCTTGCCCGGCTCGCCGAGCGCTCGCACGCACGGTTCGGCGATCGCGAGTCGCTGTTTTTCGAAGGGCGCTGGTACACCTACTCGGAGCTCCACGAGCGCAGCCGGCGGCTGGCCGGCGGACTGGTCGAACTGGGCATTCGCCCCAGCGATCGGGTGGCGGTCGTCATGTCCAATGGCCCCGAGGTCCGCATGTGCCACCTCGCCCTGTGGCACGCCGGTGCGGTGGTGGTGCCGCTGAGCTTCCTGCTCTCCGAGACCGACCTACGGGCTCAGCTGGAGAGCACCGGCGCTCGTGCCGTCATCACCTCGCCCGAGTTGCTGCGTCGGGTGCGGGCGGCGGCCGAGGGCGTGACCAGCCTGCGCTGGGTGGTGTGCAGCTCGCCTGGTGCCGGGCCGGGCGTGATCCCGTTGGTCGATCTGGAGGCGGCGCGTCCCGTGCCGATCGTTCCCAGAGCAAACGACGACCTCGCGGTGCTCTTCTTCACCGCGGGCACGACCGGACGAGCCAAAGGGGTCATGCTCTCGCATGAGAACCTTTGGGTCTGCGCCCGCAGCACCTACGAGGCGACCCATCAGCCCGGGATCGATCGCCTGATCATCCCCCTCTCGCTCTCCCACGCCTATGGTCTGGTGGTAACCGTGGCGGGTATGCATGCGGCGGCCCCGTGGGTCGTCGTCCTGCAGCGCTGGTTCGAGCCGGTGACCTTCCTCGAGCTGGTCCAAGAGCACCATCTCCAGATGGGCGCGGTGCTCCCCTCGATGCTCCAGGCGCTGTGCAGCCAGCCGCTCGAGCGCTATGACCTCTCGTCGCTTCGCGTGCTGATCACTGGGGCGGCACCGTTACCGCTCCAGGTGGTCGAGGAGCTGGAGCATCGCCTCTCCGGCCTGGAGGTGCGCGAGGGCTACGGTTGCGTCGAAGCAGGGGGCGTGATCAGTGCCACCCCACCTGGGCAGCGGCGATTGGGTTCGGTGGGCAAGCCGCTGCCGGGCTACGAGGTGCGGATCCTGGACGATCAAGGGCAGGAGGCTCCGGTGGGGGAGATGGGCGAGATCTGCTGCCGGTCGCGGGGGGTGATGCAGGGGTATTGGCGGTCCCCCGAGCTCACCGCGCAGGTCCTGCGCCAGGGCTGGCTGCACACGGGTGACGTCGGCCGACTGGATGACGACGGCTACCTCTGGTTCATCGAACGGAAAGAGGATCTCATCGTGAAGGGTGGCGTCCGCATCTTCCCCAGCGACGTGGAGGGAGCGCTGCTCGAGCACCCGGCCGTGGCCGCGGCCGGGGTCGTCGGTCGGCCTGACCCTGCGCTCGGGGAGGAGGTCCTGGCCTTCGTCGCCCTGCGCCAGGGTCGGGCGGCGGCGCCTGCCGAGCTGGTGGAGTTCGCGCGCTCCCGGATCGGCGGCTACCGCTGCCCACGCGAGGTCCACGTGCTCCAGAACCTTCCCCTGACCCCGGCCGGCAGGGTCGATCGTCGGGCTCTGCGCACGATGGTGGGCGGCCACCGGAGGTGACGAGGGCCCCGGTCGGGATCGTGGGCGGACGATCGGAACGCCGACGCGGCTGGCCTGAGAGTCTCCCGGACGCTGGACCAGCCGCCGTCTCGGCCAGGAGCCTCCGGGCCGCGGCTCAGGCCGTCAACCCTTCCAGCGAGAGGCAGTACCCGAACCCCGGCTGCGACAGGAGGCAGAAGGGGGGCTCCAGCGCCTTGAACTTGCGGCGTAGCCGGGTGATGTAGCTCCGCAGCTGCTCGACCGAGACATCGTCGCCCCAAGCCCCGGCAACCAGGTCCTCGGCTCGGGTGTACTGGTTGACGCGGCTGAGCAGGAACGTCAGCAGCTCCCACTCCCGGCGGGTCATGGTGACGGCTCGCTCGCCAACGACGATGCGGCGGCGCGCGGCGTCGAAGGTGACGCCCTCGAGTTCGATCCGCTGTGCCAAGCTGAAGATGGAGGTGGGGTTGGCGGTGCGTAGCTCCGACCTGATCGCCCCGATGAGCGCGCCGGGGACGAAGGGCTTGGGGAGGATCTGGTCCACGCCGGCTTCGAAGCTGGCGCGAGCCTCCTCGTACGACTCGTCGAGCAGGATCACCGGTGCCCGTGCCGTGTCCCGGAGCTGGGCAAGGGTGGCCGGTGAGGGTCGGGCAGCGGGATCGACGCCGAGGACGACCACATCGCATCCCTCCCCATCGGTTCCGGTCAGGGCCCTGGCGAGATCGGGCTGCACGACCGGCTCGCACCCCGCCAGCTCAGCGGTGTGCGCCATCACTGAGCGGTAGTCAGGGTCGGCCTCGACGATCAGGACGCGGGGCCGACGTTCTGGCCCGATGCCCATCACCAGGCCATTATGGGGCCGAGATGAGCGGCTCGGCAGAGGCGGCGTCGATCAGCCCCCAGAGCGCAAACGCGACGAGCGCAGATCTTGCTGCGTTTTTGCGCCGGGTGGGCGTATCAATGGGGCCGAGGCGGATGTCGACTGGAGCGCATCGAGCAACCGAGCGAGAGGCGTGGTCGAAGGGCCAGGAGGCGGGGACCGCGTCGACAGAGCTGGACGCCGGTCGATCACGGCCGAGCCGCACTCGGGCCGGCGTCGCGGCTGGCCGTCTGGAGCACTTCCATCGAGGCATGGCTACGCACCAGGGCATCCGGGCCATTACCCCCCCGTGACGGTTTCAGGGGACTCTGAGCGGGTCCCCTGTCCACGGGGGCGTCGTCCGGAGCGCGCCGGCGGCAGGGAGCGTGATGGTGCCCCGCCTGGGAAGGGATGACGCTGTGCGCACACGCGCGCATCGGAACCGAGATGGTGGGCCTTCCGCAGGTGGCGTGGGATAAGCGGCGTCGTGCTGCACCGATCCACGAGGGCTGACGGTGCTGCTGTGGGAGGGGATCATCGATGGAACGACAGCCAGGAGGCATCATCGCCTGGATCGTGCGGTGAGGTGAGCTGGCCGGGAGCGGTGATGGCGGTCCCGCCTCTGCCCCCCCGGGGCTGGTTGCCGGGCTCGAAGGGTGGTGGCTGTCCCCTCGGTTCGGGGCCAGCCGGGCCAAGAGGATCAGGCAAGGCTAGGCCTGAACGGCCTTCCAGCGGGCCTTGACGTCCTCGGCGAAGGCCTCGTAGCTCCGCACCGGGACGATCTCCACGAACTCCAGGACGTGGGCCATGGGCAGCCCTGCCATGAAGATGCGGTCGAGCTCGTCGTGTGAGTCGGCCTCGATGATGCCGATCACCCGGCGTTGCCCGCTCACCTTCCAGAGCTGCAGGCGGCCGGCCTTGACGGCTGGGATCGCGGCCTCCGCCTCTTTCTCCCACATCTCCCAGAGCTCGTCGAACGACAGGCTCTCGTGGTTGACGCGCACATCGAAGAAGTACTGCACCGCTATCGCTCCTGGTCTAGGGATGGAGGGAGCGTACCAGGCGGTGGTCACCCTTGGATCCCAGGATCGTGGGGGCGTTCCCATGACGGGGTCGGGAACGCCGGGCTACTATCCAGACGTGGTCGTCCCCTCTCCCTTGCCGTGGCGTCGGCCGTTGGGCGGGGGTGGCAACTGCTGGCCACCGAGCGATTGTGAACGAGATCTGGTGATTTCCCATGACGGCCCGTGAACCTGAAGCAGGGCCGAGCACTGGACGTGCGACGGCGGTGGGAGGCGCCATCAGCGCGATGACCACGCCGCGATCAACCTGGCGAGGCACTCGCCCGGGGCACCGCACGAAGCTGGCCTGGGGACCCCATCAGACGGGTTCCGATGGGGAGCCCCCTTCGTGGGGACCCGCCCGTAGGCTCGGTTGGAGCCTCCGTGAAGCGTGGAGCCGCGGTGAGGGGACCCCACGAGGCCGGCCTCGTAGGGCGCCCCGCGAGGGGAACCCCGTGGAGGATGCCGCTTGATGACTGCTGATCACTCAAGCGGCAACGGCTGAGGCCACATGACCTACGACGTGGTCGTGGTCGGCGCTGGCATCGTTGGCCTCGCCACCGCCAGGGAGCTGCTACGGCGACGCTCGGGTCAGCGCCTGGCCGTCATCGACAAGGAGCCCCGCATCGGGGCGCACCAGACCGGCCACAACAGCGGGGTGGTGCACTCGGGCATCTACTACGCCCCCGGCTCGCTCAAGGCGCGGCTCTGCGTGGCCGGGGCGCGCGAGCTCTATGCCTACTGCCGGGAGCGCGGCATCCCGGTCGAGCGTTGCGGCAAGGTGATCGTCGCCACCGAGGAGGCCGAGCTGGGGCGCCTGCAGGCGCTTTACGAGCGGGGGTTGGCCAACGGGGTCCCAGGGCTGGAGCTGATCGGGCCCGAGCGGCTGCGCGAGATCGAGCCTCACTGCGCTGGCATCCGTGCCATCTGGTCGCCGGCGACCGGGATCGTCGACTTCTCCGAGGTCGCCCGCCACTATGCGCTCGACGTGCGTGCGGCGGGAGGCGAGGTGCACACCGGCCGCGAGCTCCTCGGCCTGCGGGATGACCGCGACGCGGTGGTGCTGGAGACGAGCGCCGGGGAGCTGCGGGCAGCGCGCGTCGTCACCTGCGCCGGCCTCCACGCCGACCGGGTGGCGGCGCTCTCGGGCGGTCCCCGGACGCCCCGGATCATCCCCTTCCGGGGCGATTACTGGCAGCTTCGAGCGGATGCCCGCTCCCTCTGTCGCAACCTGATCTACCCGGTGCCGGACCCGGCCTTTCCGTTCCTTGGCGTGCATGCCACCCGTCGCATCGGCACAGGCGAGGTGTGGCTGGGCCCGAACGCGGTCCTGGCCTTCGCCCGCGAGGGGTACCGCCGTCGAGACCTGCGTCCCCGTGACCTTCTAGAGACGTTGGGCGAACCCGGCTTCCGGAGGCTCGCCCGTCGCTACTGGCGCGCTGGCCTCCAGGAGCTGTGGCGCGACTGGTCGAAGCGAGCCTTCTGGAGATCCGTCCGTCGCTACCTCCCCGAGGTGGGGCTGGAGGACATGATGCCAGGCCCGGCGGGCGTCAGGGCGCAGGCCGTCGACCCCTCGGGGGCGTTGCTCGACGACTTCGTGGTCGACGGCGACCATCGCATCCTGCACGTGCGAAACGCCCCCTCGCCGGCGGCAACCTCCTCGCTGGCCTTGGCTCGCCTCATCGTCGATACCGTCGAGCGCCGCCTCGGCTGTGGGGCGCCGGGCTAGGTTGTCGACTCGACCTGGGCCTTGGTCTCGAGGCCGGGCAGGTCACGGTTGAGGAGGAGGTAGGCGATGGCCGTCACCAAGAAGCCGACGATGAAGGTCACGTCGCCCAGGGCAGGGATGGCGCGGGGCAACGGGCCGGTGAGGAGCGGGTTGTTCCAGAAGGGGAAAGAGACCACGATGCCGATGAGCATGGCCGCGAACCCTTTCCAGGGGCGGTGCCGAGGGTCGTAGAAGAGCCGCTCGTCGAAGCGGCCCCGGCGCAGCCAGTAGTCGGTCAAGACCACGGCCAGGAAGGGGGCGATCCAGTAGCTGATCAAGAGGAGGAAGTTCTCGTACTTGCTGCCCGGCCCGACCTGGGCCTGAAGAGCCACCCCAACCGCGTAGCTGACCACCCCCGTGCCCAGCGCCACGATCGCGCGCCGCTGGCGGAGGGTGAGCCGGATGCCCAGGGTGAGGAAGGACATGGCTCCGCTGTAGATGTTGAGCACGTTGGCGGCCACCGCCCCCAGCGCGATCCCGAGCATGGTGAGCGTGGCGAGCCATTCAGGTAAGGGCCGGATGAACTGGGCGGTGGGGACGTCGTTGGGCCCCCAGCGGGTGCCGGCGACCGTGACCAGCGCGGCCCCGGCGACCTCCAGCAGGATGCAGGAGAAGAAGACGCCCATCCCCGCCCAGAGGCCGGTCCAGAAGCGGTTGCTGCCGCTGGGGAGGTAGCGAGTGTAGTCGGAGGCATAGGGATTCCAGCCCACGGCGTAGCCGAAGGCGGCGGTGAAGGCGAGGGTGAAGGCCCCGCTCTCGCCGAGCGGTCCCTGCAGCCTCGGGTTGATGCCAACGGCGGGGTGGGATTGGCTGAACACGAACCCGATCGCGATCAGGAACACGAGGGTCAGGTAGGGGAAGGCGTAGCGCTCGAAGGCATGGACCAGGTTGTGCCCCAGGAAGGCGACCAGGACCTGGGCCAACACGATGACCAGGAAGGCGAGCCAGAAGGGCATCGTGAACCAGTGCAGCAGTGGGCCGAAGAGCGTCTCCAGGGCGAAGGCTCCGCTCACGCTGTTGACGATGAACCAGCCCACGTTGGCGGTGAACGCGTTGAGCCCGGCGGGGAGCGCCACCCCTCGATATCCAAAGGCCGCTCTCGCCTGCACCATCTGGGGCACCCCGAACCGTGGCCCCCAGCTGGAGAGGACGGCGTGGGTGAGCGAGCCCAGCGCGGTGCCAACCAGGAGCGCGACGCAGGCGTCGGCGAAGCCCATGCCGAAGAAGGCCACCGGCAGGACCCCTACGTAGATGGTGGCGAACTCGAGGTTGGGCGAGACCCAGGTCCAGAAGAGGTTGAGGGGGCGGCCGTGCCGTTCCCGATCGGGGATGTACTCCACCCCTCCCGGCTCGACGGCGACCACCCGGCTTCCATAGTCCCCTTCCCGGACCGGCACCCCGGTCGGTCCGGCCTGTGGCTCATTGATCCCCATCGGCCCTCCTCCTGACGGTGTGGCGGGGTCCCCGGTGGGCGCGTCCGAGGCCACCAAGGCGGAGTGTACGGATGAAGGGCCATCCACGGCCTCCGGTCCCTCGGCGCCACCTGCTACGGTGCGGATGTGCTGGACATCCTGCTGACCGATGCCCGTCTGCCGGGCGCCACGAGCCTGCGTGACCTCGGCGTGCGCGAGGGCCGGCTGGTCGCGCCGGAGCCCGAGGCGCGCCAGGTGATCCCTCTCGGCGGAGCCCTGGTCACCCCGCCGCTGGTCGAGCCGCACGTCCACCTCGACGCGGCGCTGACGGTCGGGGATCCTCGCCCGAACCGGAGCGGTTCGCTCTTCGAGGGGATCGCGATCTGGGCCGAGCGGGTGCGGGGGCTGACGGTGGAGGACGTCAAGGAGCGGGCACGCCGGGTCCTGCGCTGGCAGCTGGCCTGCGGCGTGCAGCACGTCCGCAGCCACGTCGACGTGTGCGATCCTGAGCTCCGAGCCCTGCGAGCCCTGCTCGAGCTACGTGAGGAGGTTGGGGATCAGATGGAGCTGCAGCTGGTGGCCTTCCCCCAGCAGGGCATCTTCTCCTTCGATGGCGGCCAGGACCTGATGCGTCGGGCGGTCGAGCTCGGGGTAGATGCGGTCGGAGGCATCCCGCACTACGAGCTCACCCGTGAGCTTGGGGTGAGGTCGGTCGAGTTCGCATTCGCGTTGGCGGCCGAGCACGACCTGTACGTGGACATCCACTGCGACGAGACCGACGACGATCACTCTCGTTTCGTGGAGGTGATGGCCGCGGAGACCATCCGGCTTGGGATGGCGGGCAGGGTGACCGCGAGCCACGTCACGGCCATGCACTCCTACAACAACGCCTATGCCGATCGGTTGATCCGGAACATGGCTCGGGCTGGGATGCACGTGGTCACCAATCCCCTCGACAACGCCGTCCTCCAGGGTCGCTTCGACAGCTATCCAGTACGTCGTGGCCATACCCGGATCCGTGAGCTGATGGCGGTTGGGGTCAACGTCTGCATCGGGCACGATTCGGTCATGGACCCCTGGTATCCGTTCGGCTGCGGGGATCCGCTCCAGGCGGCGTTCGTGCTCGCCCACTATGGTCACCTGTCCGGGGTCGAGGACCCAGGGCGCCTGATCGACATGGTCACGGTCAACGCCGCCCGGGCCTTGGGGCTGGAGGGGTACGGGCTCCACGAGGGAGGGCCGGCCGACCTGGTGGTCTTCGATGCGCCCAGCGAGGCCGATGCCCTGCGCCTCCTGTCCCGGCGCCGCCTGGTGCTGAGGCGGGGCCGGGTGGTGGCCCGCACCGAGCCGGCACGGACGCTGGTCACCTGGGATGGGCGCGAGGAGCTGGTCGATTTCCTGCGCTGATCGCTGTGGGGCCGACGGCCACGATCGCCCCCTGGCGAGGCGAGGCGTCTGGCCCGGGAGGCGAGCTCGCCGCGGTGGCTGCCGTCGCCAGCGTGCTGTTGCGTCATCCCCTGGCCCGGCGGGGGTTCGACCCCGTCCTGCCCCCGGGGTGACCGGTGCTGGCCGGCTCCTCGACGGTCAGGACGCCCGCATGAGCCTCCGGCCACCGGGGGTCGCGGCCGTGCCGACCGTGCCCGAGCTGCAGCCCGGGGCTCGGGGAGCGCTTGCCCCGGGTCGCAGGCCGATCGTTCGGGGGTTCGCTGGCCGGGGCTCGGGTGCCGCCGGGTGGGCTCCTGGTCGCCACCTGGGCGCTGGACTCGTTCCTGGGCCACCATCTGCGAGCGCGGCGCCGGCTACGGGCCGACGTCGCTCCATTGCGGTCCCTGAGCCGGCTCCCCTCTGGCCGGCTGACGGTGGTCGCGGGGCAGGAGCGAGGCCACTGGACGCGGGCGGCGACCGCAGGGTGGGGCTGAGGCGCAGGGCCTCGACATCCGGTACCTTGGCCGGGTCATGAGCCGTCGCATCGCGGTCATCCCCGGGGATGGGGTGGGGAAGGAGGTGATCCCCGAGGGGATCAAGGTCCTGAACGCCCTCGGTCTGCCGCTGGCGTTCGAAGAGCTGCCCTGGGGCTGCGAACACTACGAGCGGACGGGCCGCATGATGCCCGCCGATGCCCTGGCCACCCTGGCCCGCTTCGACGCCATCTACCTGGGTGCCATCGGCTGGCCCACGGTCCCGGACCACGTCAGCCTCTGGGGTTGCCTGCTCCCGATTCGCAAGGCCTTCGACCAGTACGTCAACCTCAGGCCGGTACGTCTGCCTCCTGGGATCCGCTCCCCGTTGGCAGGAAGGGGGCCAGAGGACGTCGACATGCTCTTCGTCCGTGAGAACACCGAGGGTGAGTATTCGGGGGCGGGGGGCCGCGTGCACCAGGGCACCCCGGCCGAGGTGGCGGTGGAGGCGCCGATCTTCACCCGCCGGGCCATCGAGCGCTGTGCTCGGTATGCCTTCGAGCGCGCGCGCGAGCGGCGTGGTCGGCTGATCAGCGTGACCAAGTCCAACGCCAGCCGCCATGCCTACGTCCTCTGGGACGAGGTGGTCGCCAGCCTCGCCTCCTCCTACCCCGAGGTGGCGGTGGAACGGGTGCACGTGGACGCGATGGCGGCGCGAATGGTGCTCCGCCCCAACACCATCGACGTGGTCGTTGGCTCCAACTTGTTCGCCGACATCTTGACCGACTTGGGGGCCGCACTCCAAGGCAGCCTGGGGCTGGCTGCCAGCGCCAACCTCAGCTTGGAGGGGGGCGGACCCTCGATGTTCGAGCCGGTGCATGGCTCGGCCCCGGACATCGCCGGCCGCTCCCTGGCCAACCCGATGGGGGCGGTGTGGTCGGCGGCGCTGATGCTGCGCCATCTGGGCTACGAGGCCGAGGCCGAGCGAGTGGAGCGGGCCATCGATCGGGTCTGCGCGGAGGGGAGGGTTCTCACCGGCGACCTGGGCGGCAACGCCACCACCTCCGAGGTCGGGGACGCGATCGTCCAGGCCCTGGGTGAGCTCGGAGGCCAGCGATGAGTCCGGCGCAGGCCAGCGGTGGCGGTGCTGCCCGGCCGTGGGGGCGGACGTGGTCGGGCCGTCTCGAGGAGGTGTGGGTCGAGAGCCGCGCTCTCCAAGGCAACCGGCTCGGCGATCCCTCTCGACGCCCGCTCTGGGTGTACCTGCCTCCTGGCTACGACGAGGAGCCCCAACGACGCTACCCGACCATCTACGTCCTCCAGGGTTACCTCGGCCAGGTCGACATGTGGCGGAATCGGGCCGCCCTCTGGCCCACCTTCCCCGAGATGCTGGACGCCCTCTTCGCGGGGGATGAGGCGCCGCCGCCTCCTCCCTGCGTGGTGGTCCTGGTCGATGCCTGGACCTCGCTTGGGGGCAGCCAGTTCCTGGACTCACCGGCCACCGGCCGGTACCACAGCTACCTGTGCCAGGACGTGGTGCCGTGGGTGGATGCACACTACCGTACCCTGGCGGCCCGTGAGCATCGAGGGGTGGCCGGGCACTCCAGCGGCGGCTACGGAGCCATGGTCAGCGCCATGCTCCGGCCCGACCTCTTCGCTGGCCTGGCCAGCCACGCCGGCGATGCGCTCTTCGAGCTGTGCTACCTGCCCGAGTTCCCGATCGCCGTTCGGGCGCTGCGCGACGCCTACGACGGCTCCTACGAACGCTTCTGGCAGGACTTCCGCTCTCGCCTGCCCTTCACCCGTCCTCACGACCACACCCTTTTCGAGATGTACGCCATGGCTGCGTGCTACTCGGCAGAGCCCGATGGGACGGTTCGCCTCCCCTTCGAGGTCGCCACCGGCCGTCTGGTGCCGGAGGTGTGGGAGCGTTGGCTGGCCTGGGATCCGGTGCGGATGGCCCCGCGCCACGCCGCGGCGCTGCGTTCCTTGCGTGCCGTGTACCTGGACGCCGGGCGGGCCGACGACTACTACTTGGACCTTGGCGCCGAGGCCTTCCGGCGCGAGCTGCTCGCGGCGGGCGTGACCGAGGTCGCCTTCGAGCTCTTCGAGGGCGGCCATGGGCGCATCGCCTACCGGTACCCGTTGGCCATCCGCTACCTGGCGGAGCGCCTGGCGCCGCTGAGCCCTACGAGATGATTGATGCCGAATGCTCAGTGGTCGTTGGCGACCAGCGAGCGCTTGCCCGGGGCTCCGATGAGCCAATTGCGCCAGGCCCGGCGGCGAGGAGAGCAGGCACTAGGTGACCCGTACGGAGAGGTCGAGGGAGGTCCAGCCGCAGCGCGCCTTGAGCCCCAACTGCCCCTTGAGGGCATCGACGATGGGGCTCAGGTACGGCCGGCTCTGGCCCAGCGTGCCGTAGCGCTGACGTTCGTCGCGCCGAGCTCGCGGACAACGGCCTCGAACCCACGGCTGGCGTATCCGATCGGCCATGATGAGCAGGCCCGGAGCAGCGGCGATCTCTCCAGCCGCCTCGGTCACCTGCCAGCCGTTCTCGGGCGCGATCGGGACGAGCAGGTCCCGCAGGTCCATGACCGCTTGCCCGCGGGATCCCCGTCGGGTAAGCCGGTCGGTGAGGTGCTCGGGGAAGGCGACGAACGCCTCGCCCCAGCGCTCCAGGTCGTCGAACGTGGCCACCACCTCCCGTCGAAGGGGTGCCCGTCCTGCCGGAGCGGCAGGCCTTCGGCAAGTACGGTGGCAGTACTAGGAGGCTGGCTGAGGGGGCAGCCCGGTTCGGCGAGACAGGGTTGCCTTGGGCAGGCCCGGAAAGGCGGTGGCGGCCCCTGCCCACTGGACGCCTACGATCACGACCGCCACCACCTGACCGGTCATCCCGTCCACGATCACGACCCGGGTGAACGATGGGGTCGAGATGACAGGGCAAGTGATGTGGGTGGTGGCCCCTCGGATGGGGCAGGCGACGCGCGGAGGCCCCGAGCCACCCCGAAGGACCACCAGCCAGGCCAGGCGATCCTTCCCGATCGGGAGCGCGCCGTTGGCGGTGACCCTGGCGAGCACCGTCTCCTGGATGGTGCCCGATGCCCCCCGCGTTGCCGCCGCCTCGGCAGCAGATCGGCTGATCGGACAACCGGCCAGACCCGTCCGCAGCCAGCGGCTGATTGGGCCGCCCTCAGCGAGCCCGCAGTACGGCGGCTGCGGGGCGGCCGACAGCGTGATCCCGTACCGCTGCAGGGTCCTCGGCGGGATGGTCCGGAGCGTTGGGGCCGGACTCTGGGCGGACGTCACCAACCAGCTCATCCCGTTGCCGAACCCCAGGGCAAGGACCACGGTGACAGCGCAGGCGACGAGGAAGGAGCTCCAACGACCGAGGGCGGCGACGCACCGCGCAGCCACCGTCAGGGCGGGGGAAACGGCCTTCTCATCCATACGAGCACGGTCATCGCAACCCACGGGCGAGGCACGCGCCCCGCCCCTCCCAGTCACGGCTCACCAAGGCAGCCGCGCCCTGGCCACAGCCTCGCTCCTCGCTGGCGCTGATGACCAGGGATGATAGTCGATGCTGAACTCGGCGTCAGCGCGCCCGGTCATGGCCGTCGCTCCCCCAACCGGGCCACCCTCATACCGGCGGCACCCCGTGCCGGCGATCGAGCTGGAGCCGACGCCGCGAAGCGTAAGCGTCGAATCGAGCGATGAGCTGGTCACGAAGGCGATCCGGCTCCACCACGTCGTCGACGATGAGATCGGAGGCCATGCGGGCAAGGTCGATGTCGCGGCGATACTCCTCCTCGAGCTCCCGGCGTCGGGCGGCGCGTTCCTCCTCGGGGAGCTCGGCTAGGCGGTTGTAGAAGACGGCGTTGACCGCGGGCTCCGGCCCCATGACCGCGATCTCCGCCCAGGGCAGGGCGATGACGCAGTCGCTGTCGTAAGCGGGCCCTGCCATCGCGTAGAGGCCAGCGCCGTAAGCCTTGCGCACGATCACGCAGATCTTGGGGACGGTGGCCTCGGCCACCGCGGTGATCATCTTCGCCCCGTGCCGGATGATGCCTCGCCGCTCGACCTGGGTTCCGATCATGAAGCCCGGGACGTCGGTCAGAAAGAGTAGGGGGAGATTGAAGGCGTCGCAGAGCCAAACGAACCGGGCCGCCTTGTCGGCGCTGTCGTTGAAGAGGACGCCACCCTTCTGCATCGGCTGGTTGGCGACGATGCCGATGGCCCGACCGGAGAGGCGGGCGAATCCGGTCAACAGCTCGGGGGCGAAGAGTTGCTTGATCTCCAGCCAGGATCCTTCGTCGACCAGGGCCTCGATCACCCGCCGCATGTCGTATCCTCGCTGGGGCTCCCGTGGGACCACGGCTGAGATCGGAGGGACGCCGGGCCGGGGCGTTCGCGGCTCCGCCGCTGGGGGTGCCTCGCCGCCGTGCTGGGGGAGGTAGGAGAAGTAGCGGAGCGCGGTCTCGATCGCAGCCCGGTCGTCTGGGACCAGGAAGTCGCCGCAGCCGCTCTCGGTGCAGTGCATCCGCGCTCCCCCCAGCTCCTCCAGCCCCACCCGCTCGCCGATGACGACCTCGACCATGCGCGGGGAGCCGAGGTACATGGAGGCGTTGCCCTCGACCATGATCACCACGTCGCAGAAGGCGGGGATGTAGGCCCCGCCCGCGGCCGAGGGACCGAAGAGCAGACAGATCTGTGGCACCTGGCCAGAGAGGTGGACCTCGTTATAGAAGATTCGGCCGGCATGACGACGCCCTGGGAACATCACCACTTGGTCGGTGATCCGTGCCCCGGCCGAGTCCACGAGGTAGAAGAGGGGCACCTTGAGGCGGCCCGCGGTCTCCTGAATCCGCACGATCTTCTCGACCGTTCGCGCCCCCCAGGAGCCGGCCTTGACGGTGGGGTCGTTGGCCATCACCGCCACCCGCCGGCCGCGGATGGTGGCCAGCCCCGTCACCACCCCGTCCGCGGGAAGGTCGTCAGCGAGGGCGTTGGCGAGGAGGCCGTCCTCGACCAGCGAGCCTGGGTCGAGCAGGAGATCCAGTCGCTCGCGCGCGGTCAGCTTGCCCTGAGCGCGCAGGCGAGGGAGGTAGCGAACGCCGCCCTGGAGGGCCCGCTCTCGCAAGGCGCGGTACCGCTCGACGGGGTCGGATGCCCCCTTCCTGAGCTCTTCGGGGCGACGGTCGAGCTCGCTCATCGTCCTCGGAAGCGCGGCGCCCGCCGCTCGAAAAACGCCCTGGCTCCCTCCCTGGCGTCCTCGGTGAGGGAGATCACGGTCAGCTGGGAGTGGAGGTACGCGAGGGCCGCGCGGAACTCCATATCTTGCTGCCGGTAGAAGGAGTCCCGGCCGAGCTTGAGGACCGCTGGGGAGCGCGTGACCAGACGGCCGGTGAGCTCGGCGACCTGGGCATCTAGCTCCTCCAAGGAGCTGGCCACACGGTTGAGCAGGCCCGCCTCCCGCATCTGAGCCGCGGTCCAGCGATCGCCGAGCAGGATCATCTCCAGCACCAGCTTGCGTGGCAGGTTGCGGGCGAGGATGGGCTGGATCATCGCCGGCCATACTCCGACGTTGATCTCCGGCGTCCCGAAGGTGGCCGTCTCCACCGCCAGCAGGAGGTCACAGGCGCAGGCCAGACCGAAGCCGCCGGCCAGGGCATGGCCGTTGATGCGGCCCACCAGGGGCTTGCCCAGCTCCTGCATGAGGGAGAAGAGCTCGACGAACCGGTGTCGCTCCCGATGCTGCTCCAGCTCGGCGCCGCCGGCCTCGAAGGTGGAGAGGTCAGCGCCGGCGCAGAACGCCCGGTCACCGGCACCGGTCAACACCACCACCCGTACCTCGGGTTGGTCGCGGCACCAGGTGAGTGCCGTCAGCAAGTCGCGTAGCATGCCCGACGAGAGGGCGTTCCGCCGCTCTGGCCGATTCAGGGTGACCGTCGCCACCCCCTTCTGAAGGTCGATCACGACCTCCTCCAGCTGCGGGATGGGGGGCGTTGCGGCATCGGACACGGCAACTATCGTAGTTTGCGACTGAGAAGCCGCGCCCTGCCCTCCCAGGTTGCGCCCAACCTGATCGTGCCGTCGTGCTCGGGCCCCGGGCCGGCCATGCCAGCTCCAGAGTCGCATGCCGAGACCATCGCTCCCCAAGCCGTCAGCCGGATGGCTGTTGATCTTCGTCCCCGTCTCGCTGGCGGTCGGCCCGCTCATGCACCAGCCGGTGGTGGTGTTCGTCACCTCCTGCCTGGCCATCATCCCCCTCGCCCGCCTGATCGGGCAGGCGACGGACCAGCTGGCGATCCGGGCCGGCCCCCGGGTCGGGGGACTCCTGAACGCCACCTTCGGCAACGTGACCGAGCTGATCATCGCCATCCTGCTCGTGCGCGCGGGCGAGTTCGAGGTGGCCAAAGCCTCCCTCGTGGGCTCCATCCTCGGCAACCTGGTGCTGGTGCTCGGCGCCGCCTACCTGGCCGGTGGCCTCCGCTTCAGCGAGCAACGGTTCAGCGCCCGCATGACGGCGGTCCATGCCTCCTCCCTCCTGCTGGCGGTGACCGCCCTGATGATGCCGGCGGCCTTCGTCCTCAGCCAGCCCGACACCCGTGCCGAGCGGGAGGTCATCAGCGTGACGGTGGCCGCGGTGCTCATCCTCCTCTACGGGGCGAGCCTTCTGTTCACGCTGGTGACGCATTCTCGTCTCCTCCGAACGTTCCGGTCCCCGACCGAGGAGGAGCGACCCGAGTGGTCGTGGTCGCGAGCGATCGTGGTCCTGCTCCTGGCCGCGGTCGTGGTGGGGATCGAGTCGGACCTGCTGGTCGGATCGCTGGAGCCGACCGTGCTGGCGCTGGGGGTCTCACGCCTCTTCGTCGGTCTCTTCGTGGTTGCCGTGGTGGGCAACGCCGCCGAGCATGCCGCCGCGGTCGTCTTCGCCCTGCGCAACCGTATGGATGTCTCGATCGAGATCGCCTTTGGCTCCTCGACCCAGATCGCCCTGCTAGTCGCACCGTTGCTGGTCTTCGTCAGCCTGGCTTTGGGGCGGCCCATGGACTTCATCTTCGCCACCCCTGAGATCGTGGCCGTGGCCTTGGCCACGTTGGTGGTGTCGGTGATCTCCATGGACGGGCGCAGCACGTGGCTGGAGGGGTTGCAGCTCCTGGGCGTCTACATCATCCTCGGCGTATCGCTCTTCTACATCCGTGCCTGACTCGGTGCCACGGCTGGTGAGCGGCCGGCGCCTGCTGTTGGCCCTGGCCCTGTGGGCCGGGCTGGGCGGGGTGGCGCTGGGGGCGACGGCGCTGGACGCCCGGGGCCCGGGTCGGACCTGGGCAAGCGCTCATCGGGCCGACCTGGTGGCGATCGCCCTGGCGGAGGCGTACTTGGCCCTGCTGACGGCGCTCCTGGTGGCGTTCGGGGGGCCGAGGGGGCTCCGTGATCGGCTCGCCTTCCGGTTCACCTCGTTGCGCGACCTGGTCCTGTCCCTCCTCGCCTGGGGGGCGTGCCTGATCGTGGGAGGGCTCCTGACCGACGCGCTGGAGCCGGCCCTGGGCCCACCTCGCAGCAACGCCGAGCCGATCCTCAAGCTCTCCTTCGATGCGCTCTTCGTGGGGCTGGTGGTGCCCACGATCTGTCTGCTGGCCCCGGCCGGGGAAGAGCTCCTGTTCCGGGGTGCGCTCTTCGGCTGGCTTCGCCGCCGCCTCCCGGCCCTCCTGGTCATCCCCCTCACCGGCGCGATCTTCGCCGGTGCTCACCTGTTGCCCTCCCTCCTCCCCATCCTCTTCGTCTTCGGCCTGGGGGCAGCATGGGTGCGCGAGCGTACCGGTTCCACCTTCAACTCGTTCGCGATGCACGCCACCCAGAACACCGTGGCCGTCCTGGCCACCTATGCGCTGCTGGGCCATCGCGGTTGAGCGATCGGCACCAACCGACATGATAGTAACGATGTAATATTTGTTGGGGAACCGTCAGGAAACCTTGATCGTCAACGCCAGCGAGGGATCGCTGCGTCGGTACATGGCGCGCGTCCTGGCCCCGTGGTCGCCGATCGTCGCCAGTAATCGAGCCCCGTTCGAGCCCGGCCCGCGCGGGACGATGCGTCGCGGCTCAGGAGGGTTGGTCAGCGCCTTGCTCACGGTCGCCGAGGCGGCCTCCGCCGCCTGGGTGGCCTGCGCGCGTACGGCCGCCGAGCGCGAGCGCGCCGCCAGCGGGATGCCGGTGGTCGTCCAGGGACGCCTGGGGCCGATCGAGATCCACTACGCCAACCCCCCGCCCGACGCCTACCGGCGCTACTACTCGGTGATCGCCAACCCCCTGCTCTGGTTCCTTCAGCACTACCTGTGGGGCCTCAAGGACGAGCCCTTGATCGATGACGCCACCTGGCAAGCGTGGGAGCACGGCTACGTGGCCGTCAACCGCATGATGGCCGAGAAGATCGTCGAGGTGGGGCGACGGGCGCCACGGCCGCCGCTGGTGATGACCCAGGACTATCAGCTCTACGTCGCCCCCGCGTACGTGCGCCGGCTGCTGCCGAAGGCCACCCTCCAGCAGTTCATCCACATCCCCTGGCCGACCCCGAACTATTGGAAGGTCCTCCCCGGCGCCATGCGGGATGCCATCCTCGAGGGCCTGCTGGCCAACGACGTGGTCGGCTTCCAGTCGAGCCTGGACGTGCGCAACTTCCTCATGAGCTGTGAGGAGCTGTTGAACCTGCGCGTGGACCACCGTGAGCGGGCGGTCCTGTACGGTGGCCGGGTGGTCTGGGTCCGGCCCTACCCGATCTCGGTGGACGTGGCTGCCCTTGAGCGGCTGGCGGCGTCTCCTGGGGTGGAGCAGGAGGTCCAGGAGCTACGGCGCAATCGCCCAGAGAAGCTGATCGTGCGGGTGGACCGAACCGATCCCTCAAAGAACGTGGTCCGTGGCTTCCTGGCCTACGAGCTGCTGCTGCGACGCCATCCCGAGCTCCACCGTACGGTCCAGTTCTTCGCCTTCCTGCAGCCCTCACGCCAGGATATCGCCGCCTATCGCGAGTACCTGGGGAACATCCAACGCACGGCGGCGCGCATCAACGGCCGTTTCGGCCAGCGCGGCTGGACGCCGATCCGGCTGGAGTTGGCCGAGAACCTGCGTCGGGCCATGGCGGCCTATCGAGAGTTCGACGTGCTGCTGGTCAATCCCATCTACGACGGCATGAACCTGGTGGCCAAGGAGGCCATGATGGTCAACGAGCGTGATGGCGCCCTGGTGCTGTCCGAGAACGCTGGCGCCCATGAGGAGCTGGGCGAATGGGCGATCACCATCAACCCCTTCGACGTCGGGGCGACCGCCGATGCCCTCCACGAGGCGCTGACCACCCCTCTGGCCACCCGTCGAGCGCGCATTCACTCGATCCGGCAGCGGGTGCGTGCCAACGACATCGGGCGTTGGCTGAGCCTGCAGGTCCGCGACCTCCGCGACCTGGTGCCACCGGTGGAGGCGGCGCCGCCTGGGTTCTCCTCCCTCCCGACCGAGGGGGAGCCGTGGCCGGAGGCCGAGGGCTGGGAATCCGGCGTTGTCGGTGCCGAGGGCCAGGGGATGCTTCAAGAGGAGCGCCCGTGATCCGACCCGTTGCCAGGGCCTGGGGGGTGGGGATAGCTCGCCTCCGGGTCAGCGCTCGGCCCAAGCCGCCAGCTCCTCCAGCAGGTTCGCGAAGCCGGTAGGGCCAGGCACCACCAGATCGCAGGCCTCGAAAAGGCCAGGCGCTGCCTCCCCCGACTCGACCCCAACCGCGAGGTGGGGCCGGTCGAGCGCCGCCACCAGCTCGAAGCATCCCCGGTCGCCGGTGTCATCGCCCCCGAAGATCACCGCCCCCGGTCGCATGCTCTCGATCTCGGAGCGGAGCGCGGTCGCCTTGTCGGCTCGAGCCGGCATGACCTCGACCACCATCCGACCCGCGCGGACGCGGAGCCCCAGCGGCTCCGCCAGGGTGCGGACCACCGCCTCGAGCCGCGTCCCAGCAGTGGGAGCGGCGCGGAAATGGACGCTGGCCGATCCCGGCTTGCGCTCCAGCCATACCCCCGGCAGCGAGCGGAGGTGGGGCGCAAGCTGGCGGGCGAGCTCATCCAGCGCCGCCCGCTCGGCGGGGGTGGGCCGTCCCAGGCCGTAGTCGCCGAGCAGACGTAGCCCGGGCATCGGAAGCAACGCGCGCAGCATGGTCGTGGCCCGGCCGCTGATGATCGTGATCCGCCCCAGGCGGAGCCTGAGCCTGCTCAGCGCCTGGAGCGAGCGGGGGTGCGCGCGCACGGCCTCGGGTCGGTCCCGGATCTCGGCCAAGGTGCCGTCGAAGTCGGAGGCGAGGAGGACCGCTCGCGGTCGAACGTCCTCGAGGATCGCCAGCCGGTCGCTCATCGACATGTCAAGAATGAGGCGCTTGAGAGCGTGACCAATGGCATGCTTGGTGCGTTAAGTCCTGTTGAGGGCGCGGGTCGATCATGATCACGATGCTTCCATGATCCAGATGGAACGGCTACGGGCCTGGCTCCAGGCCTGGGGGGCGCGGCTGCGGCCCCTGGTCACCATGCTGCTCGCTCGCCTTGAGGTACGCCGGGCGACGCTTCGATCGCTCGCCCGCTCATGGCTGGGGCTGCTGTCCTCCGGCCTTGCTGCGAGGTTGCGTAGACCACGGCCCTCGTCCCCGGAGGCCGCGGAGGCGTCGGCGCATCTCGGGGAGGCCCCCTCGCCTGACGCGGCCGGGGCGGCATCCTCCTTGGGGGAGGAGGGCCCCCCGGCGACCGCTCCGGAGGTGGTGCCCTCAGGCCCCTTGCCTGAGCGCCAGAGGGGGAGAGGTACCGTTGCCGCCCAGCCGTCCCTGGGACGTCTGGTGGTCGCCATCCGTCGAGAGCTGGAGGCGGGACGTGCCGTCCGGGCCACGCCCCGGGAGCTGCGCGACGGCCGCGGACGTCGACTTCGGGCCAGCGCTTACCTGTTCGGCCCCGAGGCGAAGTCCCGCCGGGGCTCCGCGCTAGGTGCAGCGGGTGGCGTGATCCCGGCCGCGGCCAAGGTGGCCCTGGTGGCCTTGGTGGCCGGTGCCACCTTCCTCGGCTCGTCCGGCATATACATCAACTACGCAGCTGAGCTGCCGGACGCCCGTCAGATCACCAACGACCCGCTGCCCGAGGACACGCTGATCTATGCCGCGGATGGGAGCCTCCTCGCCGACCTCCACGACCCGGACCAGCCCCATCGCTACTACCAGCCCCTGAGCCAGATGGGCCGCTGGCTGCCGGAGGCCACGGTGGCGATCGAGGACGCGAACTTCTGGAACGAGCCTGGCATCGATCCCATCGGCATCCTGCGGGCAGCGGTCGTGGATTGGCGGCAGCAGAGCCCGGTCCAGGGTGGCTCGACCATCACCCAGCAGTTGGTCAAGGCACGCCTGACCGGGAACCAGGTCAGCATCCAGCGCAAGATCAACGAGGTCATCCTCGCCCTCCAGGTCGAGCGCACCTACACCAAGCGCCAGATCCTGGAGCAGTACCTCAACACCATCGACTACGGCAACGGGGCCCGGGGTGCCCTGGCTGCGGCCCGGATCTTCTTCCACAAGGACACCAAAGACCTGGATCTCGCCCAGGCCTCGATGCTGGCGGGCCTTCCCCAAGGGCCGTCGATCAACGATCCCTTCACTCACTGGGCGCAAGCGAAACGTCGTCAAGAGCAGGTGCTGGAGGCGATGGTCCGCGTCCACGACATCACCCAGGAGGAGGCGGACGAGGCCTACGCGGAGGATATCAGCCCGCCTGACCACATGTTCCGCCCCGGCCCGGATGTGCTCGGGGCACCGTACTTCGTCGGCTGGGTGATCTCGCTCCTGGAAGATCAATATGGGGAGCGGACTACCTTCGGCGGGGGGCTGAGGGTGCACACCACCGTCGACCTGGGGCTCCAGAGCCTGGCTGAGGATGCGATCAAGCAGAACGTGGCCGAGAAACGTTCCTGGAACGTGCACCAAGGGGCCATGGTGGCCATCGATCCCTCGACGGGCGCGGTGCTGGCCATGGTCGGGGCTGCCGACCCCAACGGGGACGGGGGGCAGTTCAACATGGCCGTGTACCCACCTCGCAACCCGGGGTCATCGATGAAGGTGTACACCTACACCGCGGCTATTGCCAGCAAGCGGTTCACCATGGTCTCACCCATCGCCGACACCCCGCTGACGGTGGCAATGCCAGGGTTCGCCCCGTGGTCGCCCAAGAACTACGATCTCAGGTACCACGGCATCTGCCAACTCCAGGCCTGCATGGGCAACTCCCTCAACGTGCCTGCGGTCAAGGTCGAGGTCACGGTCGGGGTCGACAAGGTCGTCGAGATGGCCCGTGCCATGGGGGCGCCCCCCTACATCAACCATGGCCAGGGCAACTACACCAACGACGACCCCCTCTCCAGCTACGGACCGGCGTTGACCTTGGGGGCCTATGGCGAGACCCCGCTGCAGATGGCAACCGGGGTTGCCACGCTGGCCGACATGGGAGTCGAGCATCAGCCCTTCGGGATCCAGCAGGTCCAGTCCAGCGACGGAACCGTCATCTACCGGGCCGACCCCGCCAAGACCGCGAAGCAGGTGCTGGATCCGCGGGTGGCGTTCATCATGGCCCAGATCATGTCCGACGATGCCAATCGGGTCATGGTCTTCGGGCCGCACTCGGCTCTCACCTTGCCCGACCGCCGAGTGGCGGCAAAGACCGGGACGACCGATGACTTCAAAGATGCGTGGACGGTTGGGTTCACCCCTCGGTTGGCCTCCGCCTTCTGGTTCGGTAACCCTGACAACCAACCGATGCGCTGGGGTGAGGACGCGATCTACGTCGCCGCTCCTGCCTGGCAGAGCTTCATGGAGACGGCGCTGAAGCAGCTTGGCGAGCCGAGCTCGGACTGGTTCACCGAGCCGCCTGGGCTCCTCCACGCCGTGGTGGGAGGGCGGCCGGTCTGGCTGTTGCCCGGCACGAGCGCCGCCCAGGCGACGCCGCCTCTCCCTTGGTACGCCCATTCCGCCGCTGCGCCGAGCCCCAGGCCTTCCGCGTCGCCCTCCTCTCCGGTTTCGACGCCGGCCTCCCAGGAGGCGCAGTTGGTGCCGCTGCCCCAGCCCCAGCCTACCCTACCGTCGACGACGATCGGACCGCCTAGCCTTCTCCCCCTCCGACGGCGAGGCGGTTGATGGAACGGCCACCGATCAGGGATGGTCCAGCGGCCCCGTTGACCGGGGGAAGGTGGAGGGATGGCTGCTGCCACGAGGAGAGCCGGTGGTCGGGGCCGGTTCGGGTTGGGGCATGGTCGTACGGAGGTGGACGAGTCGGGGATCGCGGCTTTCCCGGCCGTCTCTGATCCCCTGATGGGACGTGATGTCCCGCAAGCTGTCGTCGATCTTTAACAAAAAACGCTTGCCCCTATCAGGCATCGCGTGGCAGCATCGGGTAGAAAAGTGGCCTGTGGGCCTGTAATCACACGTTAGGCTGGAAGGCTGGCCAAAGGAGAGAGACAGAGACCAGATGAAGACCAAGCAGCACGAGTCAGTTGCCTTGGAAGCCCAACCGGCGGTGCTGGTGGCCAGCGACGCCACGGCCATTCACCTGGACAAGCCGATCTACACGCTGAGCGTGGCGTCGGAGATCTTGGAGACCCATCCGCGCACGCTGATGATGTATGAGCACCTCGGCATGATCAAGCCAAAGCGGACGGTCACCAACCGGCGCCGCTACTCGCAGCGTGACCTCATGAAGCTACAGGCGATTCAGACGCTGACTCGTAAGCACGGCGTCAACTTAGCCGGGGTTCGCTACATCCTCGCGCTCCTGAAGATCGTGCAGACCAACGGTCTGGAGGTACCGGAGCCGCTTCGGGACCTGGATGTGACGCTCCTCGAGGTGTAGCAAGAAGCGGCCGAGGCCATCTGCTCCCCTAGGGTGGGACCCTTCCATGCGGTACGCCCAGCCTCTTTCCTGCTCCCCATCGGGTGCCGTAAGGTTCAAGGGAGGGCCGGTGGGCCGTGCTCGTTTCGTCCCATGCCCTGGCGGATACCGCCTCGGCTGCGGTCATGGGCGTGAGCGTCCATCATTGGCCAACGCTGGCAGGGTTTGGCTGTGGCCTTCCACAGTCCAGTCTGTTAGGCTAGCTGTCTATTTGTCAGCTCATCGGTGAGTCCTGCCATGTCCAAGAGACGGCGTAAGGCTGAGATCAAGGTTCTTCCGCTTCCAAATGCCTACATGAGTGAGATCGCGGCTTGCCCGGTCTGTGGCAAAGACGCCGAGGCCTTCGGTCGGCGTGCGCTGCAGATCGTCTTCCGGTGCAAGGCTTGCAAGGTGCTGTTCAAGCGCACCCACGACCTCTCCTTCGACTTCTAACCGTGCCACGCTTGCCTCGTGGGACGTCTGCCCACGAGGCGAGCGCGGCCGGTATCGGCCTCGCGCCTTCCCTCGACTCCTGCTAGGGTAGACGTGATGGCATGAACTGCCAGCTCGAGCAGGTAGCTCGCCCTCGGCGTCACCGGCGCGGTGCTGGCGTCCGAGCCCGTGGGCGGCGCGATGGCCGCCCGGGCATGGGCTGCGATGGCCTGTGCCGGAAGGATTTCCGTCGACCCGACCGGGCTGCAGGCGCGGCCCTGCGGCCCTGCCCGGCAGGGTCGGCCCCGCGTATCCACGCCCTCGCGAGGCCGGCGAGATCGGTGGCGTTGGCGCGTCTCGATGACCTTGTCGAAGGGAGGGCTGACGGGGTCGCGCCGCCCCATGGGTGGGGCCGCGGCCGACCTCCGATGCCCGTGTCGGCCCAGGCCGGTGGTTCCCTCGGAGGATGTCGGTGAGGAGGGGGGTGCGTCGTGGCCTCGCCTTGGGGTCCATGACCCTGTTGGTCGCGCTCTGGATCGAGGCGACCCGGCCCCGGGGAGGCATGTCGTCCATGATCGACTGGGATGAGGTGTCCCGTGTCGCCCGCTCCCGTCTGGACGGCGATCGGATGGACGGCCCCCGGCGCGGGCGGACGGTGGCGCTCTACCGGCGACTTGCGGCGGCGCTCGAGGACCCCTTGCTGGAGACGGTGGGAGGCTTGCCTCCCGGGAGGCAGCTACCGGAGTTTCAGGCTCTGGACCGTCTAGGCTGGCTCGACCTCAACCTTGACATCCTTCGCCGTGTGCTGGAGCCGTTGCTGGAGGCGACCCGGGTCCCCAACTCATGGTTGGCCGATCTTGGGAGGGCTGGGCTGGATCA
Source organism: Candidatus Dormiibacterota bacterium (assembly GCA_035294145.1). Taxonomy (GTDB): domain Bacteria; phylum Chloroflexota; class Dormibacteria; order Dormibacterales; family Dormibacteraceae; genus CADDZO01. The sequence goes on along the minus strand of DATGLL010000244.1, from coordinate 7,578 downwards.
CTACGTCGGCCTGCTCTTGGCCTTCTTGGGGCGTCGCGTCCTCGGCCAGTTCGATCCTCAGCTGTTGGGCCGGGAGCCGATCGAGCAGGCACTCTACCTGGTGGAACCCAACGTCGCCGACTGGGAGGCGGCGGCTGGGCTCCCAGGCCGTGACCTTCGCCGTTGGCTGATCCTCCACGAGATGACGCACGCCTGGCAGTTTGCCGCCCATCCCTGGCTTCGCGAGCACCTGAACGTTCAGCTCCAGAGGCTGATCCAGGAGGCGATCACCTGGCGGACGGCAGGCGGCAGGCCGTGGCAGGCGCTGACCAGCAGCCTGCCGGCCCAGCGGGAGACGGTGCGCCGTCTGCAGACGACCATGACCGTGGTCGAGGGCCATGGCAACCTGGTCATGAACCTGGTGGGGGCTCGCCTCCTTCCCTCCTTCGATCGACTCGAGCAGGCCTACCGTCGTCGCAGTGGCGAGCGCAGCCTGCTCGAGCTGCTGATCTGGAGGGTGACGGGGCTCGAGCTCAAGCTTGAGCAGTACCGGGTTGGCGAGCACTTCGCACGGGCCATCCACGATCGCTACGGGATGGAGGCCCTCAACCGGGTATGGGCGTCGCCGGAGACGCTGCCCACCGACGTGGAGCTGCGCCAGCCGGACCTCTGGCACCGACGGGTGGTCGAGAGCCGCTGAACCAGGCGCCGTTAGCCGTGATCGCCGACCGCCTGCCGGCGCCGAGAGCTCGCCGTCCGGGGTGGTCCCGAGCGGTCAGTGGGGGAGGGGGATGAGGCGGGGCCTCTCCCCAGGTCGACCGCCGGGTGAGGCGATCACCGGACACCCTCGCGCATCGCAGGGCGGACCTGCTCGGCTAGTCCCTGAACTCTTCCTCTGCCGTCTCGGCCGAGATGGGGAGAACCGCGACCGGCAGCTCGGAGATGTCGAAGTATCGGACCGGCTTGTTCAGGCGCTTGGCGATGCCTACCTGGACCTTCACCCCGAGCGAGATCCTGCCGAAGACCCACACCTCGTCGCAGCGGGCCAGGAGGTTGTTCATGGCCTCCCGCACCACGCTCTTGGGCACGGTGTGGAGCAGGTAGTAGTCGAAGAGCATGAACGGGCTGACCGGGACCAGGCCGGAGTCCAGGACGAACTTCTGGATATGGTGTCGCCAGTAGAAGTTGCGGTTGGCCATCGCCACGTACACCAGCCGCTTGGGATGTCGTAGCGTGTCCTCTGCCTGGTCGAGGGCGCTCGGCTTCGTGGTCGGGGTGAAGATCCGCTCGAGGATGTCCTCGGCGAGCTTGCCCGAGCTCGTTTCCATTGGCGACTATGCTATCCGTCTGTGCCGGATTTCCAGCTCAGCGAACGTGTAGCTATCGTCACGGGCGCCAGTCGTGGGCTGGGCGCCGCCATTGCCGAGGGCCTTGCGGAGCACGGGGCACGGGTGGTGCTGAGCAGCCGCAAGCAGGAGGACCTCGATCGGGAGGCGGAACGATTGAACGAGCGCTTCCCTGGCCGTGCCCTGGCCATCGCTGCCCACGCCGGTCGTGAGGCCGACCTGAAGGTCCTGGTGGAGCGGACCATGCAGGAGCTGGGCCGCATCGACATCCTGGTCAACAACGCTGGTACCAACCCGTATTTCGGCCCGCTCATCGATGCCGACCTCGGGGTCTGGGACAAGACCTTCGAGGTCAACCTCCGTGGCTACTTTGTGCTCACCCAACTGGTCTATCGGGCCTGGATGGCTGAGCATGGCGGGGTCGTCCTGAACGTGGCCAGCACCGGCGGTCTCCGTCCCTCTCCTGGCCTGGGCATCTACGACGTTACCAAGGCCGGGGTGATCATGCTCACCCGGCAACTGGCCCGTGAGCTGGGCGGTCGGGTTCGTGTCAACTGCATTGCCCCGGGCCTCTTCCGGACCCGCTTCGCCCAGGCGCTCTGGGGCAATGAGGCGATCCTGAACCGGGTGGTGGAGGCGAATCCCTTCGGTCGCATTGGCGAGCCAGCCGAGATCGCCGGGGCGGCGGTCTTTCTCGTCTCCGACGCTGCCGCCTACGTCAACGGCGAGGTCCTGGTGGTCGATGGGGGGAGCGGCGAGGCGATGTAGCCCCTTCAGGGACGGGGAAGCTCGCTCCCCGGCCAGCGCGGCCCCTGCGGCGCGACCGGCGGCCCGATGCTCGCCGGTCGCGCCGCATGCTGTTGGTCAGGAGCCAGTCGTGATGCTGGCCTCAGGCGACGTGGAGGATGGTGACGGCGCGCAGGCCTCCTGGGGCACGCACCTTGACCTGCTCCCCGGGGCTACGCCCGAGCAGGGCCTGGGCGAGCGGGGATTCCATGGAGATGCGCCCGTGAGCGACGTCGGCATCTTCGCGACCGACGATCTCGTACTCCTCTTCGCCATCGAGGTCCATGACACGGACGCGGGACCCCACGCGGACGGTCTGCAGGCCCTCGGACTCCAGCAAGGTAGCGGTAGCGGTATCCATGAATCGCGCTGCTCCTGATCCCAGTATTGGCTCACTGACAGTGTGCCTGCCAGCTCACAGCCTACCTTCCTCTATTACGAAGAATCCACGGCGGGGCGAAAAAAGTTACGCACGGATCGACGACGGTGTGTCTTCTCTGAAGCCGATGGTCATCTCTTTGCCATCGAGTGTGCAGTGTTTTTTGCTCTCTCACTGTGAGGTTGTCACCGCCTCGGAAAGCCTTGGCAAAGGTTTGTTGAAGCTTCGTCAAAGACTCGGCGTCGGCTCGATGAAGGGTTTGGCGGGAGGGCTAGGTTCGCTTGATGACGTCGCGCTCCATGGCCTCTACCGCCTGCCGGACGGTGGCCAGCAGCGGCATCTCGGTCTGGCGGAGCGCCCACTCCAGCTGACGTAGGACCGAGTACAGACTCTTCATGGCCTTGATCGCGTCGCCGATGTCGACCGTCGGTGGGAGCGGAATGGCGTCCATGGCCTCACCGGTCGCCCAGCGGTAGGCGAAGTCGATGTAGTCGTAGGAAAGCGGCCGCAGGTTGGGCTCGTCCAACTCCTGCTCCAGGTCGGCGAAGCGGAAGTAGAGGGCTCGGATCAGCCGGCTGGTCTGCGCCACTGCCGGCGTCGGGTACCTCCGTGGTCCTCGAGGGCCGCGCTCACGGCCTCGATCCTCCGCGGCCAGCATGGCCAGCACCGCGCAGAGCTCGGCTGGCTCGAGCCCATCGAACCAGCCGTTCCACACCGCCTCGGTGATGAGCAGCGTGTTCTCCCCGTAGACCCGGGCTGCGAGCAGGCCCTTCTCGCTCGGCCGGTCGCCGGCCAGGAACCCGGTGTCGGCCAGGATGCGGCAAAGCCGCCGGAGCTTCCGTTGATACTCACCGGCCTGAGCCTCCAGCCGCTGCTGGCCCTCTTCAAGCTCTCGTTGGAGGGCTCGATGCTCCCGGTAGACGCCGAGGTGCTCGGAGAAGCGGGGACAGCGGACCACCGGCAGCTTCCGCTCGCGCGCCTGTAGTTGCCGCCGTTCCTCCTCAAGACGGCGCAGCTCGCGGTGGCTAGCCCCTCCATGTGCCAGTGCCTCGGCTTGCCCTCCTCGGTGGCCGTGGCTCTTCCGCCTCCGTCTCCCCTCCAGCTCTCGCCGCCGCTGCCGGATCTCGATCCGAAGCGCCCGGAGACGGTCCTCGATCCGGAAGTACTCTGCCATCTCCTCGAGCCGGCAGCGCTGGCAGTCCCAGGTCCGGTGCAGGTCATCGAGCCGGGCGCGTAGGTTGGCCAGCCGCTCCGCCGTCTGCTGCGCAGCCTGACGCTTTTGGAACTGGCCGAAAGAGCGTGCCATCAGCTCGTCGGCCTGCTCCGGGGTGTAGAGGCGAAGCAGGTTGAGGGCCATGTTGTAGTTGGGCAGGAACCGCGACTCCACCACGAGGTTCTCGCCCATGGCGACCTCGTAGATGGTGCCGACCTCGACGTCGGACTCCTTCAGGATCACGCCATGCCCCACGGTGTCGATGCCCCGACGTCCGGCTCGCCCCATGAGTTGGGTGAGCTCTCCGGTGGTGAGGGTGGCGAACTCGACGCCGTCGAACTTGGTGAAGGACGAGACCACGACCGCTCGGGCCGGCATGTTGATGCCCAACGAGAGGGTCTCGGTGGCGAAGACGACCTTGATCAGGCCGGCCTGGAACAGCTCTTCCACCAGTTCCTTGTGGTACGGGAGCAGACCGGCATGATGGACCGCGAGCCCGCGCCCCAGCATCTCGGCGTCCACCAGGCGTCGGAAGAGCGCGGCCTCGTCCGCATCGACGAGCGAGCGCAGCCGCTGCTCGGTCAGCTCGGCAATGGCTTGCTTCTCGGCCCTGGTGGTCAGGTCAAGCTGGTGGAAGGCGCAGCGCTGGAGCGCCTCGCGGCAGCCGCGCCGGGAGAAGATGAAGTAGATCGCGGGCAGCATCTCCCGTGCCTGGAGCTGCTCGATCACGTGCAGCAGATCGTTGGAGGGGAGATGCCGGAAGCCTCGTACGCGGAAGCCCGCCTCCTCCTCCTCCGCAGCGCGTGCCCATGTCTCCGGATCGATTCCCCCGTCGGGACCGAAGAGCGGGTAAAGGCGGTTGCGCATGGCGAGCCAGAGCTTGAGCTCGGTCGGACGCTGATCGTGGTAGACGGTGGCGATCGGTCCCCGGTTCTCGGACATCCAGCGGGCCAGCTCAGCATGGTTCCCGATCGTGGCCGACAGGCCGACGAGCTTGATGTGGGTGGGGGCTTGGATGATCACCTCCTCCCAGACCGAGCCCCGTGGGAAGTCGTCGATGTAGTGGATCTCGTCGAGCACCACGTAGCGGACGTCGTCCAGGCGGGGCAGGTCCTCGTAGATGAGGTTGCGCAGGATCTCGGTGGTCATGACCACGATCGGAGCCTCGTCGTTGATCGTGTTCTCACCTGTGACCAGGCCCACCTGCTCGGCGCCGTATTGCCGGACGAAGTCGCGGTACTTCTGGTTGCTCAGCGCTTTGAGCGGGGTCGTGTAGACTACCCGCCCCCCCTCACGGAGGGCACGGAAGTTGCAGTATTCCGCGACCACCGTCTTGCCGCTGGACGTGGGGGCGCTGACCAGGACACCTCGATGGTGGTCCAGCTTCTCGATGGCCTCGACCTGGAAGGGATCTAGCGGCCAGGGCAGGGTCGCCTGGAACTCCTGCAGGTCGTCCCGCGTTGCAGTTTCGATGCGTGCCAAAGCTGTTCGCGTCTCAGTGATTCCCAATGGTAGAAAAACCCTAACCCTCGCCTGAGATTCCGCCCTGGTGCCGGGGGCACCGCCGACCCACGGTACCCCTCACCAGGGTCGTGGGCTGTGGTCCGTAGAGCGTACGCTTGGTGCGAGGAAGAAGCGGAGGCAAGGAGGAGCCGGACGTGCCATTGGAGGGATCAGTGCCTGCAGAAGGGGTGGACAAGCCGCCGCTTCCGCTCGAGGGCCTTCGTGTCCTCGATCTCACCCATGCCCTGGCTGGCCCCTACTGCACGATGTTGCTCGGCGACCTGGGGGCTGACGTGATCAAGGTCGAACCGCCAGGCGGCGACCACGCCCGTCGCTGGGGGCCGCCGTTCATCGATGGGGAATCCGCTTACTTCCTCTCGGTGAACCGCAACAAGCGCAGCGTGGTGCTGGACCTCAAGCACGGGCCGGCGCGGGAGGCCGCGGTCGAGCTCGCCTTGGTCAGCGATGTCGTGGTCGAGAACCATCGACCGAGGGCGCTGGGCCGGCTCGGCCTGGGGGCCGAGGAGCTACGAGCTCGCAAGCCGGAGCTGATCTACGCCTCGATCAGCGGGTTCGGTCAAGACCATCCCACCTTGGCCGGCTACGACCAGATCGCCCAGGGGACCTCCGGGCTGATGAGCATCACGGGAGCCCCGGACGGCCCCCCGACCCGGGCCGGGGTACCGGTGGGGGACCTCATGGCCGGGATGTTCACCGCCCACGCCATCCTGGCTGCCCTGCTTGAGCGTCAGCGAAGGGGGGTGGGGCGGACCGTGGACGTGGCCCTCAACGACAGCCTGCTGGCGGTCATGACCTACCATGCCGGGCGCTACTTCGCCACCGGGCAGGCACCGACCCGGGAGGGGAACCACCACTCCACGATCGCGCCCTACGGGACCTTTGCCGCCCAGGATGGGTACCTCAACATCGCGGTCGGCTCCGACGAGCAGTACCGCCGCTTCTGCCAGGCGCTCGAAGCGCCCGAACTGGCCAGTGACCCTCGCTTCGCCACCAATGCCGACCGCCAGGCCGCGCGAGCCGAGCTGACGGTCGAGATCGAGCGCCGGCTGGCCAAGCGCTCCTCGCGCGAGTGGCTGGCCAGGCTGGAGGCGGCGGGCATCCCCGCGGGGCCCATCCACGACCTGGCCGCGGCGTTCTCCGACCCGGTCGCGGTCGAACGGGGGATGCGGATCGAGGTTGAGCATCCGACCGCGGGTCGGGTGAGCCAGGTCGGATCCCCCTGGAAGCTCGACGGTGCCTCCTCGCCGGTGCGCCTGCCGCCGCCGCTGCTGGGCCAGCACACGCGCGAGGTGCTAACCCAGCTGCTGGGCTACGACGAGGAGCGGGTTCGGGCCCTGCGGCCCAATTGAGATCGGCGCCCAAGCTCAGAGATCGACCAGCTCGGTGCTCACGTCGACCACCCAGGCGTCGCCGGCGGCGCCTTCCACGAAGCGCAAGACGTGGGACAGCACCTCGTCCGCATGTCGACCATCTGGGCTCACGCAGGCGATGCCCAGCTCGGCGAGCTGCCAGCGGTCGCGGTCGCCGATCTCCATGGCCGCGACCTGGAAGCGCTGGCGGGTGCGGGTCAGCAGGCTGCGCACCACGTGCCGCTTGGCCTTCAGCGAGCCGCTGTGGGGGAGGTGGAGGGTGAGGCGCAGAACTCCGATCACCATGGCGGTGCGTTGACGCCGATTCGTTCCCGGTCCCATCATGCACATCCGCGAACATCCAGGGCGTTGGTCCGGAGCCCGGGCCGAGCAGGGGTGGGGCAGGATGAGGGCGCAACAAGGCGGCGCGGATGTCCCTAGGCGGGAGTGGCGATGCTCCCGGCGGAGGTTCCTCCATGGCTTGAGCGTGGCCGCTTCCTCCCTGGCGCTGGCCGCTCCGCTCGGCTCCTGTGTCGGTCATCTGACGCCGAGCTCGGGCGCCGAGCGTCCGAGAGCGGGAGGCCAGCTGGTGGAGGGAGGGGTGGGAGATGTCTCCCATCTGATGCCGGTCCTGGTCCAGGACCCTCAGAGCATCCTGATCAGCCGGATGCTGTTCGAAGGGCTGCTGGGCGTGACCGCCGACGGTGGCCTGATCCCCTTGCTCGCCGAGTCCCTGCCCCACGTCTCCTCTGACGCTACCACCTACACCTTCCACCTCCGTCGCGGCCTGCGCTGGTCGGACGGCTCCCCGCTCACCGGCGAGGACGTGGTCTTCACCTACCAGCTGATGTTCGCCCCTCAGTACGAGGACCTGCGCTCGCCCTGGCGGACCGACCTCCTCCTCCACCTCGAGGAGGTGACCTCTCCTGACCCCTTGACCGTCATCTTCCGGACCAGAGGCGTGTATGCCCCCTTCCTCGCCTTGCATGCCCAGCACGGCAT
>DATGLL010000243.1:0-39204 GCA_035294145.1 Candidatus Dormiibacterota bacterium | reverse complement strand
GGCTCAGTTGGAGCCTTCGTGAAGCGCAGAGCCGCGGTAAGACCCGGGCTTCTCGGGCACGCGGCGGGGAAGCGCGAAGCCCGCAAGGGCAACCCCGTGAGGGGTGCCGTATGAGACTATCGCTTACTCAGCGGCAACGGTTCTCCCCCCTGCCCGGGGAGGGGCTGGCCCTGGCCTTGTTCCTCCGGTCAGAATCGTCTCGTGAAGCTCGCGGGACGCGTGGCGGTGATCACCGGTGGCGCCAGCGGGATCGGGAGGGCGTGCGCCCTGGAGATGGCCCGTCGGGGGGCGGACGTGGTCATTGCCGACCTCGACGAGCGTCGGATGGCGTCGGTCGAAGGTGAGATCCAAGCCATCGGCCGCAGGGTGCTGGGGGTGCGCTGTGACGTCTCGCGCGATGCCGACGTGGAGGCGCTGGCGGCCCGGGCCGTGGGCGAGATGGGGCAGGTGGACCTCCTCATGAACAACGCCGGCGTCGTGGTGGGAGGGCCGCTCGAGGAGATCCCGATGTCCGACTGGGAGTGGATCGTCCAGGTCAACCTTCTCGGCCCGGTGCGAGGGGTGCGGGCCTTCTTGCCTCACCTGCTGGCGCGGAGGAGCGGTTACATCGTCAACACGGCCTCCTTTGCGGGGCTGGTGCCGCACAACCCCCAGACGATCCCCTACGACACCACCAAGCACGGGGTGGTCGGGTTCTCGGCTGGCCTCGCCCTCTACCTGCGGCCCCGAGGCATCGGGGTGTCCGTGCTGTGCCCCGGCTACGTCGCCACCAACCTGCTCGATCGGGCCCGCCTTCATGGAGGGGAGGTGGCCGCCGCGGGCATGCCGGACTCGGTGGTGACCCCGGAGGAGCTCGCGGTCAAGGTGGTGGAGGCGGTGGAGGCGGAACACTTCCTGATCCTGAGCCAGCCTGAGCATGCCCGGATCTGGGCGCGGCGGGCCCAGGACGTCGACCGACACATCCGGCGCCAGCTGGAGGTGCTGGCCGGGGAGGAGCGAGGCTGAGCCCCGACCCTGTGCACGACCGACCGCTGGAGCCCCATCTCCAGCGTGCCGCCCGCGAGGCCCCGGGCTTCCTGCCCGAGGAGGAGGGGATGACCCTCTATCGGGTTGGCCTCCGGGCTGGGGCCAAGGGGCCGCTGCTCGAGATCGGCTCCTACTGCGGGAAGTCGGCCATCTACCTGGGCGCGGCTGCGCTCGCGACCGGCACGGTGCTCTTCTCCGTCGACCACCATCGAGGCTCCGAGGAGCAACAGCCGGGTCAGCCCTACTTCGATCCTCGCTTCCTCGGCCCGGATGGCCGTATCGACACCTTGCCGGCCTTCCGGCGGACGATCGCCAGCGCTGGCCTGGAGCCGGTGGTGATCGCGGTGGTCGGCGACTCTGCGACGGTGGCCGCCCATTGGCGTTGCCCGCTTGGCCTGGTCTTCATCGACGGCGGTCACTCCGAGGCGGCCGCTCAGGCCGACTATGCCGGGTGGACGCCCTGGTTACGCGCTGGCGGCCTCCTCGTCATCCACGACGTCTTCCCCGATCCCTCCCAGGGAGGGCAGGCCCCGTGGCACGTATTCCGGCGTGCCCTGGCCTCGGGCCAGTTCCAGGAGGTGACCGCCGTGGGTTCGCTCCGGGTGCTTGAAAAGACCCGCGGTCCGGCTGGCGCCGCAGAGGGCGTCGGCGGCCAGCAGGACCGCGGCTGAGGTCCAGGTGGGTCGCTCCAGGGGCCAGCGCTCACCGTCCGGAAAGGTGATCCCGGTCCAATAGAGGCCTGTCGGCTCGCGGAGCCGGCCGAGCCATCCGAAGATGGTCCACGCCTCCCGGCGTCGGCCGAGCGCGTCGAGGGTGAGCACCAGCTCGCAGGACTCGGCCACCGTGACCCAATCGCGGTCGGCCACGCAGCGAACGCCCAGCCCCTCGACCACGAACTCGTCCCAACGCTCGGCCAGGCGTGCGTCGGCCTCCGGGCCTCGAACCGCCCCTCCCAATACGGGGTAGTACCAATCCATCGCCCAACGATCCTTGGGCTCGAACGCCGCCGGCCGGTCACGGAGGGCGGCCCGCAGGGCCCGGCGAGCCTCCTCCCAGCGGGGGCGGGGATGGCCGAGGCGGACGGCGATCGCGATCGCGCACTCCAGGCTCTTGTGGATGGAGCTGCAGGAGCTCAGGAGCGCCCCTGGCCATGGCTGGCCCGTGGGGTCCCGTGCCCACCAGATCTCCCCTCCCGGCCGCTGGAGGCTGAGGACGCACTCGATCGCTCGCTCCACCGTGGGCCAGCGCCGAGAGAGGAAGGCGAGGTCGTCGGTGGCCAGGAAGTGGTGCCAGATGCCGGTGGCGGCGTAGGCGCAGAAGTTGGCGTCGGTGAAGGCCTTCTCGATCCGTCCATCCCGATAGGAGGCGGCCCAGGAGCCATCTCGACGCTGTCGGCGGGCGAGCCACTCGTACGCTTGAGCCGCCGCCTCGTGCAGGCCGGCCACGTCCAGGGCCATGGCCGCCTCCACATGGTTCCAGGGATCGGCGTGCTGCCCATCCTCCCAGGGGATGCAGCCATCCGGGCGCTGGACGGCGGCGATGGCCTGCGCCGTCTGCTCCGCCTGTGCGGCGCTCAGGAGGCCTGGGAGCTCAGGCAACACAGTAGAGGACCAGGCTCTTGCCCAGGATCGGGTCGAGCGCCTGCTCGCAACGACGGACGAGGCGGGGCCGGTGGACGATGTCCCAGACCAGGAAACGGTGGTACTGACGGACCGGCCAGGCCCGGTCGTTGTCAGGCCCGATCAGGCACCGTAGCCACCAGTACGGGGTGTGGAGGGCATGGACGTGGTCCCTGCCGACCACACGCAGGCCCACCGCGGCCAGCCGGGCCTGCAACTCGTGCCCACGGTAGATGCGGACGTGCCCGCCCGGACGCTCATGGTAGCTGGAGGAGAGGGCCCAGCAGATCCGCTCGGGGAACCAACGGGGCACGCTCACCGCCAACGTCCCGCCTGGCTTCAGGACGCGAGCGATCTCCTGGATGGCGGTCCTGTCGTCGGGGATGTGCTCCAGCACCTCGGCTGCGATCACGTGATCGAAGCTCCGGTCGGGGAAGGGAAGGGCAAGGGCCGTGGCCCGAACCGCGCCGAAGGTCGCGCCACCGGGAGCTTGGCCGGCCTCCACCATGGCCGTGAGGGTGGCCAGGGCCGACCGGAGGTCGTCGGCGAGCAGGTCCAGGCAGGTCACGCTGGCCCCGCGTCGCAGGGCCTCGAAGGCGTGCCGGCCCGAGCCAGCGCCGAGGTCGAGGACGCTGGCCCCAGCCCGCACCCCCAGGCGGTCGAGGTCGATGGTCAGCATCCCGACCGGTTCCCCATCGCCTGCGCCAGCACCGTCCGGTAGACGTCAGCGGTGGCCTGGGCGGTCGCCCTCCAGCTGAAGCGGCGGGTGGCCCGCTCGCGACCGTGGGCTCCGAGTCGTCGGCCCAGGCTGGGGTCGGAGAGGACGGTCAGGAGCGCACCGGCCAGTGCCTCGGGGTCGTCGGGTGGCACCAGGAGGGCGGCCTCTCCATCGGCGCCGGTGACCTCGGGGAGCCCTCCGGCTCGGCTCGCCACCAAGGGCACCCCGCAGGCCATGGCCTCCAGCGCCGGCAGGGAGAAGCCCTCGTACAGCGAGGGCACGACCGCCGCTTCGGCGCTGGCGTAGAGCTCCACCAGCTCCTGGTCGCTCACCCCGCCGAGGAAGCGCACCGATCCGTTCAGGCGCAGGTCCTCGAGCAGACGGGCGGCGGGGCCGTCCGGGCGCGGGCGCCCCACGATCACCAGCTCCGCCGGCTGGTGGGCACGGAGGCGGGCGAAGCCGCGCAACAGTGGTGCCAAGCCCTTGATGGGGGTGTCGAGGCCGGCCATCGAGATGATGCGACCGGCTTGGCGAGGCCGTCCGGGCAGCGGTCGGAAGAGCTCGGTGTCGACCCCGTTGGGGACGACCGTGACCCGCTTCGGCTGGACGCCCATCTCCCGGATGACGTCGTCCCGGGCGGCGGCCGAGACGGTGATCACGTGCGCAAGACGCCTCGCGACCCGGGCCTGCATCCGGACGAAGCCGTACCAGCGGCGGAGCGCGGCCCGACGACCACGGGGCGCGTGCGCCAGCTCCAGGCGGCGGTCGATCTGGATCGGGTGGTGGATGGTGGCCAGCACGGGGGGCCCGAGGGCCGCGATGCCGAGGAGCCCGTACCCCAGGCACTGGTTGTCGTGCACCACATCGAAGCATTGACGTCGCCTGCGAAGTGCGGCCCAGGCCCGGAGGCTGAAGGTGAGCGGCTCGGGGAAGCCGGCGCTGCACATGATCCCGAACTCCAGCAGGTCGATCGGCCCTCGAATCGGTCGTTGAGGTCGGAAGGGCGCCTCCGGCCGGTAGAGGTCCAGGCTCGGCAATCTGGTCAGGCGGACGTTCTCCCTCACCTCCAGCTCCGGGTAGGGAGGACCGCTCATCACCTCGACCTGGTGGCCGAGGTCGGCCAACGCCCGGCTGAGCTGGCGGACGTAGACCCCTTGGCCGCCCGAGCGTGGATTCCCTCGATAGGTGAGCAGGGCCACCCGCAACGGCCCGGACGACCGTCCTGATCCCTCCCGAGGCCGCTCCCCCACGGCATGGGATCGTACTCGATGGGTGATACCCGCACGTACTCTGGGAGCATGGAGATCGCACTTGCAGGGGTCGGTCGGATGGGCTCGGCGATCGCCGAGCGACTGCGCGCGGCGGGGCATCGCCTCTCCCTCTACGATCCCGTGCTCTCGCCGGGTGGGGAGGTCAAGGAGAGCCTGGCCGCTGCCGCCAGGGGAGCGGAGATCGTCTTCCTCTCCCTCCCCGATGCCGCCGCCGTCGAGTCCTCCCTGGCCGGGCTGATCGAGGCCCATCCCCCTCTGGTGGTGGACCTCACCAGCTCCCTGCCGGAGACCACTCGGAAGGTGGCGGCCGAGCTGGCTCGGTTGGGCGTGGCCTTCGTTGACTGCCCCTTGAGCGGAGGGGTGGCAGGCGCGAGGGCGGGCACCCTGACGGCCATGGCCGGGGGTGACCCTGAGCTGCTCGAGCGGATACGCCCCGTGCTTGCCGCTTTTGCCTCCACGATCCGCTGGGCGGGCCCGCTGGGGGCGGGCCATGCGACCAAGGCCCTCAACAACGCCCTCTCGGCCGTGTCGCTGATTGGAACGGCCGAGCTGCTGGTCACCGCGGCCAGCTATGGGGTAGGTGAGGAGGAGGCCGTGCGCGCGGTCAACGAGGGGCCGGCCAGGAGCCAGAACAGCGAGGTCAAATACCCCCGCGACGTGCTCCCCCGCAGCTACGCGGCTGGCTTCAGCGCCGGTCTGATGGAGAAGGACGTGGCCACGGCCCTTGCCATCGGCGCCGCCCACGCGGTGCCGATGCCGTTCCTCTCCGGAGCCCTGGTGACCTGGAGGGAGGCGACCCGAGCCATGGGGGCGGGGGCGGACTTCACCCGGGTGCACGCGGTGATCGCGGCCAGGAGCGCTGGCCGACCGAGCTCCCGCGAGGGCTTCTCCCTCGATGTCATGTGCCGGGCCCTGGCGGCGCTGAACCTGATCGCGGTCCGCGAGGTGCTGCGCATCGCCCAGGCCGAAGGGCTGGACCGTGCCCGCTTGCTCGAGATCGTCAACACCAGCACCGGCCGCAGCGAGGCCACCCGCTCGGCCGGTGCCGGGGAGGTGGATGGCCGGGCCCTGGCCCAGGCCCGGGACCTTGCCGCTCGGGCTGGCGTGTGGGCGCCTCTGACCGAGCTGGGCGCTCTCCTGAGCGCCGGAAGCGCGGGCTTGGTGGGCGAGGGACCTCGTCGCTAGACTGAGCGTCGCCGATCGACCGCTCACCCCACGTCCCGCTTCGATCTCGGCGGCCTCCGCGACGGCGTCCACGCCGGCTACCGGCGATGCTCGCCCTGCTGGCCTGCGTGATGGCCTTTTTCCTGGCTGGCCGCGCCTGCGCCGCGATCGTCGGCCCCGGCGCGACCGAGGTCCCCGCGAAGACGGTCCTGTCCGGGTTGGCGCCGGGTGCCTGCCGTGCGTTCGCGCCGCTCGGTCCCGACCGTGGGCGGACCGTGTTCATCGACCCTGGGCACGGCGGCCCCGATCCCGGCGTGGTCGGGACCACCTCGGACGGCCGGCGGGTGGAGGAGAAGACGGTGGCCCTCGACGTCGCCCTGGACCTGGCCGCTCGCCTGCGTCGCGACGGCTACCGGGTCGTCCTCTCGCGCACCGGCGACAGCACGGTGGCCTCCTTCGGCCCCCACAGCCCGCCGGTCATGAGCGCGGATGGCATCCACCGCGACCTGGTGGCACGGATCGCCTGCGCGAACGCCTCTCGGGCCGCCGTCCTCCTCTCCATCCACTGCAATGGCTTCGACGACCCCTCGGTGGGGGGGACCGAGACGATCTACGACGACGCCCGGCCCTTCTCGACCCAGAGCCTGCGTCTGGCCCAGGACCTCCAGCGGGCCATGGTCGCGCGTCTGGGTCTGACCGATCGGGGCGTGGTCCCCGACGACCAGCTCGACGCCTACACGCTGAGCGACCGCGCCGACCGCTACGGTCACCTCCTTCTGCTCGGGCCTGCCCAACCTGGGTACCTCGATCACCCCAGCCGGATGCCCGGCGCTCTGGTCGAGCCGCTCTTCCTCACCGCTCCCGCCGAGGCCGACCTGGCCGATTCGGCCTCCGGCCAGCAGGAGATCGCCCAAGCGCTCGGAGACGGGCTGGAGGCCGCCCTCCGTCAGACGGGGTGACCGAGCGTCGGCATCAGCGGAAGGCGGAGAGGCCGGTGATGGCCTCGCCGATGGCCAGGGTGTGGACCTCGTGGGTGCCCTCGTAGGTGAAGACCGACTCCAGGTTGTTCAGGTGTCGGATCACCGGGTACTCGAGGGTGATGCCGTTGGCCCCGAGCACGCTGCGGGCCTCGCGGGCGATCTCCAGGGCGGCCCGTACGTTGTCGAGCTTGCCCACGCTGACCTGCTCGGGCAGGAGGCGGCCCTGTTGCTTCAGCCGGCCCAAGTGGAGCGCCAGCAGGGTGCCCTTGCCGATCTGGACGGCCATCTCCACCAGCTTGCGCTGGGTGAGCTGGTGGGCCGCGATCGGACGGCCGAACTGGATCCGTGCCTTCGCGTACTCGAGCGCCGCCTGGTAGCAGGCCCGGGCGGCGCCCATGGCCCCCCAGACGATGCCGTAGCGAGCCTCGTTGAGGCAAGACAGGGGCCCGCGGAGCCCGACCGCCGACGGGAGCATGGCGGAGCCTGGCACGACCACGTCCTCGAGCACCAGCTCCGAGGTCACGGAGGCGCGTAGCGAGAGCTTGCGGTGGATGTCCCGGACGCTGAACCCACGGCTGGAGGTGGGCACGAGGAAGCCCCGGATGCCCTCCTCGGTGCGAGCCCAGACGATGGCCAGGTCGGCGAGGCTTCCGTTGGTGATCCAGAGCTTGGTTCCGTTCAGGACCCAGTCCGAGCCGCGGCGGCGAGCGCTGGTGCGCATGCTTCCCGGATCGCTGCCGGCGTCTGGCTCGGTCAGGCCGAAGCAGCCGATCACCTCGCCTCGGGCCATGCGCGGCAGCCATTCCTGCTTCTGCTCCTCGGAGCCGAAGCGCCAGATCGGGAACATGCAGAGCGACCCCTGCACGGAGACGAAGCTGCGGAAGCCGGAGTCGCCGGCCTCCAGCTCCATGCAGGCCAACCCGTACGACACCGCCCCCGCGCCCGGGCAACCGTAGCCGTGCAGGTGCATGCCCAGCAGGCCCAGCTTGGCCATCTCAGCGACCAGTCCCCGGGGGAAGATCCCGCGCTCGAACCATTCGTCGATCTCGGGCAGGATCCGGGCTCGCACGAAGTCACGCACGGTGTCGCGAACGAGCCGCTCCTCGTCGTCGAGCAATGAGTCGAGGTCGAGGAGGTCGTAGGGGTCCAGCCGTGCGGCGCTCGTGTCGGCCGTGGTGGTCACGGAGCTATTGTGGCCGCTCTGCGGCCGGGGGATCGGCCGGCGCCGGGCGTCGGCCTCGCCCGCTCCGGGCCTGCTCCAGGGCCGTCCCCGCGACGTAGCCATCCCACAGAGGCGTGCCCGCCACCCTGCTCCGGCCACCGGCGCCGGGGCGGCGAGCGCCTTCGCCGGATCGACCCATACCTGCACCCGGAGAGCCACATGCCCACACCTGCCTTCCGCGCCTTCCTCGCTTGCGGCCTCACCCTGCTGCTCGGTTCGGTCCCGATCCCGGCCGCCCGGGCGGCGGACAACGTCCAGCCCACCAGCCAGGCCCTGTGCTCGACGCCCTCCCTCCCCCACCAGGTGCAGTGCTTCGCCATGCGGCTGCTCATGGCCACCCCCGACGCGCCCGCCGGCTACGGGCCGGCCGACCTCCGCAGCGCCTACCGGCTGCCGACCGGCTCCGGCGGAGGGGCGACCGTGGCCGTCGTCGACGCCTACGACGATCCCAGCGCTGAGGCCGACCTTGCCGTGTACCGACAGCGCTTCGCCCTGCCTCCGTGCACCACCGCCAACGGCTGCTTCCGGAAGGTGAACGAGTATGGTCAGGCCGCTCCTCTGCCGGCGCCCGACGTGGGCTGGGCAGGGGAGATCTCGCTCGACCTGGACATGGTCTCGGCCATCTGCCCCGCCTGCCACCTCCTCCTGCTCGAGGCCGCGTCGAACCAGGACGCCGACCTCTTCACCGCGGTCAGCACCGCCGTGACCATGGGGGCCCGGTACATCTCCAACAGCTACGGCGAGCCCGAGTTCGCAGGCGAGGTCACGACCGACGCGCAAACCTTCGATCACCCCGGGGTGGTGATCACGGCCAGCGCCGGTGACAGCGGTTATGGCACCGCCTACCCGGCGGTCTCACGGTACGTGACCGCGGTTGGCGGCACCACGCTGATGCGGGCCGCCAACCCCCGAGGCTGGGTCGAGGCGGCCTGGCCAGGCACCGGCTCCGGCTGCTCGTCCTTCGTCGCCAGACCCTCTTGGCAGGACGTCGTCACCGACTGCGCCCAACGCGCCGTGGTCGACGTCTCCGCGGTCGCCGATCCATCCACGGGGGTCGCCGTCTACGACACCTACGGAGGGCTCGGGGGCTGGAACGTCTTCGGGGGCACCAGCGTGGGGGCGCCGCTCATCGCCGCCGTCTATGCCTTGGCCGGCACCCCCGGCGCCGGGGACGAGCCAGCCAGCTATCCCTACGCGCATCCCTCGGACCTGAACGACGTGACCGACGGCAGCAACGGCGGCTGTGGCAACCTGCTCTGCACCGCCGGCAGCGGTTGGGATGGTCCCACCGGCCTGGGGACGCCGAGCGGGGTCGCGGCTTTCGCTCCGACCTCCTCCCCTCCGGCCCCGGTGAGCGTCGCCCCCCCGGGGACCCAGTCGACCTCCCTTGGCCAGGCGGTCGACCTGCGGCTGCACGCCTCCGGGGGCGTGCCCCCCTACCGCTGGAGCGCGATGGGGCTGCCTCCCGGGCTCTCGATCGATCCCGCCAGCGGGCAGATCGCCGGTGCCCCGACTCGGGTTGGCACCTTCCGGGTAACGGTGACCGCCCGGGATCAGGCTGGTGCCACGGGCAGCACGACCTTCGACTGGGTGGTGGTCCCGGCCTGCGCGCCGCGCCAGCTGCTCGGGAACCCCGGGTTCGAGGACGGCACCGCCCCCTGGACGGCGACGCCGGGGGTGATCGCGTCCAACGCTGACGGCGAGACCGCCCACAGCGGGACCCACTACGCCTGGCTCGATGGCTACGGGGTCCCTCACGTTGACACGCTGAGCCAGCAGGTGACGATCCCCTCGGGTTGCGTCTCGTCCGTCCTCAGCTTCTGGCTGAAGGTCGTCAGCGATGACCACACTGGGGTCGCCCATGACACGCTGACGGTGCGCGTCGGCTCCCAGACCGTCGCCACCTACTCCAACCTCGATGCCAGCGGGACCTACGTGCGGCGAACGGTGGACCTGTCCCGTTTCGCCGGCCAGACCGTCACCATCCAGTTCGTGGGGAGCGAGGACGCCTCGCTCGCGACCTCGTTCCTGATCGACGACACCGCGCTCGAGGTGCGATGAGGAGGGCTCTGGCCCGCCCGTGCGGTGGCGCCCACTGCGGTGCCCGCCAGGGAGGAAAAGTTCGTTATCCTAAGTATTCGCACCACGAAATGATGGCCACTGGGGAGAGCCGGCGGGTGATGGCGAGCGGGGCCAGCTCCTCGGCCGAGGAGCTGGCCCGTGAGCTGCGGCCGCGGCTCGCTCGCCTGAGCCACCTGCTGCGCCGGCAGACGGTGGGGCTGGCGCTGAGCATGTCGCAGACGCTGGTGCTGGGCACGCTGCTGGATGGCCGTCCCCACCGGATGAGCGAGCTGGCCCACGCCGAGGGGGTGGCGCTGCCGACCATGACCGAGATCGTGACCCGGATGGAGCGGAACGGCTGGGTGCGGCGACGGATGGACAGCCACGACCGGCGTTGCGTGGAGGTCACGATCACCGAGGCCGGCCGGGCGCTGGCGGCGGAGGTGATGGCCCGCCGCACGGAGTTGCTGCGAGCTCGGCTGGAGCGGTTGAGCGACCAGGAGCGGCAGGCCCTGGCTGGCGCCGTCTCCGCGCTCGACCGCCTCCTCGAGGGGTGGCCGTGAGGGAGGAGCAGGCCGGGGGATCGGGGCTCGGGGCTGGCCTCCTTCGTCAGCCTCGGGCGGTCTGGGCCACGGCCTTCGCCGCCTGCGTGGCCTTCATGGGCATCGGCTTGGTCGATCCCATCCTGCCCACCATCGCCCGAGGGCTGCGGGCGTCGGCGTGGCAGGTGGAGCTGCTCTTCACCACCTACATCGCGGTCATGGCGAGCGCGATGTTCGTCACCGGGGCCATCGCCACCCGCTACGGGGCGAAGGGGACCATGCTCGCCGGGCTGCTGGTGGTGGTGGTGTTCGCCTCCCTCTCCGGCCTCAGCAACTCGATCACGATGTTGGCCCTGGTCCGGGGCGGCTGGGGGTTCGGAAACGCGCTCTTCACCGCCACCGCCCTCTCCATCATCGTGGGCGCGGCCAGCGGGGGCCTCGGCAACGCGATCACGCTCTATGAGGCGGCCCTGGGCCTGGGCATCTCCTGCGGCCCGATCCTGGGGGCGGCCCTGGGCTCGATGAGCTGGCGCTATCCGTTCTTCGGCACCGCCACGCTGATGGCGATCGCGTTCATCCTCACCTCGACCATGGTCCGTGACGCTGGCCCTCCCGAGCAACGTCGAGGTGCGGCCGACACCTTCCGCGCCCTCGGGCATCCGGCCTTGCTGGCGTTGGCGCTGGGTGGCCTCCTCTATGCTTTCGGCTTCTTCATCGTGCTGGCCTACACCCCGCTCCTGCTCGGGATGTCGCCGCGCGATCTGGGGCTGATCTTCGCCTGCTGGGGGGTCTTGGTGGCGGTCTTCTCGGTGCTGGTCGCGCCTTGGCTCCGAGCCCGGCTGGGGCCGATGGCGGTGGTGCTGGCGGTGCTCCTTCTCCTGGCGGCCGACCTGGTCGTGATGGCGCTTGCGACCCGGTCGCTGGTGATCGCGGGGGTGATCATCTCTGGCGCCCTGCTGGGCGTCAACAACGCCCTCTTCACCAGCCTGGCGATGGAGGTCTCGCCCTTCACGCGCTCCGTCGCCTCGGCGGGTTACAACCTGCTCAGGTGGTCGGGGGCCGCGGTGGCACCGGTGCTGGCCGGGGTCCTGGCCGAGCGAGTGTCACCCCGGTCGCCCTTCCTGCTGGCGGCGATGGCGGTGCTGGGGAGCGCGGTCCTGCTGTTGGCCCGTCGACGACAGGTGGCGGAGGGGCTCCAATCCCGGGAGGAGGCGGCAGCCTGAGGCTGCCACCCCGGCGTGGGCCCTCGCGCCGCTCGTGGGCCGGGGGCGCTCCCATCACCAGGTCGCGGGGGTGGCTCAGCCCCACACCTCGCGCGCCACGGAGGCCACCAGCTCGAGCTTGCGCCACTGCTCCTCCTCGGTGAGGGGGTTGCCGCGGAAGTTGGAGGCGAAGCCGCACTGAGGGCTCAGCGCCAGCCGCTCGACCGGCACGAAGGCACTCGCCGCCTCGATCCGTCGCAGCAGCTGGTCCCGCGACTCCAGCTGGCCGTACTTGGTCGAGACCAGGCCCAGGACGACCAGCTTGGGTGCCGGCACCAGGCGTAGGGGCTCGAAGCCGCCGGCGCGTTCGGTGTCGTACTCGAGGAGGAGCCGATCGCAACGCAGCTCGCCGAAGACCTGTTCGGCGATCGGCTCGTAGCCGCCGGAGGTCAGCCAGGCGCCGCTGGCGTTGCCCCGACAGATATGGAGGGCGGTGACGGCGCCGCCGGCCTGGGCCGCCTCGATGATGGCGTTGTCCGCGGCGATGGCCTCGGCCAGCCTCTGGGCGGAGGTCGGGCCCTGCTCCTGGGCGGCGGCCCTGTCCAGCCAGGCGGAGTAGGTGGGGGAGTCGACCTGGAGGTAGCCGACGCCCTCGCGGGCGAGGTACGCCGCCTCCTCGGCCAGGATCGTCGCCAGGTCACGGGTCATCTCCGACGGGCTGGCATAGGCGCGGTCGGTGACCCCGGGACGAAAGCACCGGGGGGAGAAGTGGGTGGGGCTGGGCAGCGTCACCTTGAACGGTCCCGGGGCCTGCGCCTGCAGGAAGGCTGCCTCGTGGGCGGCGATGCGACGTCTCGGCCGCAGCCGGTCGGAGACGACCGGCAGGGTGAAGCTCGCCACCTCTGGCGGCACCTCCCGGCCGGGGTCCGCCCGCCATGCCAACCGGGGGCCGGCCTCGCTCGCTGAGAAGCCCTCGATCGCGTCGGTCACGACGGTCATGTAAGCGGCTCGCCGGAACTCGCCGTCGGTGTAGACATCGATCCCGGCCGAGCGCTGACGCTCGAGCGCGACCGTGATCGCCCGGTCCTCGAGCTCGGTCAGAGCGTCGCGCTCGAGCTGCCCGGCCAGGAAGCGTTCCCGGGCCTGCCGCAGCTCCGGTGGCCGCAGCAGGCTGCCCACCTGGTCGGCTCGAATGGTCTGCATGTCACCACCTCCACGTCCGGACGGACGAGGCGACCGTCCCTCGCCCTCGCCATGCCTCTTTACCACGCCGCCGCCTTTTGTGAGCCCCGGCGTGCCCCACGAGGCCGGCGCGTGGCCTGGCCTCGCACGGGGCGACCCTGCGGAAGGGGGGCCCACCTCGGGTGCGCGGGCCCGGTGACCGGCCCTTGGCGACCTGTGGGACGCTGGTTGAGCGCCGGGCGACCGTGGAGGCCGCCGGGCTGACGCTCGCTCCCTGGCAGGGTCGAGCTCCCCTGCCCGGGCCTCTCGCCGGCGGGCGCGGTCCGCGTCGGGCCGGGGGTCAGCGCCGACCTGGCCAGCCGTGAGAGAGTGTTGACGTGCTGTCCGATCGCGGTCGCGGCCCCTGGCCGCTGGCCTTCGACTTCGACGAGATCTCGATCGCGCCACGAGTCCCCTCGACGCTGATGCATCGCTCCGAGGCGGACCCGACGGTGCGTTTCGGGCCCCTCACCCTCTCCGTGCCCCTGATCGCCTCGCCGATGCCGGACGTGTGCGGCTCGGCCATGGCCCGGGCGCTGGCGACCCAGGGCGCGTTGGGAGTGCTGCATCGCTTCTGCTCGATCGAGGCTGAGGTCGCCGAGTTCGAGTGCGCGGCCCAGGGCCTGGCAGGGAGGCCAGAGCCTATCGGGGCGGCGGTGGGGGTCACCGGCGATTTCCTGGAACGTTTCGAGCGGCTCTACCAGGCTGGCTGCCGGATCTTCTGCCTGGACACGGCCAACGGCGCCCACGTCCAGGTGGCGCGGGCCATCGAGCGGGTCCGCGCCGCCTGGGGGGATGTCTTCCTGATCGCGGGGAACGTGGCCACTGCGGAGGCGTTCCGCTGGCTGGAGGAGGCAGGCTCGGATGCGATCCGGGTCGGCATCGCCGGCGGCTCGGTGTGCGAGACCCGCACCGAGACCGGGGTCTTCGTCCCCACCCCGTACGCGGTCGCCGAGGCGGCTGAGGTCCGAAGGCGGGCCCTGATCATCGGCGACGGCGGGGTGCGCAAGCCGGCGGACATGTGCAAGCTGCTGGCGCTGGGGGCGGACGTGGTCATGGTCGGCTCCGCCCTGGCCGGCACTGACGAGGCGCCGGGACGCGTGATCGCGATGGAGGGCAAGAAGTTCAAGATCATGCGGGGCGCGGCGTCGTTCTCCGTCCAGCAGCAGCTCGGACGATCCGACCCGGAGTACATCGAGGGCGCGGAGACCCTGGTGCCCTACCGGGGCCCGGCCGCGGTCGTGCTCCAACGGTACCTGGCCGGCCTCCGCAGCAGCATGTCCTACCTGGACGCCCGCACCCTCGACGAGTACCGGCGAAGGGCGACGTTCGTCCTCCATCGCTAGCCTCGGGGCCGCCGCGGTATGTTCGTAGTGAGCCGTGGGCTTGGACGTGGTGGCGCTGAGGAGGTGGCTGAGACGGCTGCAGGGCAGCAGCCGGAGCCAGGCTGGGGCGCTGGTGACGGCGGCTGCCATGGTGCTGGCAGGGGGCGGGCTCGTCGCCTGGAGCGACGCTGCCGCTGGCCAGGCGGCCTCGGCCTATCACCACCAGCGGCAGCTGTTGAGCGCCAGGCTGCAGGCCGACGCTCGCCTCGGGTACACGAGCCGGGACCTGGCACCGATCACGGGCCAGCTGGAGGCGATGGACAGGAGCTCGCCCCCATGGTGGATCCCAGGCCGTCCCGGCTACTTCGACGGCCTGGCTCGCCAGGCCGCAGCCCTCCAAGGCCGCCTCCGCACCCTGGAGCGGCAGGTCCTCGACCGAGCCCGCTCCGACGCCGCTCGAGAGATCGCGGCCGGGCGGAGCGAGGTCAACCAGGACCAGCAAATCGGCGCCGCCGACCCCGACCTCCAGTCGCTGCAGCAGCGGTTGGACGCGGCGGCCCAGGCCGACGCGAGCGCCCGCACGCTGCGCGACTACCGCAACGCGTTGCAGCAGGCGCAGGGGGTGGTGCGGGACGCGACCGCCCTGTATGCCCAGACCCAGCAGGAGAACCAAGCGGTCCAGCAGGCGGCCCAGCAGCTCCTGGCGCAGGACGGGGGAAACCTGGCCGCCATCCAGCAGGCGGGGCAGCAGGCCATCGCCGCCGGGCGCAACGACGCGTCGGTGGTGGCCTATATGAACGTCTCCAAGCCCTTCCCCGACGAGGCGGCCGTGGCCCGGGCGATCAGCCGTCTGGAGCACTTCGCGCCGCTGGTGGCGTCGGCGGACGTGAACCAGGCCGCCCTGGGGGCCGCCGGGGTCGAGCGCTACGCGGCGCAGATCCATCAGGCCTTCATCGCCGGGCTGCCCCCGAAGGCGATCGTGGTCTCCTTCCAGGCTCAACACCTCTGGGCCTACCAGAACGGACAGGTGGTCATGGACACGCCGGTCACGACCGGGATTCGGGGGGTGGGCGACATCGGGACCGACTTCGGGCCGATGAAGGTGCTCTTCAAGTCTCATCCCTGGACCATGCACTCGCCCTGGCCGCCGGGCTCCCCGTACTGGTATCCCGACACCGTGGTCCAGTGGGCGACGTTCTTCACCAACACCGGTGAGTCGATCCACGATGCCTACTGGGAGCCCGACTCGGAGCTCGGGCCAGGCTCCCAGTACGATCCCTCGACCCGCAGCCATGGCTGCATCCACGTGCCCTACGCGGACGCCCAGTGGGTCTTCAACTGGGCCGAGGTGGGGATGCCGGTGATCGTCTACCCTGGCGACGGCACCCCGGTCGCCAACCAGCTGGCCCAGATCACCACCGACAGCCAGGGCAACCCCAAGGGCATCCCCTGATCGGGTCGGCTCAGGGCCGCCGGAGCATCGGTCGCTCAGGGGCCACGACCTCGAGGTCAACCGTGAGCTCGCGCACCGCCTCCTCGTGCACGCTCACCCCGACCCCTGCCTGGGTGGGGACGGGCAGACGGCCGTCCTGCATGGGGAGGGGGTCGACGAGGTCGCGCGCCAGGTAGCGGTCGGGGGCGGAGAGGTCTCCAGGCAGGGTGCAGCCGGGCAAGGCGGCCAAGGCCAGGTTCGCGGCGCGGCCCAGGCCGGTCTCGAGCATGCCGCCCACCCAGACCGGCACCCCCTGGGCCCGGCAGAGGTCGTGGATGCGACGGGCCTCGAGGTATCCCCCCACGCGACCGGCCTTGAGGTTGATGATGGAACAGGCCCCGGCGGCGATCGCGGCCGCGGCCATCCGCGGGGAGGTGATCGATTCGTCGAGGCAGATGGGGGTGCGCAACCGGCGGGCCAGCTCGGCATGGCCGCGAAGGTCGTCCTCGGCAAGCGGCTGCTCGATCATCAGCAGGTCGAACTCGTCGAGGCGCGCGAGCCGGTCCAGGTCCTCGAGCTCGTAGGCACCGTTGGCATCGACCTGGAGGGGCACAGGGCCGAAGCACTCGCGCACGGCCCGGACCGTCTCCAGCTCTCGGCCGGGCTCGATCTTGAGCTTGAGGCGGCGGTAGCCGGCCTCCAGCGCGCGCGCGCAGGCCTCGAGGAGATGGTCGACCGAGTCCTGGAGCCCGACCGCGGCCCCGCACTCCACCGTCGGGCGGACCGCCCCGAGGTGCCGGGCGAGCGACTCCCCCCGCGCCCGGAGCTCCGCATCCAGGAAGGCCATCTCCAGGCATGCTTTGGCCATGGGGTGCCCTCGGATCGAGCGCAGCGCCTCGGCCACCTCATCGGCGCCTCTCAGCTCCCGGCCGAGCAGGCGCGGGAGCAGGTGGGCCCGGATCACGTGGCGGACCCCCTCCGTGTACTCGGAGGTGTAGGTCGGCTCTCCGAGGGCGGCGCACTCTCCCCACCCCTCGCCGAGGTCGGTGGTCACCCTCACCAGGAGGAGGTCGCGGTCGGCCTGCGCCCCCGTCGCGGCGCGGAAGGGCGCCACCAAGGGGAGCCGCAGCCGTCGCAGCTCGACGCGCTCCAGCCTCATCGTTCTCGCTCGGTCGGGGCGCTGAGCCGGCGGAAGAGCCCATCCGGGGTCACCGGGAGCTCATGCAGCTCGACCTGCCGTCCCGCGCGCCGGAGCGCGTCCTCGATCGCGGAGCAGATGGCGGCCGGGGCCGGGATGGTCGAGCTCTCGCCGATGCCGCGAAAGCCCTCGGGGTTGGCCGAGCTGGGCGTCTCCAGATGCTCGACCCGGATCGAGGTCGCCATCTCCGGCGCCGACACGATGGCGTAGTCGAGGAAGCTGGGGGCACGCTGGTTGCCGTCGGCCTCGTAGGCGGCGTCCTCGAAGAGGGCGTAGCCGATGCCATGGGCCAGCCCGCCGTGGAGCTGGCCCTCGGCCAGCATGGGGTTGGCAAGGCGTCCCGAGTCGTGCACCAGCAGCGCGCGGACGACGTCGACACGGTAGGTCTCGAGATCGACCTCGACCACCGCCCCGAGGCAGCCGCTGGCCCAGGTGGTCCCCTGCTCGGGCGCGAAGTCGTGCCCCACCTCGAGGCCCCCGTCGGGGACCAGCTCGGGGGCGGCGACCCGGCGCGAGGGGGCCCCCCGAACCTCGACCACCCCATCGGTCAGGCTCAGGTCGGCGGGATCGGCCTCGAGCCGCTCCGCCGCCAGCTCCAGCAGCCGCCGACGTGCCTCCAGGGCGACGCCGGCGGCGGCGTTGCCCACGTGCACGGCCGAGCGGCTGCCGGCCGTGAGCAGCCCATACGGCACGGCGGCGGTGTCGCCCACCACGACCCGCACATGGTCGATCGGCCATCCCAGACGTTCGGCGACGATCTGGGCGGCCATCGTCTGGTGGCCCTGCCCCTGAGGCGTGGAGCCAAGGCGGACGGTCACGATCCCGTCCCTCGCCACCTGGAGCCGGGCTGGCTCGCGCTGCCCGAAGCCGGTCGACTCCGCGTAGCAGGCGATCCCGAGGCCGCGTGCCCGCCTGCCCTCCACGCCCACCGGCTCGCCCTCGATCAGGGTGCGGAGGCGGGAGAGCATGGCAGGCACGTCGCCAAGGTCATAGCGCACCGGCGCCGGTCCCATCCTGAGCCCGGTGTCGTAGGGCATGTCCCCCGGACGGAGCAGGTTGCGCTCGCGCACCTGATCCCGGGGAAGGCCGAGCCGGTCGGCGAGCCGGTCCATGAGCCGTTCGACGGCGAAGTTCCCGACCTCGCGCCCGCCTCCCCGGATGAAGCCCGTCGGCGCCGAGTTGGTGTAGAGGTTCCAGATCTCGACCCGCATCGCCGGCAGCCGGTAGACCGAGAGCAGGTGCAGGGCGATGTTGGTGGCCTGGCCCGCGCCCTCGCCGGCGTAGGCCCCCATGTCGTGCAGCAGGCGGCCGCGCATCCCCCGCAGCCGCCCGTCGAGCTCGGCCGCCAGCTCAAGCTCCAGTCGGGTGCCGTGGGACTGGTTGGTGGTGGCGCCATCCTCGCTCCGGGTGGCCACCCAGCGCACCGGCCGTCCCAGGCGCAGGGCCGCCAGGGCGGTCAGCACCTCCTCCGGGTAGGGGCTGCCCTTGGCCCCGAAGCCCCCGCCGACGTCCTCGGCCACGACCCGCACCCGACTCGGCTCCAGCCCCAGGGCGCTGACGACCGCGTCCCGGACGCCGAAGACCGACTGGGTCGAGGTGCGCAGGAGCAGGGTGCCGTCGGGCTGGGGCACAGCGGTCACCGACCGCGGCTCCATGGCCGCTCCGCAGATCCGGGCCAGCGACAGCGTGGCGGAGACCGTCACCGGGGCGTTGGCGAAGGCGGCATCGGGATCGCCGAAGGCGATCGTGGATCGGCCGGCCACGTTCCCGGCGGCGCCGGTGTGGGCCGGGGGTGCCGTCTCGGCCGCTGCCTCGGCGGCCCCGGCCACGCTGGGCAGGGGCTCCAGCTCGGCCTCGATGGCCTCGAGCGCGTCGACCGCGGCCTCGGGCGAGGTCGCGACCACGAGCGCGAAGGCCTCCCCCTGGTGGCACACCTCCTCCCCGGCCAGGATGGGCTGGAGGCGGATGTCGGCGAGTGGGGGTGGGGGCGGGAACTCGGCCCTGGGCATGGTCCCCGGCCTGGGCAGGTCGGCCGCCGTCCAGGCGGCCAGGACATCCTGGCGAGCGCGCGCGGCGCTCACGTCGACACGACGTACCCGGGCGTGGGGATGCGGTGACCGCAGCAGGGCGAGGTGGCAAAGCTCGGAGGGTCGATCGTCGGCCGCGAACCGGCCGCGGCCGGTCACCAGTCGTTCGTCCTCAACTCGTGGACGTCGGGCGCCGATCAGGCTCATGGCGGCTGAAGCATGGCATGTTCTCGCTCCCGCCGTCGAGGCGGCGGGGGAGGGGCCCGGGCATCACCGGCGGCCTCTCTGGTAGGGTGGGCCTGGTTACCGGCTGCACCGGCTCCAAGGAGGTGGAGGCCATGATTCAGGTAACCGAGAGCGCCGCGGATCTGCTGGCGACGCTCGATCGTCCCTCCGGTCGGGTCGTCCGGCTGGAGCAGATCGATGAGCAGCGGCTGGGCCTCGTCCTCGGCGAGGCGCGTGAGGGAGACCAGGTGGTGGAGCGCCAGGGTCAGGATCTCCTCCACATCCCGGCCGAGATCAGCGCCGCGCTGGACGGGGTGGTGATCGATCGGACCGACACCCCCTCTGGCCCCAGGCTGCGTTTCCGGACCCAGACCGAGGAGGAAGAGCCAGGGCCGGACGGGGCCGTTCTGTGATCGCGGGGGCCGGGGAGCCAAGGGCCTCGCCGTCATCGCGAGCGGGGAAGCGACGAGGGCCATGGCCGAGGGGCGTCGACGTCCCTCGGCCGGGCCGCCTCGCCTGACCGGGCGCTCGGGGCTGGTCGCGGGTCGGGGGCCAGGCCAGCGTTCCTGACCCGTCGTTCGGCGGCGAGGAGCTGGCCTGCCGCCGGGGGCGGCCCGGTCGGGGGCCGATGACCTCCTCGCCCAGCCCGGGGTGCCTCTCTGGGCGATGGGCGAGCCTGGAGCGGCGCTCGTCACAGCGTCATCGACGCTGGCGGCCCGCCGAGAGCGGGTGGCGAGGGGGGCGACCCACGTCGCCCAGCCGTGGACGGGCGGCCGTGGCGCCGGATCCCTACACTGAACTGGCGTCCGGCCGCGATGCCCGGGCAGTACGCAGCAGAGGAGGGAACGGGTGAGATTCGAAGGGAAGGTCGCCCTGGTCACCGGGGGCGGTCGTGGCATCGGAGCCGCGACCTGTGAGGTGCTGGCGCGCGACGGCGCCAAGGTCGCGGTCTGCGACCTGGACCAGGCCCCGGCCGAGGAGGTGGCGGGACGGCTGGAGGGGCGTGGGCTGGCGGTGGCCTGCGACGTCAGCCGGCGTGACCAGGTGGAGGCGGCGGTGCAGCGCGTGGTCGACTCCTTCGGCCGCCTCGACATCCTGGTCTGCTGCGCTGGCATCATCCGTGACAACCTGATCCACAAGATGACCGACGATGACTGGGATGCGGTCATCAACACGCACCTGCGGGGGAGCTTCCTTTGCGCCCAGGCCGCGCAGCGGGTGATGGTTCCCCAGCGCTACGGCAAGATCGTGTTCCTCTCCTCGACCTCGGCTCTGGGCAATCGGGGCCAGGCCAACTACTCCGCCGCCAAGGCCGGGCTGCAGGGCATGGCCCGGACCCTTGCCATCGAGCTGGGACCCTTCAACATCAACGTCAACGCGGTCGCCCCTGGCTTCGTGGAGACGCGCATGACCGAGGCCACGGCTCGACGCCTCGGCATCGATTGGGAGGAGTTCAAGCGCATGGCGGCGGAGCGCACCCCGCTTCGCCGGGTCGGCCAACCGGTGGACATCGCCAACGTCATCGCCTTCCTGTGCAGCGACGAGGCCGGCTTCGTGAGCGGGCAGACGCTCTACGTGCAGGGCGGCCCCTAGAGGTCCGGAGGGGCGACGTGGGAGGCATGATCGTCTGCCCCCAACCGGAGGCGGCGGAGGTGGGGCTGGAGGTGTTGCGCGCGGGCGGCAACGCCGTGGATGCCGCCGTCACCACCGCCCTGGTCCAGGGGGTGATCGACCCCATGATGTGCGGCATCGGCGGCTCCGGAGCCATGCTCGTGCACACGGCCGAAGGGCAAGATGAGGTCATCGAGTTCTATGCCCGAGCCGGGTCCGGGGTGCGGGAGGACCAGTGGGAGCACCTTTTCCTGCGTGAGGCGGCCGATCGGTACGGCTACGTCCTGGAGGGATGGGTCAACGACTGCGGCCACCAGAGCGTGGGGGTGCCGGGCACGGTCGCCGGCCTGGCCGAGGCCCTGCGCCGCCACGGCACCATCGGCTGGGCCGAGGCCTTGCGGCCCGGCCTGGAGGCGGCCCGGCGTGGCCTTCGGGTGACCGGCACCGTCTACGAGTACTGGGTGGGTGACCACGGGCCGGATGTGGTCGACGGGCGCCGGCGCATCCAGTGGACCCCGGAGGCGCGGCGCATCTACACCCGGGACGGCGAGCTCTACCGGCCCGGAGAGGTGATCCCCAACCCCGACCTGGCCCGTACCTACGAACGGTTGGCCGAGGCCGGGCCGGAGGACTTCTACCGGGGAGAGATCGCGGCCACGATCGCCGCCGACTTCCAGGCTGCCGGCGGCTCGATCACCGCCGCCGACCTGGCCGACTACCGCCCCCGGATCGCCGCCCCGGTGGTCGGCAGCTACCGTGGCCGGCGCCTGCTGGCGGCAGGGCCGCCGGCAGGGGGCGTGACCCTGCTCCAGATGCTGAACTATCTGGAGGGGTTCGACCTGGCGGGGTGGGGATGGCCCTCGCTGGAGGCGGCCCGGCTCCTGGTCCAGGCCATGGACTGGGCCATGGGGGAGCGGGAGCGGCACCTGGCCGATCCCGCGTTCGTCATGGTGCCGGTGGAGGCGCTGATCGCCAAGGGGCGCGCGGCTGCCGCCCGCTCGGTCCACGAGGCGCCCACTACGACCCACGTCTGCGTGCTGGACGGTGCCGGCAACGCGGTGGCGCTGACCCATACCCTGGGCGCCTGCAGCGGCGTGATCACGCCCGGGCTTGGGTTCCTGTACAACAACTACCTCAACGGCTTCGACCCCCGGCCCCACCGCCCCAACTCGCTCGCCCCGGGGAAGACCAGGGTCACCATGATGACGCCTTGCATGGTCTTCGAGCACGGTCGCCTCTCGATCGTGATCGGGGCGCCGGGGGGGACCAGGATCGTGACCGGCGTCCTGCAGGCCCTGGTCAACCTTCTCGACCATGGGATGAGCCCAGTGGAGGCGGTGAGCGCCCCCCGGCTCGACTTCCAGGGGGAGGTGGTGCAGGCCGAGCTGCGGATCCCCAGCCGGGTCGTTCGGGGGCTGGAGGAGCTTGGCTATCGCGTCCAGCGGCGGCCGTGGTCCTACGACCCCTACTTCGCCCGGGTCCAGGTGGTCCAGGTCGCCGAGGACGGGTCGCTGAGCGGTGCCTCCGATCCACGTGGCGACGGTGGCGTCGCCCTCACCCTCTGAGTCGGTCCCGAGGCCGCCAGGGGACTGGCCAATCGAACCCGTGGGGGGCTTCCGGGTGGGGCCGCGGCTGAGAGAACCCGGGCACGCCGGCACTTGGCAGGGCGGGCTCGCTGCGTCGTACGTGCCGCGGCCAACGATCCCATCGCATGCCTCTGGGCGATCGAGGAGGGCAGATGTCCGCCCCCACCCCATGGGCGCCCGGCCGCGGGGCGGTGAGCTTGCCGGCCAGGCGTATGCCCGACGGGGCGGCGCGACCGGCTGGTCCGGCATGGCGAGGTCAGGTGACGTGGGCCTCCGGGATCGTCTGAGGGCGCGAGCATGGCGGCGGCCTCACCGGCGCACGGTCTCGGTGCCCGGCTGAGGAGGACCTGGAGGTCGTCGGCGTCGCCGGCGGGTCCGATCGGGCACGCGCGTCGACGAGCCGATGTCGAGGAGGCCGGGGCACCCGGGTCGTGAGCCCCCCAAGGAGGTCGGAAGGGTACCGGTCACCCGCCCGCGCTCGGGGCGCAGGCTGACCTGAGCGCCCCGCCATACGCCGCGGACCTGGCCCGAGCTGGTACGTTACGCCCAGAGCTATGGTGTTCGCTGATGGTGAAAGCCCCGCCCGTGTCCGTTCGACCCTGGGCACGATCCTGCGTCGGTGCCGGGAGCTCAGGGGGCGATCGCTGGCGGAGGTCGCCGAGCGGGCCGGGATCTCGACTGGCTACCTGTCGGAGGTGGAGCGGGGTCGGAAGGACGTCTCTACCGAGCGACTGCTGCGGATCGTGCGGGCGCTGGGCATGAGCGTCGCCGAAGTGTATCTGGAGCTGGCTCGGCGGCTGGGCGCCCCCGAGGCGATGGAGGTCGCCTCCGAGTTCGACCCCCGGGCTCAGCTACGCCAGATGAGCGAGGCGCTCGACGAGGACGCGCTTCGGACCGTGGCCCGCTTCACCGCCTTTCTGGCCACGACCGAGGGCGCCGCTCGCAAGCGGCCGATCGGATTCCTGAGGTGAGAGACATGCTGATACCCACCGTCGTCGAGACCACGAGCCGTGGCGAGCGTGCCTACGACATCTATTCGCGCCTGTTGAGGGACCGCATCATCTTCATCGGGGGCGAGATCACCGACCAGCTGGCCAACCTGATCGTGGCCCAGTTGCTGTTCCTGCAGAGCGACGATCCTGACAAGGAGATCGCGGTCTACATCAACAGCCCCGGCGGCTCGCTCACCGCCGCCCTCTCCATCTACGACACCATGCAGTACGTGCGGCCCGCGGTCCTCACCCTGTGCATCGGCTTCGCCGCCAGTGGCGGGTCGCTGCTGCTGGCCGGGGGCACCGCTGGCATGCGTTTCTCTTTGCCGCACTCGACCATCGTCGTTCACCAGCCATGGGCCACCGGGCTCCAGGGGCAGGCCACCGACCTCGAGATCCAGGCCCGGGAGATCCTTCGTCAGCGAGCCGAGCTGGTGGACATCTATGCCCGACACTGCGGTCGGCCGAGGGAGCAGGTGGAGCGGGACATCGAGCGCGACTTCTTCATGACCCCCGAGGAGGCGAAGGCCTGGGGCCTGATCGACGGCGTGATCGAGCACGCCGCCGGCCGACCCGGCGCCTGATCCCCCGCGCGCCCTGCGCCGGGGGGCGTGACCGCCGTCCACCGTGACCAAGATCGCCTCCAGACCGATCGATCCCGGCATGCCGGTGGCTCGGACGAGGGCGTCCTGGGGTACCTTCCCGCCCCCACCTGCCCCTGCGAGGGCCGGGCGGCCTCAGGTTCCTGGTCTCGAAGAACGTCGACCTAGGCGATCGCGCCTGCCTTGCCCCGGCGGCCCATCCCTTCGGCGAGGCCGTGACGGCCGACGCCGCGTGGGCTCGGCCCCACGCCGCGTGCGCGTGGTCCGATCCGCTGAGGGCCGGTTGCTCTCAGGGCCGGGGGGGACCGTCGGCCAGGCCGTTGCGGTAGGCGTAGGCCACCGCCTGGGCCCGGTCCCGAGCCCCGATCTTGCTGAAGAGGTTGTTGATGTGGGTCTTGACCGTGGCCTCGCTCACGACGAGCCGGACGGCGATCTCCTGGTTGGAGAGACCTTGGGCGATCAGCCCCAGGACCTCGGCCTCGCGGCGGGTCAGCCCGTCGGGCAGCGCCGGCGGCTCCTGGACGGCGGTGGGCGATGCCCCGCCCGCGGCCAGCGCCTCCAGCAGCCGGGCCTGCACGGCCGGTTCGAGCAACGCCTTGCCCTCCACCACCGCCTCGATGGCCCGGCGGATCTCCTGGCTGGTGGAGTCCTTGGTCAGGTAGCCGCGGGCTCCGGCCTGCACGGCCGAGAGGATGGAGCGATCGTCGTCGTAGGTGGTGAGGGCGATGACCTGGGTCCCGGGATGCTCGGCCCGAATGCGCCGGGTGGCCTCCACCCCGTCGCATCGGGGCATGCGGAGGTCCATCAGGACCACGTCGGGCCTCCACTTGGCGACCATGGCCACCGCCTCCTCGCCGTCGGCCGCGGCCCCCACCACCTCGATGCCGGGGGCGAGGCTGAGCAGCGTGACCAGGCCCTCGCGGACCAGCGCTTGGTCGTCGGCGACCAGGATCCGGATCACACCGGCACCGAGAGCCGGACCCGGAAGCCGCCGTCGATCGGGCCCGCCTCCAGGGTCCCGCCGAGGAATGCGACACGCTCGCGGATGCCGGTCAGCCCGTAGCCGCCGGGGGCCAGGGACGGCTTCGGCCGGCCCCGGTCCTCGACCGTGAGGTCGATGCCGGAGCGGCGGTAGGCGAGCCGTATCCGAACCTCGGTGGCCTGCGCGTGCTTGCGGACGTTGGAGAGCGCCTCCTGGGCGGCACGGTACACGGCGAGACGCGCGTCGGGGGCCAGCCGGGCGGGCTGTCCCTCCACCTCCAGGCGGCAGGGGATGCCGGTGCCCCGCTCGAAGTCTTCGACCAGCCGGAACAGCTGCTCGGGGCCGGGCAGGTCGTCACCGCGTAGGGTGGCGACGGCACGCCTGGCCTCCACCAACCCTTCGCGAACCAGGCGCTGGCAGCGGTCCAGGGTCGCCTCCACGGCCGGGTCCCCGGGGCGTTGCTGAGCCAGCGCCCGGGCGGCCTCCAGCTGCACGGCCAGGGCCGACAGCGTGTGGGCCAGGACGTCGTGGACCTCACGGGCCAGCCGCTCCCGCTCCAGCTGCGTTGCCAGCCGGACCCGCTCCCGGCGCAGCACCCGGGCGCAGGCCGAGCCGAGGTAGGCGAGGACCGGGCCGAGCAGGTTGGCGACCAGCGAGGTTGCCTCGAGGTGGTGCTGAGCGAGCGCGCCGGTGATGACCTGGAAGCCGTAGAACAGCCAGACCACGGCGGCCACGACCGTCCCGAGGAGGCCCAGGGGCGGTGCGTTGATGGCAACCAGGTACAGGCCCAGCGCCCCTGGCCCCTGGTCGCCGAGCAGGAGCAGGGCGATGGCGGCTACCCCTTGCCCGCCCAGCGCCAGCAGGCGCTCCACGTCCCCTCGCCGCCCTGAGCGCACCCAGGTGTCGGCCTGGGCTGCCAGCAGCCCCAGGGCGGCGAGCCCGACCCCCAGGACGTGGGGCGGCCGATAAGGGATGGGCTCGATGAGGTACACCCACCACAGGACCAGCCCACCGGTCAGCAGGGAGACCGGCAGCGCGTACCGGGGCGGGATCGCGACCAGCTCGTCGGTGCCCACCAGCCTCGATCTTAGCCTTCGTCGGGCCTGTCACCGACTTCCATCACCAGAACGGGCCTCCGCCAGCTTGCCGGGCGAGCTGGCGGAGACCGTCGGTGCCCTACGGCCGGCGAAGCGCCCGCGGCCTCAGCGCCGCCACGCCGGCGACGAGCGCCGTCCTGCTCCGACCCCGGGCAGGGCCTGCATCCGTGCCCAGACCACCGCGTTCTGGACCCCGAACGTGATCCCGAGCAGGAGGAGCAGCTCGGCGGTAGCGGTGGGGCCACCCCAACCCGTCAGCAGGGTCGCGACCAGACGGGCGGCGAAGGAGACGATCCAGAGGGCCAGGGTGAGGAGGGTGCCGCGCGACAGGGGGGTGCCGTCGGCGCTCATCCAGACCTGTAGGCTCAAGCCCCGGGCGAGGCCCAGCCCACCCACCACGACGGCTTGGAGGGCGAGCAGGGCCAGATCGGTCGTGTCCGGGCTGGGAGCCCTGGTCAGCTGGGAGAGGCTCCAAGCCAGTGCAGCCAGCGGCACCAGCCAGAGCCGACGCCCGTCGATGGGCCGCGTCGCGAGCTGCCGGGCGATGGCGAAGACGACGATCGCGGCCACCACCACGATCTCGACCAGGGGGTCCGTGCCAAACCGCATCTCGATCCTCTCCTTCGCCGTGATTCCGACGAGGAGCAGTCTGGTCACAACGGCCCCGGCTGCCATCGGAGCGGGGCTGGATCCTCAGCGCGGCCTGCTCCATCCGGGGGTGGAGGCCTTCTCCACCGGGCGAGGGCAGCAGGCGGGGAGGGCGCTCAGCCGGCGCGGCGGATGATCAGCGCGTCTCCCTGCCCACCGCCCCCGCAGAGGGCGGCTGCCCCTAGCTCCGCTCCCCTCCGGCGCAGCTCGCAGGCCAACGTCAGGACCAGCCGGGCGCCCGAGGCGCCGATGGGATGACCCAGCGCCACCGCCCCCCCGTTGACGTTGACCCGATCCTCGTCCAGCTCAAGCATGCGGGTGGAGTTGAGGGCCACGGAGGCGAAGGCCTCGTTGATCTCCACCAGGTCGAGGTCAGCGGCCGTCAGCCCCGCCTTCTCCAGTGCGCGGGAGAGGGCCAGCGCGGGCACGGTGTGGAGCCAGGCGTAGCGCTCGGCGCTCATCCCGTGGGCGACGATCTCGGCCAGCGGGGCGAGCCCGAGGGCGCGGGCCCGTTCCTCGGCCATGACCACCACCGCGGCGGCGCCGTCCGAGATCTGGGAGGCGTTGCCCGCGGTGATGGTGCCGTCCTCATGGAAGGCCGGGGGCAGCCGGGAGAGGGTCTCGATCGTGGTCTCGGGCCTCACTCCTTCATCGGAGGTGAGCACCATCCGCCCGTCGCGGGGTTGCGGCACCTCGACCGGGACCGTCTCCTCGGCCAGCCGCCCTTCCGCCCAGGCGGCCGCGGCCCGCTGGTGGGATCGCGCCGCCCAGGCGTCCTGCTCCCCTCGGCCGATCTCCAACTCCCGGTTGATCTCGTCCGACGACTCCCCCATCTGCTGGCCGGTGAAGGTGGACCAGAGCCCGTCGTGGATCATGGCGTCGACCAGCGCGGCGTCGCCCATGCGGGCCCCGAAGCGGGCCTTGGGCACCAGGTAGGGGGCCTGGGACATCGACTCCATCCCTCCCGCCACCACGGTCGAGACCTCGCCTGCTCGGATCAGCTGGTCGGCCAGCGCGATGGCGGTGAGCCCGGAGAGGCAGACCTTGTTGATCGTGATCGCCGGCACCTCGATCGGGATGCCGGCTGCGATCGCGGCCTGTCGGGCGGTGATCTGGCCCGTGCCCGCCTGGAGCACCTGGCCCATGATCACGTACTCGACCTCCTTCGCCTCGACACCCGCCCGCTCCAGGGCGGCGCGAATGGCGATCGCGCCCAGCTCGACCGCTTTCAGATCCTTGAGGGCGCCGCCGAACTTGCCGATGGGCGTGCGGGCGCCCGCCACGATCACCGACTTGGTCACGGTCCTCCATCGTACGGCTCGCCGGGGCCCGGAAGGTCACCCTCGGGCATCCCAGGGCCGGACCGGAAGGCTCCGCCGGCCCTCAGCTCAGGTGGAGGGCCTGGCGGATCCATGCCTCTTGCGCCGCCACCGCGGTGGCGAGATTCGCCCCGACCAGGTCGTGGTCGCCTCCCGGAATCCAGAGCAGCCTGGCGGTCACCCCTCGCTGCGTGAGCGCGTCGTAGGTGGCCTGGGTCCAGGCCGCCGGGATGGTGTGGTCCGCTGTGCCCTGGACGATCAGCACCGGCGGCTGGCCAGGGGCGAAGTAGTTCCGGGGGGACAGATGCCGGTATCCCTCGGGGTTGCTATCCGGTGTGCCCAGGGTGCCCAGGTCCTCCGGGTGCTGGTCCCACCAGGTGCGCGCGTTGTCGGCCATGTCGCTGCTGATCGGGGCCTGTAGGACGACCGCCCCGATCCGGGGATCCACCACCATGGCCAGCTCGCAGATACCGCCGCCGTTGCTGTGGCCCACGCAGGCGATGTGCGAGACATCAGCCTGGGGCAGCGTCCCAAGCGAGCTCACCAGGTCGAGGGTGGTCACCAGCTCACCCACGATGGGTGGCAGCCCGGGCGGCCCCGGACCCGAGCCTGCGTACCCCGGCCAGTTCGGCGCCAGCACCAAGAAGCCGTGGGCCGCCATGGGGTCGCCGAAGATGGCGGAGTCCTGTCCCACCCAGTACCGCTCGGGCGGGATGAAGCCGTGCTCGACCAGGACCACGGGGAAGGGACCGGGTCCGTCGGGGATGGCGATGGTGCCGGTCATCACCTGCCCCTCAGCGGGCCAGCTCATCTGGTATCGAGTGAATCCCTGGCCCCGGACCATGACCTCGCCGATCTGGATCCTCCCTCCCGGGTAGGGCCGGATGCGCAAGGCCTCGATGAAGTAGGGAGGCAGCGCTGGGGTGGAGGTGGGCGTGGGCGAGGGGGAGGCGGCCCGCGGCGGCCCACCGTGGCGGGCCGCCGGGGTCGGGGCTGGTCCTTCACAGGCCAGGAGCCCGGCCAGGGCGATGAGGGCGGCCAGGACGACTCCCGGGTTGAGGTTCCGCCATCGCACGCTGGCTCGACTCTACGGGACGTCGCCGGCGACGGCACGGGTGGGGGGCGGCTGGGAGCCCCGGTTCGGCGGCGCGAGCTCAGAGCGCGCCCCCCCGGGCGAGGAAGGCGAGCACCGCGATCGCCGCCACGGCCAGGGCCAGGCGAAAGGCCAAGCGCGGGCGCCGAGCGTTGGCCGAGACCACCACCCCGGCGCTGAGCGCCGCCGCCAGGGCGGCGCCCGCGACTCCGGGCGGGCCGGGCGGGCCGGGTCCGAAGGTCACGGCGGCGTCGGCGGCCAAGAGCAGCACCGCCGCCAGCAGGGAGGTGGCCCGCTCGCCCAGCAGCTGGGGGAGGCCGTGCTCGCCTGCGCGCCGGGCGGTGGCGAGGTCTGGCAGCGCCTGGGCGCAGTGGCCGCCGACACCGATCGAGGCCCCGGCCGCGATCGCCCAGAGAGGCGGCGGACGGCCGTGGACGGCGAGGGCAACCGCCACCGGGACCAGTGCAAAGGCCACCAGGTAGGGCAAAGGGCTGATCGGGAGGGCCTTCAGGCCCGCGTTGTAGGCCATGGCCGCGGCCACGGCCACCAGGTGGGCGGCGGCGAAGCCGGGGCCGGCCACGAGCGAGAGGGGAACGCTGGCGATCAGGGCCAGGAGGGCGGCACGTCCGACCCGACCGGGATCCACTCGGCCGGCGGCGATGGGCTTGTCACCGCGCCCCGCGGCCAGGTCGCGGCCGCGGTCCAGGTAGTCGTTGCTCCATCCCACCCCGAGCTGGCCAGCCGCGACCGCGGCCACGATCCAGATGGTGCGGGTGGCCGCCCCGGCGCCGAGGGCGAGCAGGCCCACCAGGACGGTGACGGTGGCGGCCGCCTCTGGGTGGCAGGCCGCCAGCAGGGCTAGGAGGTGGGCGCTGGCGTGGGGCCGCCGGTCGTCTCCAGGGCCCACCGCTCCTCCATGGCGCGCATGTCCGTCTCCACCGTACGCAGACCAAGGGCGGCTGCGGCGGCTGCCAGCAGCAAGAGTGGGACCGAGGTGACGAGCAGGGCCAGGGGGAGGCTGTGGAGGCGGTCGGAGAGGAAGCCGACGTCGGCCGTGGAGTGGGAGTCGCCAAGCACGTGGGCGAGGAGCAGGAGCATGGCCACCGCGCCCGCTCGTAGCGCTGGCGTGACCACGTTCTGGGTCACGGCGGTGAAAGGCCCCTGGTAGAGGTAGACGCAGACCACGGTGACGAAGAACGCCGGCCCGAAGATGGGCACGCCATCGATGTCCATCGGGCCGAGGAGCGCCACCACGATGGTGCCAGAGGCGATGGTGAAGCCGACGATGCCCACCTCCAGCGGGGCGGTCGGCCGGCGGTGACCGAGACGGTCCCCCAGCCAGCCACCCAGCAGCGTGCCTACGAGACCACCAGCGATCAGGACTGTGCCGGATAGCAGCCCGGCAGCGCCGAGAGAGAGGCCGAAGCGCCTGCCAAGGACGGTCGGCAACCAAAAGGCGTTGGCAGCGAGGACGAAATACAGCAACGTGTGGGCCACGATCAGCCAGCGAAGGGTAGGGATGCGGAGCAAGCCCAGCAAGGCGGCCGGGGTTGCCTCACGGGTTCGCTGGAGCCGCGGCCCGATCGCCTCTGCCGCACCCCGGAGCGGCTCTCGCATCAGGTAGGCGAGCATGGCAAGCCCCAGCCCTGGGATCGCGGCAAGAAAGAAGGCCATGCGCCAGCCATATCGGGTAGCGATGAGGCCTCCGCCGATGAACCCAGCGGCAATGCCCAAGACGCTGCCCGCGCTCCAGACCGCCATCGCTCGACCGCGCCGCTCCCGTCCGAAGTGGTCGCTGAGCAGCGAGGCGCCGGCAGGGTAGTAGCTGGCCTCGCCAACGCCGAGCACCGCCCGGGTGAGGAAGAGCTGGACATAGTTGGCCACCAGGCCGGAGAGGACGGTGGCGCAGCTCCACACCGCGACCCCGATGGCGATCACCGTCCGTCGAACGCCTCGGTCGGCCCAGTACCCAAAGGGGATGGCGCTGGCAGCGTAGATGAGGAGGAAGGCCGTCCCCAACAGACCGACCTGGAAATCAGAGAGATGGAAGTCACGCTGGATCTGGGGGGCCACGGCTGAGGTCACCCAACGGTCGGCGTAGTTCAGAAAGTTGATCGAGACCATGACCACCAGGGCGTAGCCGGCTGAGGCGTTCCGCACGGCGCCATCATAGGGGGCGCACGGCGCATCGACGCGTTCGACCTTGGGTACCATTAGGGCCTACAGACGCGGCTGGCTGGGCTTCGGTTGTCGCAAGGTGGGTCGGCAACGGGCATGTGGCGAGCCCAACGGTCTGTAAAACCGCCGCGAAAGCTGTGGGGGTTCGACTCCCTCCCGGCCCACCAGCCCAATCCCAATTCGGAAGGCCGCCTCGGCATGGTTGTCAGCTCCTTCCTCACAGCCGGCTGACGCCATTTTTGACGCCAACCGGCCCCGGCCAGCCCGCCAGGCGACACCTCGACGGACCTGCCTTGCGACGCCAACCGTCGGCTCGGGCACACCAGGAGCCGCACCTGGTCAGCGGTGGCGTTCTCTGGGTAGCCGGCCCCCACCAGCTCGCGAAGCCTGGCACCAGCCGTCGATGGCCGGCAGACCCTGTTCGCTGGCCAGGTATGAGTCGCCCGCTCCCGCCTCCGGACCCCATTGCTGTGCAGCCGCTCCAGGCCAGCCAGTACTCGAGATGGCTCGCCACCGAGGTCTCAGCCGGCTCCGGGGGGATCGGCCGCAGCTCGGGCGCGGGGATCCCCTCCAGCCTCACCACCGCCGGTCGTCGTGGCCCCGGTCGGCGAAGGCGGTGAGGGGTGAGGCCGCCCCGGCTGCCCGCCTCCGGCGGCCGCCCGTCGGCTGAGCCGCGGGCCAGGAGGGCTCACAGGCGGGTCTTCGCCTCCGCCCGCGCCGAGCTCGTCTGGGAGCGATTCCTTGCTCCCGTCACGGCGCCCGGGTCGGGCGGTCCAGGGTCGCCTGGGGCGGACGATGGGCGAGGAACGGCCAGCTGAAAGCATGGTTCATGACAGGATTGCTTTCAGTAAAGGTGATTGGATCACGCAAGAGGGGTGGTCAACCTCCGGCCCGTCTTCACAAGGTCGGCTCGAGTTCACCGAGCCTCCACTTGCACATGGATCGGAGGGAAATCCTCCCTCATCATGGACAGCTGTTCTTCGGTTTAGGACTCGGTATCGCTGGATTATTTCTCACATCTGATGTCAAATTCCATGAGTGTAACGCGCCGGTAGGGTGGTCAACCTCGAAACGGCCCTCAGAGGGGGGAGGTTGACCACCCCCCTCCGAGTTCGGGCCCGACGACAAAATGACGACAATCGGCTCTCCGGGGCTTGCCAAGGGGGGCCGGCCGAGTTCACAATGGGTTGCAGAGGTCGCCCCGTGAGGTAGGGGATTGAACCCGGAACCCTAGGGTTCCATGAGCACAGCGGTTGCGCGAAGTTGCAGAGGCCGCCCTGCGTTAGCGTCCACGGATGTGATGGACGGAGCGAGAGTGAGCCGGTCCGCTGACAACCGCGAGAGCTGGAGGACTGGGCCGACCGGTCAGGTAGAGATCATCAGCGTCCGCAGCGGCGACATCGACCTGACCAACTCTGACGGCAGGGTGTCCGGATGCTGGTGATCCGGGCGCCCAAGGAGAGCGACGACAAGAGCCTCCGGATCAAGCGGGCCGAGCAGGGCTCGCAGGCGCTGCGCTCGGCCAGCGAATGGTGACGACAACAGAATCCTCCTCAGCCCGCCAGGAGTGCCCGGTCCCTGGGCCCCACATGACGTAGTCACCAGGCTTGCAGAGCACATAGGCTCCGTCGGAGAGCTTGATGCAGAAGCGTCCCTCGATCAGGAGCACCACAGTGGTTCGCGTCTCCGTATCCAGCCAGTTCACGCGCTCGTCTCCGGCCGGATGGATGCCCCATTTCAGCTCGACGTCTGATGATCGCCGCAGATCGCCCTCGGGCATGAAGTGCCCGACGAACCAACCTCGCCGCTCTTTTCCCTCATCGGCGGCGTTGCCAAAGCGCGAACCGGTCATCGGGCCAGTGGGCCCTCTCGCACCTTCCTGCCCGGCGCGAGCGACACCGCGGTCGCCCCGGCAATCAACGGATACATCGGGGATGTTTCGCAGTTCCTGCCTTGAGCAGCGGAACTCAGTCTGGGCCCTCCAGCCGGGACGGACGGCAAGGATCGACGCCCATCCTGCAGCTCGCCAACAACACGGCAATCACGGTTTTGGCGTCCAGTAGCCGGCCGGAGACGGCCATCGTAACTGCCTCCTCCAGGGGTGTGACCACCAGCTCCAGCACGCCTTGCTCGCCTTCGGGGAGCGGGGGTCCGACTCGGTGGAGGTCGGTGGCCAAGAAGACGTCCAGCCATTCGTCTGACACGCCCGGGCTGGGAAAGAGACCGATCAATCGCTCCAGTCGCTGGCAAGCGAAACCCGTCTCCTCCATCAGCTCTCGCCGGGCGCAGTCCTCCGCCTCCTCGCCGGGCTCCCGGAGTCCGGACGGGATCTGCAAGAAGGTGCGACCAGCGGGATGTCGGTACTCCCGGACCATCAGGATGCACCGATCGGCATCGATGGCAACCACTGCCGATACCTTGGGGTGACGCACCGCCTCCCGCTCGACCACCGCGCCGTTGGGCAGCTCCACCCGATCCACGTGCACCGACATGATGCGACCCGACCAGGGGACCTCGCTGAGGATCGTCCGGGGAAGGCGATCGTCGCTCACGTCGCGCGAGTCGCTCCAGGAGGCCAGATGATCGTGATCGGCACCTTGAGCTGTCGAGCGTACGCAACGACGTCCGCTGTTCCAGCAAAACTCCGCGCCGGCTTGCCATCCCAGACCGCCACCAAATGGTCACAGCGCTCGACCATGATCATCGACGCTGCCATATGGGCAGCGGGACCGTCCTCGGGATAAGGCAACTGGGTCACTCGGTGCGCACAGTGCACTAGGCGATGGTACTCCTTACGATTCTCTCGGAGGTCCGGGTATCGGAGCGAGGGCACGATAACATCCAACCGGCCTCCCCGCTCCAAAACCAAACACGCAAACAGCTGATCCGCTCCCTCGGCCAGACTGGTAATAGCCACGAGCTCTTTGTCCCGCTCAGACAGAAACCGGCGAAGCTCAGCCGTTACCAACTCAACAGTCTGAGCAGTAAGGTCGCGATGCCCGGTGATCCCGTACTTCATGGTTGGATGCCCAGCAAGCGTTCATCCAGCTGCTTCACGAGAGGATTGTCAGCGAAACAGCCGAGGTGGCGGCGCCTAATTCCTCGAATTCGCTGTACAGCAATGCTAACGCCGCTGCTGACAGCAAGATCGAGAGACTGAATCAGAACACTCGCTGCCTGGTCACCTTCACCATGCTGAGCCAGAGCAGCCGCCAGGTCGGCGAGCACGCCGCTTCGACTACTCGCGCTCAGCTGCCCATGCAGCTTCTCGGAGAGCGCTTGCTCCAGGTGGTGCACCGCAGCCATTGGCTTATTGAGCAATCGCTCGCAGTTGCCTCGATAACCGAGTAGCCACCGGTCAGAGATATGCGAGAAGAAGCCATCAGCCGGCTGCCTGATGGCGAGCAAGTAACGTTCTGCATCATCCAAATCACGACGTGCTGCTAGCGCACGACCGATGGTCGCATATTCCTCAGCTCGGCGGGCATATAGCCATGCTTGCATCGGCGCAGAGGAACTGTCGCTGGCAGCGATCGCTGCATCCAGGAACTCTATAGCCTTGGCTGGGTTTCCGGAGTGCCCACCACGCGGAATTCCTGAATACAGCCCAGACATGGCCCCTAGGGCGTGAGCCACAAGCTTGGCATTCGATAACTCGCGACCGATAGTGATGGCCCAGGAGAGGGCAGCGTGCGACTCGCCCCAGCTGTCCAAATACTGAGCAAGGCGGCCGACCAAGATGGCTGTCTCTCCAGCCGCCAGCATCACATCAGGGTCAACCGATGGCCCGCGGAGGTATCGCAAATAAGTCTCCATGATTCCTCGAGCTGGGCCTATGAGGACAAGGGGCGGAGTCGTCCGACTCCTGCTGATGCAGATGGCGGTTGCCACCTTCAGCTCTTCCAGCACTGGAACGCCACTACTAATCGCCCTCGGTGCGGCCGAACGGTTGTGCAGGGCGGTTATCGAGAACCCTGGCCGGGTACCCCCGGGCTCAAATACCCGGACATCCTCTTCGGTGTTTCCCTTGGGGCTCTTGAGCAAGTACCTGAGGATGGCCAGATCTTCGTCTGCCTTAGCTCGCCAGGCGTGCAGAGTTTCCAAAAGAGGATCCCGCTCACTGTTGCCAGGAGCGTATGGCTCGTGCCTCATCCGCCTCTTGGACCTCTCTACTCAGCCCTCCTTGCCTGAGGGCGTCTCGTTGTGGGGTCGAGCGAATGGCTCTCACCCTGTGGCTGCCCTTTGATGAGGTCTTGGAGTAGCTTGCGTTGCAGATCCGACGCCTCCTGAAGCCTGGCGACCACCTCCGTCAGAGCTCCAAGCCGGTGCTCGAGCTTGATTAGACGCTCCTCTAGGCCGTTCACCGGCTCTGCTAGGGTTGGGGTGTGCTGGACGGGGGGACGATGGGCCACCAGGCCTGCCAAGCGATCTACTTGAACGCGCAGCGTCTCGGTAGTCGCCCGTTGCTGGTCAAGCTGATCTTGAACCGCGGCTAGTTGGCTCTCCAGCTCGGTCGGCTCACGCCCGATCCCCAAGTACTGATCGATCGAGACGCCCGTAGCCTTCGCGACCGCAAATGCCGCGTCCGCTGGAGGCATCGCAGCGCCGCGGCCCCAAGCCGAGACCGTGCGGTGATTGTAGGACCTGCCCAGGAACGTCTGAATCCTGAGTGCTAAAGCCTGAGCCTTGCCGGCCTGATCGACGGCCTCCCGCACGAGCCTCGCAACGGCTACCGCCATTGGATTGGTACTCACAGGATGGGTACGAGGCTACCAGCTCGCTTCGGCTCCGGAACGGAGACTCTTGACGCGGGTACCCGCTACGGTGGATACTACTCATATGATGGGTAATCGCCCATGGAGAAGGTCGGCATCGGGCCCCGTCCGAAGTGTGGCGGCCTGGATGTTCGCAATGCCTAGGCGCGGAGCAGCCGGGCGGGCCGTGGAACCGACCTGTGGCGCCAAGGCTCGGTTCGGCCTCCCGCAGGAGGGACGGCGATGAGCCAGGGAGAGGAGGTGCTCACCCGGGCCCTGGCCTCGGGCGAGCTGCGCCTCGTCGAGTCGCGGCGTCCGGACGGGACCGCCAACTGGGTGGTGTGGACCCGAAGCGAACTCAGGGGAGCCCTCCGGAGGCACGAGTGCCCGGGGGACCACGATGGCAGGTCCGCGATGACCCCGATGGGCGGG
The DNA here is from genome assembly GCA_035294145.1 of Candidatus Dormiibacterota bacterium. Lineage (GTDB taxonomy): Bacteria > Chloroflexota > Dormibacteria > Dormibacterales > Dormibacteraceae > CADDZO01. Next base: position 2,677 of record DATGLL010000243.1, on the reverse strand, counting down.
GGTTGGTGGCGATGCCCGGCTGGCTACCAGTTCCGGCTACCGGAGGAAGAGGGGTGAAGGTCCGCCTTCCCGGGCTGCCCCAGGCCTGCCGGGAGCGCTTCTGGTCGGTCCAGGACCTCGCGGTGCGGGCTGGCATCACCTGGGAGACGGCGCATCGGGCGCTGGCCGGGGAGGAGGTCGCGGTCCGCACGGCGGCCAAGATCGCAGCGGCCGTGGAGGCGGCTCGTCCCAGCCCTGAGGCGCTGGCCCTGGTGGACGGCCACCGTGAAGCTCTGGCGAGGGGGGAGGGAGCGTGATGAGTGAGACACGCACGTGGGAGCACGTCCTGGACGGCCTGCACCGTCTGGAGACGCCGGCACGGGACCTTGACCTGCCGTCGCTGGGCGGCCGGAGGATCGTCCAGGCCGACGCCGACGGTCGAGCCTGGGTGGGCGGGATCATCGAGCGCCACTGGCTCTCGGCTCTGCCGGTCGGGGACGAGCAAGCGCTGCGGGAGGGGTGCGATGGGTGAGGGCCTGGACGAGTTCGGGGCTCGTGTCCGGCGCGTCGTCGAGTCTGCCGGTCGGCACATCCATGACACCAACGGGGATTGGACCCCAACCCTGATCTGGGAAGGCGAGCAGGTGGGAGCGGTCGACCTCGGCCCGTTCATGGCCAGCTCGGAGACGAAGCGGGCGTTGGCAGAGGTCGTCTTGCCGGCCGTGTTGCGCTCCCACGGCGCGGAGCGGGCGGCCATGGTGCTGCCGGCCTGGGCCCGGTGGGTCAAGCCGGGCGAGTCATTGGAGCGGGTGGGATGCCTTGCCGACGATCCGCGCAGTTGAGAGATCCTGGCGCTCCTGCTGAGCGATGGGCGGGAGGAGGAGGCCTGGACGGCGCAGGTCGTCCGCGACGGGCTGCGGCCGCCGCAGCTCGGCTCCTGGCAACGGGAGGGCAACCGACCCGCTGGTGCCCTCGGTGGGGCGCTACGACGAGCGCTCCGAGGGAGGGGTGGCTGAGATGGGCCTGAGCCACCGGGAGCTGGAGGCGTTGCTCGTGGGACGGGGCTGCCCGGCCTGCGATGGCTACCCCTTATGTCGGTGCCGGCATGCCCGCCTGAAGCACCGCACCCACCTGGGTACGGATGGGGCCTGCTCGGGGATCGTCGACGATCCCTGCGCCTGCCCCGGGTACGCGCCCGAGCGACCCGTGGCCAGCCTCGGCGGTCGCTGGGAGATCGATGGCTGGCTCGAGGAGAGAGGCCGGTGAGCGATCGGGACTGGCAGGTCGAGGAGGTGCGCTGGCGGGAGGAGGATGCGGGCGTCTTCGGGGTGCGCCGGGGCTTCGAGGCCAAGGTGCGCTGGCCGGATCGGGCGCTGTGGGTCTCGCGCCTGGAGGGCGAGGACGGTTGGGTCGCGGACGCCCTCTACGGTCCCGATCGCAGGGGCAACCCCGAGGTGCCCATCTTCGTCCACGGCTTCGGGTCTCGGACGACCATCCCCCGAGTCGTGGTCGACCCGGAGCTGGTGGCCGAGCTGGAGCGACGGGCCACCGAGGCGGCTTGGGAGGCGGGACGATGAGCGTCGGCGAGCGGCAGGGCCTTGGCGGGCGGAGCCTGCGCCGGGATCGGGTCCAGCTGGGGCTGTCGAAGGAGGACGTCGCCTGGTTCGACCGAGCCCGCTCGCCGCAGGGCGGCGGGTGGAGGGGCCGCGAGGTGGCCGAGATCGAGGCCATGGCGGTCGTGCCCGAGGCGGCCTGGCAGCGCTACCAGGCGGCGCTCGAGGAGGCCCGGTGGTGGATCCGACGGACGGTTGCCGCCGCCCGTCTCGCGGGAGCCGAGCAGGAGGGAGCCCGGCCATGAGTGAGGGGTGGGCGTGCCCGGGGTGCGGAGAGCTGGTCCAACCCCCACCGCCGGCCAGCTGGCAGCCCGCCTGGGGTCAGCGGCCGGGCCGGTCGTATCTGGACAGGAAGCCGCTCCGCCCGGTGGCGGGGCTGCAGGGCTACCGGTCGGCAGATCCAGGGCCGGCAGCGTTGGGCTTGGGATGGAGCCGCGGGGCAACCTCGCTCCCACACCAGCCGGGGTGCTCGGGAGGTGTTGCCGGGGAGGGGCACCGATGAGAGAGGCGCGTTACCTCTGCACCCCAGGCGGCTGGCCCAGCGATGCCCGCCTGTACCGGCTCTCCGAGCCGGTCACCTACGCCGGTCCTTACGGTCCAGGGCAGGCGGACCACGTGATCGTGGCGGTGGGGACCGTGCCCGCCGACGAGCCGGACGCGCCGGGGCGGCCGTACGCCGCCGTCTGGGCCGCGAACGAGCACGCCGAGGCCTTCGGTCCCGTGAGGCTGTCCGAGGAGCCCGCCCCTCACGCGGCCGTGCTGGCTCGGTTGGGCTTCGTCGTGGTGGGGCCGGACGGCCCTGAGGAGGGAGAGCCGTGAGCAGGTGGGTTGCCCCATCAGGCGGGGGCTCAAGTGATCAGCTGACGGGACTCGTCGGGCGACATCCCGGCCTGGCGGAGGATCGAGCGCAGGGGGGCGCTCACGCCGGAACCTGCACCTCCACGGGTGCCACGATCGGCTCCACGATCGACGGTACCGGCTGGTCCTCGAAGTACAGCTCCAAGGCTTCGCGCAGGTTGGCGAGCGCCAGCTCGATGGTCTCGCCCTGGCTGGCGACGTCCACCTCCAGGCACTGGGCGACGTAC
>DATGLL010000242.1:0-52958 GCA_035294145.1 Candidatus Dormiibacterota bacterium | reverse complement strand
TCGCCGGGCCGGGACGGGAAGCGTGCCCGACGAGAACCAGCGGGAGGCGGTCACGGGAGGGATGCCTTGCTGGCGATCCCACTGCTTCGAGTTGACGGGAGTGAATGGTAGTGTGTGGACACGTCAGCTGTTGTTACCCCCCGGTGATGGGCTGGTCATGGGGCGGTCGCCAAGGGGCGGAGGCGACCCAGGGCGCATCCCTCCCTGCGTGGGAGGCTCGATGGGGCACTGCCGCGGCCAGCGCCCGGTCGCCCTGGGAGGATGGACCCGTCCGTGGGGATCGAGCCCCACCCCAGGGCGTCATCTGAGGTGACCACCTCCCCTGGCCGACGACGGTCGTGTCGGGCAGGGCGTTGGCGGCCTCCACAAGCCCGCCGCCGACGTTCTGCACCAATAGTTATCTCCATGCACATTGCTTGCAATGCGTTCGCTCTTGTCGTTGCTTCAGATGGTCCCATGAGATGTGTTTATGACACGGCTTGTCAAGCTACATGAGCACGTCGTGTCGAATGCGACAGTGATGCGTTGGTGGTGACCAAGGTCGGCAAGGTCTTCGCAACACAAAGGTCGCAGGCGATCGTGGATACTGATGGCGCCCGTACGTACGCATCGGCTGATGAACCTGGGTTGGACTGCTGCTGTCGTGAGCTTCGAGGACGTTTCGCATCGCTCTGCAACGACCATCGTGACATGCTTGATGGATCCCCTCTCGCTGCCCGTCGTGCCCGGGGGGCGCGGGCGTCGCCGGGGAGTCCCTCGACGGCGCTTCGATTGCCCGCAGGGCATCGTGTAGGGGCGGGGCTGCCCGCGTGGACCGGGCTCTGCGCCGCGCGCTTGAGGAGCGCGCCAAGCAGATCCGCCTTCGGGGCCAGCTCGAGGGGTGGCCGCGCGATCGGGTGGTCGACGAGATCCTGACCCGGGTGCCGGAGATCTCGCCCCTGGAGGCCCACCGCTTCGCGGCCGGGTGGACCCGCCAACAGCTGTCGCGGGCGCTCGATGCGCTCTACGAGGCCGATGGCTTGATGCCGCCTCAGGTGAGCGTCAGCGAAATCTGTCGTTGGGAGCACGGCCGCCACCAGCCCAACGCCGAGCGCCAGCGGTACCTGACCCGGCTCTATCGCACGCGTCCCGATCGGCTCGGCTTCGGCCGTGACTACAGCTTGCACGAACCCGAGCCCATCGGGCCGGGCCTTCCCCCCGGTGGTCTCCCCGACCGGGAGGCTGGGGGGCCGCTGGCCTCCTCCCTTCCGGCCCCGGACCGCCCGGTGGGCATCTCGGCGGGGTTGGGGGACCGCATCGTCGCGGTGCGCTGGGTGCCGGACGAGCAGGGTGGGGCCGACCTGGTGGTGGAGGTCGAGGACGGCGATCACGATGGCCGGGCGGTCCTCAGACTCGCCGGATGGTGTCCCCCGGGGACGGAGACCCCCCACCGGGCCGCCGATCCCAGGAGGTCGTGAGCGGGATCCGGCGACCACCTCTCGGCGTCGTTCTCGTCAGCCACCGTGAGGTCCAGGGCCGCCCATGTCGACCCCGGGCGGTGAGGAACGTGGCGGCCCTCCGTCGCGGCCTCCCTCAGCCGGGAGGTGGGGCGAGGGGGTCCAGCTGGCTGTCCCCTGCCCCGGGTCGGCCGGCGACGACGCCGCGCTCCTCTTCCGCCCCGGGCGTGCCCGCCTGAGGGGCGGTCAGGGTGCTGAGCCCGTCGAGCGTGTCCAGGGGGCGCGAGATCGGCGTCGATCGAGCGTCCCGACCCGGCCGGCGCGCGAGGGGGGCAGGAGGGGGCCGCGACCTCCGACCACAGTTGCGTGCGTCCTGGGAGGCGGCGCGATAATGCCTCCGCCATGGAGCTGAAGCGCCAGGTCATGACCGCTGAGATCCTGCACCCCCTGCACAGCTTCCAGCCCACCTCGGTGCCGGTCGAGGTCCGCTGGGATCCGCTGCTCGGATACACCGCTCGCATCGTCGCCGGCGCCCACTTCCTGCCCCCCTCGGACTTCGACCTCAGGTCCCTCGCCGAGCAGACCCAGGAGGGATGCTTCTTCTGCGCCCCCCGGGTCGAGTCGGTGACGCCGAGGTTCCCGCCCTCCCTCGTCGCCGAGGGACGCATCCGACGGGGCGAGGCCTTGCTCTTCCCCAACATCCAGGCCTACGCCCTTTACAGCTCGGTGTCGGTCTACTCCCCGGCCTTGCACTACCTTCCCCTGGAGCGCATGACGGCGGCCCTGCTGCGCGACAACCTGGGCGCTCAGGTGGAGTTCGTGAAAGCGGTGGCCAAGCATGACCCGGAGGCGGCATGGGTCTCGATCAACGCCAACCACATGCTGCCCGCCGGCAGCTCGCTCTTCCATCCCCACCTCCAGGCCGCCGTGGATCGGTACCCGACAACGGTGCAGGAACTCTTGGCCCGTGTCCCTGGCGAGCGCTTCCAAGACTACCTGGCAACGGAGCGACGGCTCGGGGATCGCTACCTGGGCCGCCTCGGCTGTGGCGAGTGGTTGAGCAGCTTCGCCCCCATCGGGTTCAACGAGCTGCGCGCGCTGGTGCCGGGGGTCGCCTCGCCGGTGGAGTTGAGCGAGGAGCAGGTCGGTGACCTTGCCGAGGGCATCGCCCGGGCCCTGGCCGTCTACGCCGACCTCGGCGCCCAGAGCTTCAACCTCGCCATCTACGGCGCGCCCCCAGGGACGGATGGCTACGTCATGAGCGTCCGCCTGGTCTGTCGCTCCAACCTGCAACCGCTCTACCGTTCGGACGTCGCCTACTTTGAGCGCCTGCACTGGCAGGCGATGGTAGATACCACGCCCGAGGAGCTAGCGGAGCGGGCTCGACCTCGCTTCCAGGCCTGAGCGCCCGGGGAAGGCGCCGAGGCCTCGGCCGGGCCGTGCGAGCGCCGTGGGGGCCCTCGGGCAACGGCGTTCGTGAGCGGCGGCCCGTGCCTGGGCAGCCAGCCGGCCCCGGGTTGCCCCAGGAGACGGGGCCGGCCGAGAAGGGGCATCATGGAAGGAAAGGTGCTGAGCCCGTGGGAGGCGAGGTCGAGGGAGGAGGCGCAGGCGATGGGGGGAAGCTTTTGGTCGTTTGCCGAGCGTGAGCCGTCCCGACTGGCGCTGGTCGACAGCTCTGGGCGCCGGTTCACCAGGGGCGACCTGCTGGCCCGGTCCCGGCGGCTGATCCACGGCCTTCGTGCCCGGGGGCTCCGTCCCGGGGACGCGGTGGCGGCGGTGCTGCCCAACTCGGTGGAGGCGATCGAGCTCTACTTGGCGACGGCCGCGGCCGGCTGGTACCTGGTCCCGATCAACTTCCACTTCGTCGGCCCTGAGATCGCCCACATCCTGGCCGACGCTGAGGCCCGCCTCCTGGTGGCCCATGAGCGCTTCGCCCAGAGCTGCGCGGCCGCGGTCGCCGAGCTGAGCTGGCCCTCGGATCGCTGCTTCGCGGTGGGGAACGTTCCCGGCTTCACCTCCTACCGGGAGCTGAGCCGGGGGCAACCTGACTCGACGCCGAGCGGGGCCACGGCGGGGCGGGTCATGCACTACACGTCGGGGACCACCGGCCGGCCCAAGGGGGTGCGTCGGCCCCTGCCCGGGGTCCCCCCGGAGGCCTTCGGGTGGAGCCAGATGGTGGAGACGTACCGGCTCGACCCCGGCCTGGACCACGTCCACCTCTGTTGCACCCCCTGGTACCACACCGCTCCCATGGTGTTCCTCACCGGGTCGCTGCACGCCGGCCATGCGATCGTGCTCATGGACCGGTTCTCCCCCGAGGGGATGCTGGAGCTGATCGAGCGGTACCGGGTCACCCACACCTTGATGGTCCCCACCCAGTTCGTCCGCCTGCTGGCCCTGCCCGAGGCGACCAAACGCCGGTACGACCTCTCCTCGCTCACCCGTGCCGTGCACGGGGCGGCCCCCTGCCCCCCCGAGGTGAAGCGGAGGATGATCGAGTGGTGGGGGCCGGTGATCACCGAGTACTACGCCTCCACCGAGGGTGGGGGCACCGTCGTCTTCGCTGAGGAGTGGCTCCGCAAGCCGGGGACGGTGGGCCGGCCGTTCCCGGGCGCCGAGATCGTGATCATGGACGACCACGGCAATCGGCTGCCGCCCGGGGAGGTCGGGGTCGTCTACTTCCGTGTCTCGCCCGAGGGCTTTGAGTACCTCAAGGATCCGGAGATGACCGCGGCCGGGCGGCGAGGGGCCTACGCCACCGTCGGCGACGTCGGCTACCTCGACCAGGACGGCTACCTGTTCTTGTGCGATCGTCGCTCGGAGATGATCATCTCCGGGGGGGTCAACATCTACCCGGCCGAGGTGGAGGCGGTCCTGCTCACCCATCCCGCGGTGCGGGACGCGGCGGTCTTCGGCATCCCGAACGACGAGTGGGGTGAGGAGGTGAAGGCCGCGATCGAGCCGGCCGAGGACGTCGTCCCCGACGATAAGCTGGCGGAGGCGATCCTGGAGCACTGCCGGGGACGGCTCGCCAGGTACAAGATCCCTCGCTCGATCGACTTCGTGGACGCGATGCCCCGCGACCCGAGCGGGAAGCTCTACCGACGGAAGCTGCGCGATCCCTACTGGGCGGGGCGGGAGCGGGCCATCTGATGGGCGTCTGCGGAGGACGAGGGCCGGGCTAGGGCGAGGGGCGGGGGGCGGCCGGTCCCTCGGCGCCGCTCAACAGGAAGAGGGTGTCGGCCCGTAGGCCGAGACGTAGGGTCTCCAGGCCGAGGACCTCGGCGGGGGCGACGTTCCCCAGGTTGACGTCCCGGCCGAAGCGACGGATGAGCCAGACCTGCTGCTGCTTCCTCGGCGCCTCGAACACCACCGGCCCCGGGCCCAGGGCCGCGGCCATGCCCTCGACCACCTCCTCGCGGACGCTGCCGTCCTCCCGGTACAGCCCAACGTCCCCCTGCTCTCGCCCCTCGATCACGACCCAGCGTGCCCCGGCCTCCAGGTCCGCCCGCGCCTCCTGGACGAGGTCGACGGGCGAGCGGGGGCGTCGAGGGTCCTTGGAGCCCACCTCGGACAGCACCACGAAGCGACCGGAGGCGAGGGCGATCAGCCTTCGCTTCTCGGGGGCCGGCATGGCGCTGGCGCCGTTCGAGACCTCGACGGCGGAGAAGCCCACGGCCTCCGCCCAGTCCAGGAAGTCCCTGGCCCTGTGTCGCAGCCAGGCAACCTCCGCCAGGGTGCCTCCGGGGCAGGCCAGGACCTGGTGACGGGCCAGGATGGCCAGCTTGTCGGCCAGGTCCCGGTCGAGGTAGGAGGTGCCCCAGCCGAACTTCCAGATGTCCACGAACGGGGCGATGGCCGCCACCAGGGGCTCGAAGTTCGCCAACGGGACGCCCCGATCGAGCACGTGGGTCAGGCCCGTCGAGCGCGGTTTGAGGGGACGGGCGGGCAGGCCGAGGAATCCGGCGTCGGTCCTCACCGCCGGGGCGCTCCTGTCGTGAGCCGGCGTCAGGGCCACCGCTCTGCCTCGGCGGCCCGAGCCCGTCGGGCTCGCTCCACCACCTCGTCCACCATCTTCGCGGCGGCTCCCACGTCGACCCTAGCGATCAGCTCCTCCATCGTCACCTCGTCCAGGTGGGGATGGAGGGCGTCGGCCTCGCGCAGCGCCTGGGGCAGCGGGAGCCCGCGCTGGCGGCCCTGGCGCAGCGCCTCCTGGAGCAACTCTTGGGCACGATGCTTGCCCAGCCGCGGTGCCAGGGCCGCGAGCAGGCGCTCCGAGGCCAGGTACCCCTGGCTCCGCGCCAGGTTCCCCTCCATCCGTCCCTCGTCGACCTCCAGCCCCTCCAGCACCTCCCCGGCCAGGCGCAGCGCCGCACCGGTGTAGAGGCAGGCGTCCGGGAAGGCCGCCCACTCCGCCTTCCAGCCGGCCCCATCGCGCTCGTGCTCCTGGACCATGCCCTCCAGGGCCACCGCGGCCTGCGCCCGCACCAGTCGGCTCAGCGTCACCAGGTGCTCGGACAGCTCGGGGTTGCGCTTGTGGGGCATGGTGATGCTACCGACCGCCTCCGGGCGGGTGGGCTCGGAGAGCTCCCCGATCTCGGGCCGCTGCAGCTCATAGATCTCGCGACCGACGCGCGCCAGCGTGGCCGTGACCATCGCCAGCAGGTGGAGGAACTCCGCCAGGCGGTCACGGGCGGTGGTCCAGGAGATGCCCGGGTCGCCCAGGCCCAGCCGCTCGCAGAAGCGGCGGCGCAGCTCCAGGCTGTGAGGGCCGAAGAAGGCCAGGGTCCCCACGGCGCCGGCGAGCTGGCCGACCACCCAGCGATCCCGTCCCTGGTGGAGGCGCTCCAGGTGCCGACGGACCTCGTCGGCCCACGAGGCCACCTTGAAGCCGAAGGTGATGGGCGAGCCCGGCTGCCCATGGGTCCGGCCGGCCATGGGGGTCGAGCGGTGGCGCGAGGCCAGATCCAGCAAGGTCGCCTCGATGTCTCGGAGGCGCGACCAGACGAAGGCCCCAACCTGCTTGATGGCCAGCCCCATCCAGGTGTCGGTCAGGTCCTGGACGGTGGCTCCGTAGTAGACGTGCTCCCGCGCCTGCGGCGGGAGCGCCTGCCGCAGGCCCTGGATGAGGCCCAGCGTGGAGTGGCCGCTGCGCCGGGTCTCCCGGGCCACCAGGTCGAGGTCGAGCGCCTCGACCCGGGCGCCGCGGGCGATCGCCAGCGCCGCCTCGGGGGGGATGATGCCCAACTCCGCCTGGGCCTGGGCCAGGGCGACCAGGATGTCCAGCCAGGACTGGAGGCGCGCCCGCTCCTCGAACACGGCCTCGAGCTCGGGCGTGCTCCAGAGGTGCCGGTACAGCGGCGAGTCGGTCAGGCGGGTCGCCACTGGGGATCGATCCTCTTGGCCAGGCGCCGCAGGCCCTCCCGCACCTCCGCCAGGCTGGAGCCCCAGGGGACGGTGACCACGCGGCCGTCGCGGGCGATGCGGCCCTCGAGCAGGCAGCATTTGGTGAGCGTGTCGCTCGGGCCGGAGGGGCCGGGGCCTGGGGCCGCGGCCAGGCGACGGGGGCACATGTCGACGCCGCTCGGCTCCCGGCCGTAGAACCAGGCGTGGATCTGGCGGGAGCGGGCACAGCCCACGAGGGCCCAGTCCCGTGGCGCCGGGTGCTCGTCCAGGTAGGCGACCTCTGCCCCCTCGGCCAGCACGCCCGAGCCGCGGCACGGGAAGAGGTAGGCATCCGCCGGGATCGATCGGGCCAGGGCGCGCAGGTCGAAGAGCTCGGGGTGGAGCTCGATCGGGGGCAGGTCCTCCGCCACCTCCAGCACCCGCTGGGCCTGGTCGAGCAGCTTGGGCGGCTCCGGGGGCACGACCTCGACCACCCGGATCCGGAGCGGGCTCGGCTCGAGGATGAAGTTCACGTGCTGGTAGCGACCCTGGACGACGACCGCACGTGCCTCTGGCGCCAGCTCGCGTGCTGCCCGGGCCAGCTGCGTTGGCACCCCCGTGTCCACGTCCGGGGCCGAGATCAGGGCGCAGTGCTGCGGGCCGGCGAGGACCTCGAGGTCGGTGATGGGGGAGAAGAGCGGATCCTCGGACGCCTTGGCCACCCTGATCACCGCCGTCTTCTCCGCGTTGCGGACGACGATGAATCGGGTCCGACGGTAGGCCTCGCGGCCGATGAAGTGGGCGCGCAACCCTGCCTCGTCCAGGGGGCCCTCGATGGTCGCCACCGAGACGCTTCGGTACTGGCCGGGGACGAGGTTCCTCATGCCCACGGGGAGGCGGTGGCGAACTGACGCCTGAGCACCATAGTGAACGTATCTTTCGCGTAGTTTAAGCTATGCGCGGGATGGAGCAGGCCCAGGGTCCCCGCCGCGAGGTCGACCGGATCGTCGACCAGGTGCGTGGCGCACCGGCGCTTCAGGCCAAGAGGGCGTTGCGCCTGATCACTGGCGTGCTCGGGGCCAGCGACTGGGTCCACGGCCCCGGCGACGACACCGCTGTCCTGCCCCTCGGCGACGACTACCTGCTGGTCGCGGGGGAGGCCATCTACCCCCCCTTCGTGGAGCGGGACCCTCTGGGGGCCGGCGTCGCCGCGGTGCTGGCCAACGTCAACGACGTGGCGGCGATGGGCGGACGGCCGCTGGCCATCGTCGACACCCTGGTCGGCCCAGAGGTGGTGGCCCATGAGGCGCTCGAGGGGGTCCGGCGGGCCTCCGAGCTCTACGGCGTCCCCGTCGTCGGGGGGCATCTGACCATCCGCGATGCGGCTCCCGCCCTCTCCGCGTTCATCCTGGGACGGGCCTCCCGGCTGCTCTCGGTTCGCCACGCCGCCCCCGGCCAGGCCCTGCTGCTGGCCTGTTGCCTGGAGGGCCGGATGCGGGACGACTTCCCCTTCTTCTCGTCCCTGGAGGCGCGGGGTCGGCACCTGGCAGGGGACGTGCGGCTGCTCGCCGAGGTCGCGGAGCGGGGGCTCTGCCGGGCGGCCCGGGACGTGAGCATGGCTGGCCTGCTCGGCTCGCTGGCCATGCTGCTGGAGGCGAACCGGCTTGGGGTGTGCGTCGACCTGGGGCGTCTCCCCGGTCCCGCCGGGGTTCCCCTGGCCCGCTGGCTGGCGGCCTTCCCCTCCTTTGCCTTCCTCCTGTGCGCCCCCGAGGACCAGGTCGAAGCCTGCCAGTCGCTCTTCCGCTCCCGGGACCTCACCTGCGAGCCGGTGGGGAGGCTGGACGGCTCGGGTCGCCTGCGGATCTCCTTGGACGGGGCGGAGGCGGTCCTGGTCGACTTCGCCACCGAGGGGGTGACCGGGCTGGGGAGGGAGGATGGCGCCGGCGGGTAGCACCCGCGAGGCTCAGCCCCTCCCTCGGCGTCGTCGACGGAGGTCGATGGCCATCTTCTGGTGGAGCTGGCCCACGTACTCCACCGGCTCGCCCACCCGCTCCCAGCCCAGGAACTCGAAGAAGCGCACGTTGGGGATCTGGACGTAGGCGATCATCGTCGTCCCGCCCTGCCGGGCCGCGGTCCTCACCGCGAAGCGGACGAGCTCCGCGCCCAGCCCTGAGGCTCGGAACGGGGGCAGCACGGCCAGCCGGTCGCCCTTCCACTGCCCCCGCTCCTGCAGCGGGTAGAGCCTGACCGTGCCCCCCGCCACTGGGCCCTTCAGCCCGAGCACGTGGAGGGTGGCGGGGTCGTCGTCCAGGGCGTCTCGGTCGCTGCCCTGGAAGAGTCCCTGCTCGTGCACGAAGACCACCTCCCGGATCCGGAGGTGGATGAGCAGCTCCTCGGCCGTCGTCACCGGTCGGCACCGGAGGGGAGAGGGGCGGCCGGCGAGCGCGGCCAGGTCAGCCGTGGTCGAGAACGGCGAGACGACGCTGCCCAGGGGCATCGCCAAAGCTCCGTTCGAACGCGCTCAGCGCCGAGCAGGCGTTGCAGCGGGCGCAGCCGGCCCGGACCGTGCTGGACGTCAGCCCCCGGGCGAGGAGGTAGGGCACGACCTTCCGGTACATCGACTCCACGTAGTCGGGTGGTGGCGGGAGCAGGTCGCCCATCAGGCTCCCTGGGACGGGCCGGAGCGGCACCACGAAGGGATACACGCCCAGGTCGATCGCTCGCCGGCATCCCTCCAGGGTCAGCCCCGGGTCCTCGCCCATGCCCAGAATCACGTACGTCGAGACCTGGCCGCGGCCGAACACCTCCACCGCCCGCTCCCAGGCCCGAAAGTAGCCCTCGATCCCGGTTCGGGCCTTGGCTGGCGCCACCCGGGCCAGCACCGCGGGGTCGAAGGTCTCGACGTGGATGCCCACCGAGTCGACGCCGAGCTCCTTCACCGTGGTGAGCACTCCCAGGTCCTCAGGCGGCTCGAACTGGGCCTGCACGGGCAGGCCGGTCGCCTCCTTGACCGCTCGGGCGCAGCGCCCCACGTAGAGGGCCCCGCGGTCGCGGCCTCGGGTGCTGCCGGTGGTGAGGGTCACGTCGACGGCCCCGTCCAGCTCCTTCGCCGCTCGCGCCACCTCCGCCAGCTGCTCCGGCCTCTTGACCGCGATCGTCTGGCCCGCCTCCAGCGTGAGCTGGATGCCGCAGAACCGGCACTGGTCGGCCGTCCCCCAGTAGGCGCAGGTCTGGATCACGGTGCTGGCCAGCGAGTCCAGATGCAGGAGCGCGATCTTCCAGTAGGGGACGCCATCGGCGGTGGTCAGGTCGTAGTACCTGGGGCGTGGGGGCACCACCGCCGTGCCCAGGCGCTCCTGGCCTCGATAGAGCGCCCATCCCTTGTCGTCCCTTCGGAGCGTGAACGGGGAGCGGGCGACGTAGTCGGAGACGAAGGGGAAGGTCACGGGCACGCCCTCCAGCCAGATCATGCCCGCGTCCGACGGCCCCGCCCCTCCCTTCCGGCTCTCCGGGGTGGGCTCCTCGACCTGCACGCCGAAGCGCTGGAGCTCGATCAGCAACCGCCCGAGCGTCGACCCCCGACCGCCCTGGCCGAGCCTATCGCTTGCGGTTGCGGACATAGAGGTCCTCGAAGTTCTGCCAGAAGACCCGCTCCTTGAGGTCCTCGCTGACCCGGGCGCCATTGATCTTCCAGAACTCGCTGTAGAAGTCGCTCCAGGGCTCGTCGGAGGCGAACAGGACCCGATCACCGCCGACCCCCCGGCGCTCGATCTCGGCCAGCAGCCAGCGGGCCCCGAAGCCGACCGACCAGGTGATGTCGGTGTAGACCCGGTACCCCTGCTCCACCCAGTCCAGGAAGCGCGGCACCAGGCGGATGTGACCGCTCACCCCGCCGCCGAAGTGGACCAGGTACATCTTCACCCGCTTCCCATACTTCTCGACCAGCGGGATGTAGTTGCTGATGTCCGAGGTGCCGCCGGGGCTGGTGTGGAAGTGGAAGACCAGGTCGTGCTCCTCGGCGGCCCGAAAGCAGGCGTCGGCGATCTCGGCCGTGGTCTCGTCCCAGGTCTCCGGGTTGGGGTTGCCGCCGAGCAGGAAGGTGGTCTTGAGGGCCACGATCCCCTGCTCGCCCGCATGCCTCAGCGCCTCAAACGTCCGCTCCCGGTTCTGGGGGAGGAAGGAGACCCAAAGGCCCCCGACCAGTCGATCGCTGGCCTGGACGCTCTCGATGACCAACGGGTTGAGCGAGAAGGGCTGCTCCTGCACCGGGATGCCGTAGTTGGGGAGGATCAGCGCCCGCTCGAGCCGGTGCTCGTCCATGTGGGCGAGGTAGTCCTTCGCGGTGGGGAACTCGTAGACCGTGGGCTTGACCGGTTCCTTGAGGTCGTAGAACTTCCAGGCGGCCATCTCGCCGATGTGGCTGTGGGCGTCGATCACGCGCCTGGGTACCCGCTCCTGTGCCATCCAGGCAGGCTCCTTGAACTAAGCCGCGATCACAATCGGAAATTATCATCTACCAAAGGAAAGGAGACTGTCAATGTCGCCCTCCGGGGGCGCGCCGTGGGGGTCGGACGGGCGTCGTCAGCGCGAGCGCCGGCTCGGTGGCGAGGAGAGGGGCCGGGCGTCCCCCGCCGCTCTCCGCCTCCCGGTGGCCGCGGGCGCTCGTCAACGGTCCAGCCGGGCGCGCAGGGCCGCCACCGCCTCCCTCCACGCTTGGGCGGTGGTGAAGGTCTGGCGCTCGCTCACCGGCTCTGCCCTGGTCAACCAGTCGCCGGTGGCGCGGTCCAGCTGGATCGCCTCGACGCTGTATCGTGGCGCGAGGGTGGCCGGGTCCGCCTCGATGCAGGCGTGGAGCCCCACCCCGGTGGGGAGGTGCATCTCGAGCCGCCGGTAGGGCATCGGCGGGTAGCCGGAGCCGGTCTCGTACAGCACGACCCAGCGCTCCCCTCGCTCCCGCCCCTCTCGGATGCGCCGGATCGCCTCGGCCCGGTGCGACTCGGACACCATCTCCTGATGGCGGAGGCTGAAGGCTGCCCCCGCCACCAGCCCCAGGTCCAGCTCTTCGGAGGAGAGGCCAGAGGCCTGCGCCACCTCGGCCGCCAGCTCCAAGGCCCGATCGTACGCCTCCGCCAGACCCTCCTCGGTGGATTCCGACCGGAGGCGGTCAGCGATGGCGCGGACCAGCTCCACGCTGCGCACATAGAGGTCGGGCCTCACCATCACGACCGTGTACAGCCGCTGCTCGGCCGAGCGCCAGCGCCGGATGGCCTCCTCTGCCTTCATCGCGCTTTGGGGTCGAGCGCTCTCGGTCGTGGCCTGGGCCCCGGGACGGCGATCGGCCCGGGGCCCAGGGCCGGCACGAGGGCCCCTAGACCGTCCAGGTGTTGAGCTGGAACGCCCCCTCCCGCCAGGCGGTCAAGGCCGCGTCCAGCACGTCGAGCGGGTTGAAGGGCTTGACCCCTTCGATCAGGTCGTCCTCTCGGAAGCCGTACAGGGCCCCCATCGCGAATCGGCAGGCGTAGATGTGGGCGCCTTCCTTGAGAAGGGTCTTGATCTGGTTGTTGATGGCGAGGTGACCCGGGAAGGCCTCCTGGCCGACCGCGGGGTAGCCGCGGGTGCCGGAGGCGAGGAGCACCCCCGGCCCGTAGAGGACGATGTGGACGTCGAAGCCCTTCCGGACCAGGCGGGTCGCCGTCAGCAGGTTCACCAGGGCGACCGACCCCTCGTAGGGGACGGTGTGGATGAAGACGTAGGCCTTCTCCCCCGGCTTCGCCTTGATGTCCTCGAAGACCTTCTCCTCCGGGTCGTAGAGAAACTGCCCGGCCTCCGGCTTCGGGGTCTCGACCGTCTTCGGCATCGTGCACGCCTCCTCTCAGGTACGGTGATCTCACGCTGGTGGTCGCGATGACGACCTTCCTTGCCAGCGACGTCGGTGGCTTCCCGGGAGCGCGAGGATGACCGTCTGCCGGAGCTTCCAGGGCAGCCGGCGGTAGACGGGGACGAACAGCCGGCGCCAGAAGAGGTCGTCCAGGCCGGGCCGGCGCGCCGGCCCGGGTCGACCTAGGTAGCGGCGGGCCAGCTGCTCCTGGGCCGCCTCCAGCAGATGGCGTTCCGAGTTCCGCCGCAGCCACTCACCGAAACGGCCCATCGTCTTCGCCCTCAGCCGCCTGTCCGGACCCCGCCGACCTCATCGCCGGAGCCGGGCCAGGCAGTCCTGGGCGGCCAGGGCGATCGGCTCGCTGAGCGCGCCGATGGCCGGGGAGTACACGTTCTCCATGTAGGCCAGGTCCTCGATCGTGATGCCCTTCCAGACCGCCACCCCCAGGAAGTCGCAACGCTCCTTGATCCCCTCCCCGCCCACCAGTTGGGCCCCGATCAAGCGCAGGCTCTTCGGCTCGGCCAACAGCTTGACCCGGATCTTGGTGGTGCCGGGGTAGTACCGGGCCCGGGAGATGCCTTCGGCCTGCCCCATGACGAAGGGCACCCCCAGCGCCGTGGCCAGGGTCTCCCCGAAGGAGACGCCTCCGACCATCCACTTGCCGGCGACCATCCCCCATGGCACGTAGACCGGCCGGTAGGTGCGCTGGCCCCCGGCCGCGTTGGTGCCCGCCACCTTGCCTTGGGCGTAGGCATGGCTGCCCGTCAGCCCCTGCACCGGCACCCTGGTCACGGCGTGGGGCAGCTCGACCACGTCGCCCGCCGCGTAGACCCCCTCGACCGAGGTGGCCATCCGCTCGTCGACCACGATCCCACCCGTGGAGCCGATCTGCAACCCCGCCTCCCGGGCCAGCCGGTTGTTCGGCCGCTTGGGCGTGCACACCACCACCAGGTCGGCCGGGATCTCACCCTCCGAGGTGGCGACGGCGCGCACCCTCTCGTCGCCGAGGAAGCCCTCCAGCCGGGTGGTGAGATGCAGCTGCACCCCCATCTCCACCAGCGAGTCCTCGACCGGTTTCATGATCTCCGGGTCCGCGACCTCGGAGAGCAACCAGGGATGGGGGTCGACGAGGTGGGTCTCCTTGCGTCGATGGGCCATCGCCGTCGCCATCTCCAGCCCCAGCGGGCTGGCGTCGACCACCACCACCCGCCGGGCCTCCTCGATCAGCTCGTCGAACTCCATCGCCCGCCGGATGTTCTTCACGTAGTAGAGCCCTGCCAGGGTGTCGCCCGGCACCCGGGGCGGCTCGTAGTCGAAGCCGGTGGCGACCACCAGCCGGTCGAAGCCCACCCGGCCCTCGCCCTCAACCTCGACCGTGCCCTGTCTCAGCTCGAGCCTGGTCACCCGGGTGGTGTAGTGGACGTCGATCCCTTGCCGGGCGTAGAACTCCCGGTCCTGCAGGATCAGGTTCTCGAAGGCGGGGATCTCCCGACCGTGCACGTAGGGGATGCCGCACGGGCTGTAGCCGACGTCCTCGAACTCGGTGTAGACACGGACGTCGGCCTTCGGGTCGGTCTGGCGGGCGGCGCCGGCGGCCCCGATCCCGGCTGCTCCTCCTCCGACGATGACGATGCGGCTCAGTGCTCCAGCCTCCCGGGCTCTCCCGATTTCATAAACTATCGTGAACTTATCGTGCTCTATGATAAACGCAAAAGCGTGGAATGGAGAGGGAATCGCACGAGCAGACGACGACAGGCGTGGACCGGCGGGCGATGGCCATCGCCCAGACCGTCGACGGGATCGGCCAGAAGATCAGGCAGCTGCGGCGTGAGCGGCAGCTGTCCCTGCAGCAGCTCGCGGAGCGGTCGGGTGTGTCGGCGGCCGCGATCCACAAGATCGAGCGCAACGGCATGGTGCCGACCGTGGCCACCCTCCTCAAGCTGGCCAGCGCCCTCAACCGGTCGGTGAGCTACTTCGTCGAGGAGGAGTCGGCGGGGCCGGCGGTGCTGGTCCGCCCCGAGGATCGCCGGCCGCTCTACACCTCCAAGGAGGGCATCGAGCTGAGGAGCATCAGCGGCCCCTACGGCCCCTTCTTCATCGCCGGCGCCTTCGCGACCATCCAGCCGGGGGCCAGCAGCGGCCCCAGGCCGATGGAGCACTGGGGCGAGGAGCTGATCTACCTCCTGGAGGGCACCCTCCATCTCGTGGTCGACGGCGAGGAGTTCCGCCTCGCCCCCGGCGATGCCTTCCACTTCCGCACCGATCGCCCGCACCATTGGTCCAACCCCTCCTCGGAGGTGGCCCGGGCGATCTGGCTGGCGTTGAGGGCGCGGTGACCAGGACCGCCGTGGTGGCGCTGGGGGGCAACGCCCTCGCCCCCGAGGGCGAGTCGCCCAGCTTCGAGCGGCAGGAAGCCCGGGCGACCCAGATGGCCCGAGCGGTCCTGGACCTGATCGACGCCGGCTACCGCCTGGTGCTCACCCACGGCAACGGCCCCCAGGTCGGGATCCTGGCCCTCCAGCAGCAGGAGGCGGCGCACCTGGCGCCGCCGCAGCCCCTCTTCGTCCTGGGGGCCATGACCCAGGGCCAGATCGGCAGCCTGGTGGTCATGGCCCTGCGCAACCTGCGCCCGGCCCAGCCACCGCCGGTGGTCGCGGTCGTGAGCCATGTGGTGGTCGACGCCAAGGACCCGGCCTTCGGCCGTCCCACCAAGCCGGTCGGCCCCTTCTTGGACCTGGCCGAGGCGCAGCGGCTCGCGCGGCAGCGAGGCTGGGAGGTGGCCGAGGACGCTGGGAGGGGCTACCGCCGGCTGGTGCCCTCGCCGGAGCCGCTCGTCCTCCTGGAGGCGGATGCCATCAGGACCCTGCTCGAGGCCGGCTTCATGGTGATCGCCAGCGGCGGGGGAGGCATCCCGGTCGCGCGCGACGGCGACCGGCTGGTCGGGGTCGAGGCGGTGATCGACAAGGACCTCGCCGCCCAGCGGCTGGCCTCGTCCATCGGCGCCCAGGCGCTGATCATGATCACCGCCGTGGACCAGGTCCAGGTGGACTACGGCACGCCCCGTGCCCGGCCGCTCCACGAGATCAGCGCCGAGGAGGCGCAGGGCTACCTGGAGGCGGGGCAGTTCCCGGCCGGGAGCATGGGGCCGAAGGTCAGCGCCGCCGTCCGTTTCCTGGCCGCGGGCGGCGAGCTGGCGGTCATCACCTCGCCCGAGCACATCCTGGAGGCGTTGCGGGGAGGGCACGGGACCAGGATCGTCTCCCCGAGCCAGGCCCGGTCGGCGCGTCGGGGATGAGCGCCAGCCAGCTTCGCCTCCGTCCCAACACCTACGTCGACTCCACCCGGCTGCTCGCCGCCTCTCGGGTCATGCAGGGGAGTGCGGGGGTCGAGTGGGCGGCGGCCCTGATGGCGACCCCCGGGAACCTGGAACGGCTGGCCGAGGAGGGCTTCGGCGGCCCGGGGCTCGCCGAGGCCAGGGCCAACGACCTCGTCCTGGCCGTCCGGGCCGCCTCCACGGTCGAGGCCGAGCGGGCGCTGCTGGCAGGGGAGGAGGCGCTGGGGAAGGTGGTCGAGCCGCCCTCGACCGGGGCTCCCGGGCGCCGGCCACGCACCCTCGATGACGCGCTCGCGCTCCTGCCCGGCGCCAACCTGGCTTTGATCTCGGTGCCGGGGGAGTTCGCGGCCCTCGAGGCGGAGAAGGCCCTCGGCGGGGGCCTCCACGTGCTCCTGTTCAGCGACAACGTGCCCCTGGAGGCGGAGGTCGAGCTCAAGGCCAGGGCGCGGGAGCGCGGGCTGCTGGTCATGGGGCCGGGAGCGGGGACGGCGGTGCTGGGCGGGGTCGGCCTCGGCTTCGCCAACGTCGTGCGCCGGGGCGAGGTGGGCGTGGTGGCCGCGGCCGGCACCGGCGCCCAGGAGGTGATGACGCAGCTGCACCGGGGCGGCCTCGGGGTCAGCCACGTGGTGGGCGTGGGCGGCCGGGACGTCTCCGCCCAGCTGGGCGCGCCGATGGCGACGGCTGCCCTGCGCGCCCTTGAGGAGGACCCGCGAACTCGGCTGCTGGTGCTGGTCTCCAAGCCCCCGGCGCCGGAGGTGGCCGAGCGGCTGCTGGCGGAGCTGGGGACCAAGCCGGCGGTGGTGGCCTTCATCGGCCTCGAGGGATCGCCGCCGGCCCCCGCGGGGGTGCAGGTGACCGGGAGCCTGGAGGGGGCCGCGCTGGCCGCGCTGCGCGCCCTGGGGCTCCCGGCCCCCGACGTCGCCCGAGGCCTGGCCAGGGTCGCCGAGGAGCGCATGGGGCGGCTCCCTCCCTCGAGGCGGGCGGTCCGGGGCCTCTTCTCTGGAGGGACGCTCTGCTACGAGGCCATGGTGCTGCTCGCGGCGCGGCTGGGGCCGGTCTACTCGAACACCCCCCTGCGGGCGGGATGGGGGCTGCCGGCGCCCGAGGGCGGGCACGTCTGCCTCGACCTGGGTGAGGAGGAGTTCACCCGGGGGCGACCGCACCCCATGCTCGACCCCCTGGCCCGGCTGGAGCAGATCCAGCGCGCGGCCGAGGATCCGGCCACCGCGGTGATCCTGCTCGACGTCGTGCTCGGGCACGGTGCCCATCCCGATCCGGCTGAGCTGCTGGCGCCGGCCTGCGCCGAGGTGAGCGGTCGAGCGGACGGGCCGGCCGTGGTGGCCTACGTGCTGGGGACCGAGCTCGACCCTCAGGGATACGAGCGACAGCGTCGTCGGCTGGAGGAGGCCGGCTGCCTGGTCCCCCCGACCAGTGCGCGGGCGGCGCTGCTGGCCGCGGCGCTGGCCGCGCGCCGCCCGGCGCTCGCCGAGGAGCCGGCGTGAGCCCGTCTCGGCGGCCCCCCCGGGTGGCCCTGGTCACGTACTCGACCAAGCCCCGGGGTGGCGTGGTCCACACCCTCCACCTGGCCGGCGCGCTGCAGGCCCTGGGCCAGCCGGTCCACGTCTTCGCCCTCGGCGACCCCGGGCAGGGCTTCTACCGCCCGCTCGAGGTGCCGCACACCGTCGTCCCAGCCCCACCGTGGGCCCCGACGCTCGAGGAGCGGGTGTGGCGGAACGTCGATGCGCTGGCCGAGGCGCTGAGCCGGGTGGCCGGCGACTTCGACCTGCTGCACGTCCAGGACTGCATCGCGGCTCGGGCTGCGGTGCGGGTCCGAGAGGCGGGGCTGCCGGTGAGGGTGGTGCGCACCGTCCACCACGTGGACGACTTCACCACCCCTGCCTTGGTCGAGTGCCAGCGCCGCTCGATCGTTGACCCGGACCACGTGCTGGTGGTCAGCGAGTACTGGCGACGGCTCCTGCGCGACGAGTACGGGGTGGAGGCGGAGGTGGTCACCAACGGGGTGGACGCCCGTCGCTTCGCCCGGGAGGACGGCTCCCGGCCCCGGATGCGCCGACGGCTGGGCGTCGAGGGGGGCTTCCTCTTCCTGACCGTGGGCGGGATCGAGCCGCGCAAGAACTCGCTCGCCTTGATCGAGGCGCTGGCCCTGGCCCGCGCTCGGCTCCAGCTCCCACTTCGGCTTGCCGTGGTGGGTGGTCACTCGTTCCAGGACCACGCCGCCTATCGCGAGATGGTGCTGGACCGGGCCCGGGGGCTCGGGTTGCAGGTGGGCCATGAGGAGGGTGACGTGCTCATGGCCGGGACCGTCCCGGACGCGCAGCTCCCGGCCTGGTACCACGCCGCGGATGCCTTCGTCTTCCCCTCCACCAGGGAAGGATGGGGGCTCGCGGTCCTGGAGGCGATGGCCTCGAGCCTGCCCGTGATCGCCTCCGACATCCCGGTCTTCCGCGAGTACCTGGAGCCAGGCCGAGGGGTGCTGCTGGTCCCGCCCGAGGACCGCGAGGCGCTGGCTGCGGCGATGGCCAGCCTGGTGACCGATCCGAGGCTGCTGGCCGAGCTGGGCCGCCAGGGGCCGGAGGTGGCGGCGAGGTACAGCTGGGAGCGCTGCGGCCAAGAGCATGTCCGCTTCTACCGGCGGCTGCTGGAGGGGGTGGCCGGCTGATGGCCGCTCACCTGGAGGTCATGGCCTTCCTGGAGGAAGGCTATCGTTGCACCGTCCCCATTCGCCAGTTCGTGCTCACCGTCGACGAGCCGGTCGAGTCCGGGGGCAGCGATCGAGGGCCGATGCCGACCGAGCTCCTGCTCGCCTCACTGGCCGCCTGCTTCGCCATGGCAGTGGCCCACGTTGCCCGCAAGGAGGGCCTGACCGTGCCCAACCTGGCCGTCAAGGCCCGGGGCGAGTACGAGGGGCTCAGGTTCGCCCGGATCCGGGTCGAGGTGGACGCCGACCTGCCCGACCGCGAGCGCCTGCGTGGGCTGGTCGAACGCGCCGTGCGCTACTGCTACGTCTCCAACACCTTGAGGGGCGAGCTGCAGGTGAGCGTTGGCCTCGGCGGCGAGCAGCCCTGAGCTGAGCGCTGCCGGGGGCCGTGGAGCTGGCGTGGCGACTCGCGCGGGGGCGTCGCCGCGGGCTCGGGAGGCGCTGCCCCGCCCCCTCTCCCCGGCAGGGTTGGGGCCGGGCGCTCAGCCCCCGATCTCTGCCTCCACCGCCGTGAGCAGCTCCCGCTCGGCGCGGTCGAAGCGGTCCGTCCAGCTCGCGGCCCGCTCCCTGGCCGCCTGCGCGTCGTCGCGGCAGCGGGCGGCCATCCCCCGCACCACCTCGGGCGCGGCCCCGCCCGGCAGCCGTCGGGTGCGCACGATCGCGCCGGGGTCGAGCACCTGGGAGAGATCGCGTCCGGCCAGCCCGAGCGTCACCCCGAGCTGCTCCCGGGCCGCCTGGTCCAGCATCTCACCGGTCACGTCGACCCCCCGCAGCCCCCGGCGGCTGGCCTCGCGGATCGCGGACCCGACCAGCAGGTAGGCGCTTCGGTAGTCGAGGTCGCAGGTCTGCATCACGTACTCGGCCAGGTCGGTGGCCTGGGAGAAGCCCTGGAGCAGCGCCTCCCACATCCGCTCTCGGTTGACCTGGAGCGTGGCCACCACCCCCCGCATCAGCCGGGTCACCTTGCCTGCCAGCTCCAGGGCCCGCGGCACCTCGCCGTAGGCGAAGATCAGGTTGTCGGAGCGAGCCGAGGGCGTCTTGACCACGGCCAGGAACCCGGAGAGCCGCCCGATCAGCACCCCGGTGGCGCCGCGGACGATGGCGAGCGCGTAGGGATTGCGCTTCTGGGGCATGAGCACGCTCGCCCGGGTGTACGGGCCGGCCAGCGCGACGAAGTCGAACTCCTGGCTGTCCCAGATCTCCAGGTCCTCGGCCAGCTTGCTCAGGTTGCTGGCCACGCTGGCCGCGGTGGCCAGCAGGTCGATCAGGCCGTCCGTCTGCCACATGGCGTCGCGCGTGTGCTCGATGACCCCATCGAAGCCGAGGACGTCGGCGACCAGGGCCCGGTCCAAGGGCAATCGGCTCCCGTTCACGCAGCCGGCCCCGCCGGGGCTTCGGTTCACCCAGCCCAGGTCGCGGAGCAAGCGATCGCAGTCGCGGAGGGCCGGGTAGGCGAAGGTCAGGAGGTAATGGCCGAAGGTGGAGGGCTGGGCCTGCTGGAGGTAGGTCTGGTCGGGCATGACCGTCTCGGCGTGGGCGGTGGCCAGGTCCGAGGCCGCCTCCACGAAGCCGGCCAGGTCGGCCATCAGCCCGACGATCAGGCGGCGCAGGTGCAGCCGCAGGGCCACCCGGCCCGCCTCCCGTCGGGGGCGGCCGGCGTGGAGCCAGCCGGCGTCGGTGCCCAGTCGCTCGATGAAGTAGCGCTCGCGGGAGTTGTAGGCGTCGCCGTGGGCGGCGTCGTAGGGGAAGTCCTGGGCCGGGGCCTGGTGGACCTCCAGGAGCAGGCGCAGGAGGCGCTGGGCCGGCTCCGGCGGGATCACCCGCTGGCGACGCAGGGCGAGGACGTGGGCCATGTCGGCCAGGTTCAGGCCGGCGTGCAGGAAGGGAGCGTCCGCGATCTCGAGGGCGAAGCCGGCCTCGACCAGCTCGGGGGCCGGCTCCTCTCGAGCCGGGCCCACCTCGGCCCGGATCTCTCGCTCCGGCCCGGTCATCGCGCGGCCTTGTCCCCGACGGTCGCGACGGCGGTTGCCTCCGGGGGGGCGGATGCGGCCGCGGCCAGGCCGACCAGCAGGGAGCGGCCGGAGGAGTGCCCGAAGCGATGGAGCGGGCCGACCTCGCCGCGCTCGAGCAGGGCGTGGGCGGGCTCGGGCAGCTCGCCGCGGGCGGCGTGTCGCAGCAGGGTCGCCGACAGGTGGGTGGTGCGGAGGGCCGCGGCCTCGGCCAGGGCCATGGCCTCCTCGGTGCGGCCGTGAAAGAGGGTGAGCCCCGCGACGTACCCCGAGAGCAGGTCGTCCCCCGAGGGGGTCAGGCCATCCCCTCGGCCGGCCAGGCGCTCCACGTCGGGCCTGAGCCGCTCGCCGGCCTCGAGCCGGGGCAAGAAGGCGACCTCTGGGACCGGGTCCCAGGTCGGCCCGGGGAGCACCTCGACCCCATGGGCGACCAGACGGCCGAGCCCGATGGAGCAGCGTTCGCCTGGCTGGACGTCCAGCTGGCACTCCACCCCGTTCGGCATCCGCGGGCGGCCGGGCCGGGTCAGGGCGAGGACGTACCCCCCGAAGTCCACGTAGCCGAGCCCCAGTCCGACGCCCTCCCGCTCGGGGCCGGCCAGGAGGGGCAGGACGGCGGCGCTCACCGAGCGGGCCAGGATCGAGCAGGGGGCCCAGGCCCCGCTCGGACGCACGTCCGGCGGTCGCCCTGCGGGCCCGGGCCGTCGCCCGGTGGCCGGGTGGGGTGGTGGCGGCCCAGACTTCTTCACCATAGGCGAATTTCCTTGCATTATAGTGTCTATCCTCGGCGATCCCCGGGGGTCGCGGCAACGGTCGGCGCCGAGCCGCCCGGCGGGCGTGGACGGCGCCGGCGGTCCGGTCCAGGAGCAGGTGAGGTGATGCCTTGAGGTCCCAGGGCGACGGTGAGCCGACGCCGGTCGCGCTGCCCGCGGAGGTGCGGGTGGTCAACGTCGGGCTGGGGGTCTTTGGGGAGTCCGTACGAGCCCAAGGCGCCCCGGTCGTCGACCTTGATTGGCGAATCCCGGCCGGAGGCCGGCCGGACCTGGTGGCCGCCCTCGTGCGGCTCTACGGCCGTTGGGGCGCTCGGGTAGGGCGGGCCAACCGGGAGGTGATCCGACGGCTCCAGGAGAGCTCGCCGCTGCTAGTCGGCATCTCCACCCTGGCCGAGGCGGCCCCCGACGTCGACGGCAGGGTCCTCCTGCACCCCGGGCCCCCGCTGGGCTGGGCGGACTTCTGCGGCCCGCTGCGACGCTCGGCCCGGGCCGCGGCCGTGGCCCAGGGCTGGGCGGGCTCGCCGGAGGAGGCCGAGGCGCTGATCGGGCGGGGGGAGGTGCGCGTCGAGCCCGCCAACCACCACGCCACCGTGGTCCCGATGGCGACCGTGATCGGCCCGCTCGACCCTGTCTTCGTGGTCGAGAACGGTCCCGGGGGCAACCGCAGCTGCGCCCCCTTGAACCAGGGGCCGGGGGAGGCGGCGTGGTTTGGCGTTGACACCCCGGAGGCGATCCGCAAGCTCGTCTGGTTGCGGGAGGTGGCGGGTCCGGCCCTGGCCGAGGCCCTCCGCCGCAGCGGGCCGATCGACCTGTTCTCGCTCGTCGCTCAGGGGCTGCAGATGGGCGACGATGTGCACATCCGCTCCCAGGCGACCACCAACCTCCTGCTCCGGGCGCTCCTCCCTCACCTGGTCGCGGGCGAGCACCCGGGGAGGCTGGAGCTGGCCCGTTTCCTCTCCTCGAACCACCTGTTCTTCCTGAACCTGGCCATGGCGGCCGCCAAGGCCACCGTCGACTGGGCGGCGCGGGTCGAGGGAGCGAGCGTGGTGGTCGGGATGGCCCGCAATGGCACCACCTTCGGCATCCGCCTCGGCGGCCTGGAGGGATGGTTCACCGCCCCGGCGCCCCCGGTCGGCAACGCGCTCTACCAGCCGGGCTACGGCCCCGAGGACGGGGCCGCGGACATCGGGGACAGCGCGGTCCTGGAGCTGGTGGGGTTGGGGGGAGCGGCGGCCGCGGCCTCGCCGGCCTTGGCCAGCTTCCTGGGAGGCGTCGCCGGGGCGATGGAGGCCACGGCGACCTTCGCCACCATCTGCGCCGCCCGCAGCGACCGCTTCAAGCTGCCATCCCTCGAGTTCCAGGGCTCACCCATCGGCGTGGACGTGCGCCGGGTGGTGGAGCTGGAGGTGACGCCGTCGATCGACACCGGCATCCTGCACGCCAGCGAGCCGCGCGGCCAGATCGGGGCCGGCGTCGCCCAGGCACCGCTGGAGTGCTTCCGCCAGGCGATCCTGGCGCTCGACCGATGGCTGTCGGACCGAGAGCGCTGGGGCGAGGGGTGAGCCGGGGGCCGACCCGGCCACCGTCCCCTCAGAAGTAGAGACGGGTCACCAGCTCGGCCACGCAGGCCGGCTTCTCCTGGCCCTCCACCTCGACCGTGATCTGGTCCACGAGCTGGGCTCCCCCGGGCACCTCGTCGACGGAGAGGCTCTTGGTCCTGGCCCGGATGCGGGATCCGACCGGGACCGGGGCGGGGAAGCGGACGCGGTTCAGGCCGTAGTTGATGGCCATCTTCACGCCCTCGATCTGCGGCCCGAGCCCCCGGCGCAGCCGGAGCACCAGGGAGAGGGTCAGGAAGCCGTGGGCGATGGTGCCCTTGAAGGGGCCGCTCTTCGCCCGCTCGACGTCGACGTGGATCCACTGGTGGTCGTCGGTGGCGTCGGCGAAGGCGTTGACCCGGTCCTGGGTGACCTCGAGCCACTCCCCTGGGCCCCACTCCTTGCCCACCAGCGCCTTCAAGCCCTCGATCCCGCTGACGGTGCTCACTGGCCTGCACCTCCGTGTTCGACCTTTGACGGGCGGACCTCGCCCGTGATGCCGGCGTTGGGCCGGGCCCTGGCGACCAGGTCCGGGATCACCGAGCCCAGCTCGGCCGGGTCCCAGCGGGCCCCCTTGTCCACCGACGGGCCCTTGATCCAGCCCTCGGCGACGCTGATCTCCCCGCCCCGCACATTGAACACCCGGCCCGTGACCCCCCGCGACTCGGCGCTGCCCAGCCAGACCACGAGCGGGGCGATGCTCTCGGGCTGGAGCAGAGGGTCGTCCGGGGGCGGGCCCGGCCGCCGGATGGTGGCCGTCATCCGCGTCTGGGCGGCGGGGGAGATGGCGTTGACGGTGATGCCGTACCGCTCCAGCTCCATGCTCAAGATGATCGTGAACATCGCCAGCCCGGCCTTGGCGGCGCCGTAGTTGCACTGGCCGGGACCGCCGTAGAGCCCGGCCGGCGAGGTGGTGTTGATGATGCGGGCGTCCACCGGCTGGCCGGCCTTGGCCCGTCCTCGCCAGTGGGCGGCGGCGTGACGGCTCATCACAAAGGCGCCCCTGAGGTGGACGCGGATCACGGCGTCCCATTCCTCGGGGGTCATGTTGACCAGCATCCGGTCGCGCAGGATGCCGGCGTTGTTGACCAGGACATGGACCTCGCCGAAGCGTTCCAGGGCGGCGTCGAACAGGCGCTTGCCACCCTCCCAGTCGGCGACGTCGTCGTGGTTGGCCATGGCCTCCCCGCCCATGGCCCGGATCTCCTCCACCACCTCCTGGGCCGGCCCGCTCGAGCCCCCGCTCCCGTCCAGGTCCACGCCGAGGTCGTTGACCACGACCCTGGCGCCCTGCCTCGCGAACTCGAGGGCATGGGCGCGCCCGATCCCCCGGCCGGCGCCGGTCACGATCACGACCCGTCCGTCGCAGAGTCCGCTCACTCGATCCCCCCTTGCGTTCGCCCGATCTGGGGATGGCCTCCACCCGGGCTCGACCCCGGACTTAGCATAGGGCCAGTCGGGTTGAGGAGGGACCCGGCGGGCGAGGTCGTCTCGACGCTCCCCCGAGGGCGGTCAGGCCAGGCGCAGGCGGGGGATGACCTCGGTCGCCACCTGCTCGAGAACGTCGAGCTGGTCGTCGCGGGGGTGGTCGAGGATGAAGTCGGTGATCCCCGCTTCGCGGTAGCGATCGATGACCTGGACGAAGGCCTCCGCCGAGGACCAGGGATCCTCCTGGGAGCGGGGCACCCAGTAGTACAGGGAGCGGACGATCCGCTCCGGGTCGCGGCCGACCTCACGACAGGCCCGATCGAGGGTGGCGTTGCGGAGCTTGATCTCCTCGACGGTGCCGTGGGAGTTCCAGCGGTCAGCGTACCGGGCCACGATGCGGAGCATGCGTGGGCCGTGGGCGCCCAGGGTGAGCGGCGGCCGGGGCCGCTGGACCGGAGCTGGGCGGGTAGGGGCCTGGCGCAGCCGGTAGTGGCGTCCCTCGTAGGTGGTGACCTCCTCGCGGAGCAGGCGGTCGACCACCTCGACCGCCTCTCGGAACCGGGCCACCCGCTCGCCGGGGGCGGGGAAGTCGATGCCGAAGGCGGTGTGCTCGGGCTGGTACCAGCCCGCTCCCAACCCCAGCTCCAGCCGGCCTCCGGACACGTGGTCGACGGTGACGGCCTCCCGGGCCAGGAGGGCGGGGTGACGGAAGGTGTTGGAGCTGACCAGCACGCCGATGCGGATGCGATGGGTTCGGGCGGCGAGCGCCGCCAGCAGGGTCCAGGCCTCGAGGTAGGGACCATCCGGTCGGCTGGGTTGGATGAGGTGATCGCACAGCCAGACGCTGTCGAAGCCGAGCTCCTCGTACAGCAGCCAGCGCTCCAGGGTCCGCTCCCAGCTCAGGTTCTGATCGGTGCACAGCCCAAAGCGAAGCTCGTGTCCCACATCAAGCCTCCTCACGGCACGAGCGTGATCGAATCCGGGCCATAGGATCGCACGGTCGGGGCGGGCCGGCGGCCACCGGACGGGCGGCACGCGCCTCTACACTGGTTCCGGTGCGGGTCCCGGAGGAGGTGTTGCTGATCCCCGGCCCGGTGTCGCTCAGCCCCGGGGTGCGGGCGGAGATGGGCGGCCCGGCCAGGGCCCACTACGGCGAGGACTGGGCGGAGCGGTACCGTCGCCTGGCCAGCGCCCTGGCGGGCGTCTTCCGCACCCAGGGCGAGGTGTTCTGCCTCTTCGGGCCGGGCACCGCAGGGCTGGAGGCCTGCCTGGCCAGCGCCCTGGCCCCAGGCGACGAGATCCTGGTCGGCGTCAACGGCCTCTTCGGCGAGCGGCTGGTGGCGATCGCCCGCGCCCTGGGGCTGCGGGTCCACGTGGTGAAGGCCGAGGACCGCCGTCCGGTGCGGCCGGAGGCGCTGGAACGCGCCATCGGCGAGCACCCGCGCGCCCGGGCGCTGGCGATGGTGCACCACGAGACCAGCCTGGGGCTGCTGAACCCCATCGCCGACCTCTGCCCGATCGCCAGCGAGCGCGGCCTGCTGACGATCGTGGACGCGGTCTCGTCGCTGGGCGGCGTCCGGCTGGAGATGGATGCCTGGAAGATCGACCTCTGCGTGGGGGTGAGCAACAAGTGCCTGGGGGGGCCGATCGGCCTGGCCCCGGTGGCCGTTGGGCCGCGGGCCTGGGAGGCGATCGACGACGGACGTCCCAAGGCGGCGGGCTGGTACCTGAACCTCGCGACCTGGCGACGCTTCTCCCGTCAGTGGGGGAGCTGGCATCCCCACCCGACCACCATGCCGGCCCAGGCCCTCGACGCCCTGGCGGTGGCCCTCGAGGAGATTGGGGCCGTCGGCCTGGAGGCTCACCAGGCCCGGCTGGCGGCCGCTGGCGCCCGCGTCCGGGAGGGGCTGCGAGAGCTAGGGTTCGAGCTGGTGGTCGCCGATCGCGACGCCTCCCCGGTCACGATCGCGGCCTGGGGGCTGCCCGGCATGGACGTCGATGACTACCTGGCCTGGCTGCGCCGCGAGCGACGGCTGCGCCTGGGCGGGGGCCTGGGCGAGCTGGCGGGTCGTATCTTCCGGGTGGGGACCATGGGGGAGGGGGCTCGCCCCGGCGTGGTCGACGCCTACCTGAACGCGACCGCCGAGTACCTCGAGCGGATGCGGCGGCGCTGAGGCGACTATCCCACGCCGGGCAGGGGGACGCCCAGCACCGTGATCTCGCCCGGCCCGCTGGCGTGCCAGGCGTAGTGCGAGAGGGGGGCGATGGCGGGACCGTGCACGACCTTGCCCCTCAGGTCGAACTCGGAGCCGTGGCAGGGGCAGAGGAAGATCTTCTGCCCGCCCGAGGGCGGGTTGATCTGGCAGCCGAGGTGCGAACAGGTGGCGCTGAGCACGACCAGCTCGCTCCCCACGTTGACCACGTACCCCTTGAACCCGATCTTGCCGGCGTAGTTGTCGCCGCCGCCGTCCACCATCAGGAAGCCGGTCTGGGGCGGGGACTGGAACTCCACCGCGGTGCCGGGCTCGATCTGGTCCAGCGGGGTGGGGAGTTGGACTTTGATCCCCTGCCGCTTGGTCTGGCTGGGCGGAGGGTAGACGTAGACGAGGATCGGGGCGATGATCGCGACCACCAGCGCGGTCAGCAGCCCGGCCAGGTACCAGACGATGAAGTTGCGCCGGGTCACCCGGCGCCTGATGGGAAGGTCGTCGGTCGTTGTGTTCTGGGTACTGCTCATGTCACGCGCCTACCATGGTAGGCGTGTCGGCATTCTCACGTGGTCGCATCGCCCTGAGCCTGGGTCTGGCGGCGGCGCTCCTCGGCCTCGGGGCCTGCGGGAGCTCGTCGAGCAGCACGCCCAACGGCTACTACACGTCGACGCCAGCGCCTGGTGCCCGGCCGAGCGCGGCGGCCTCCCCTGGCACCGCGGGCCTGTCCCAGTACCTGTCCACGGACGCGGCGGCCAAGTCGGTCACCATCGACCTCATCGCTGGCAAGAGTGGCGCCAGCAACACCTTCAACTTCAACGGCTACACCGATGGCAAGCTGACCATCAGCGTGCCCGTGGGGTGGAAGGTGACCGTGAACTGCCACAACCAGGGCGCGATCCCCCACTCGTGCTCGGTCGTGTCCGGGGCCAGCTCCACCACGCCGGCCTTCCCCGGCGCCACCTCGCCCAACCCCGTCAGCGGGGTCCCTCCCGGCGGCACCCAAACCTTCTCCTTCACCCCGGACCGAGCCGGCACCTTCCGGATCGCCTGCCTGGTGCCGGGCCACGAAGATGCCGGGATGTGGGCCACCTTTCAGGTGACAGCCTCGGGCTCGCCGTCGATCACCGCCTCCTGACCGACCCGGACCGGCCGCTGGAGGGGCAGGGCCGAGGCCCGCTCCGGCGGCCCCGGTCGGGCCCTCAACCGTGCTGGAGCCATCGGGCGCCCAGCCACTCGCTGACCCAGTCGTCGAGGGCGGCGAGGAAGGGGCGGATCGGCCCGGCGCACAGCCAGGCCGCGACGAGGCCGACGAGGGCCCCGGCGGCCACGTCGCCAGGGTAATGGTCCCCGACGTAGACCCGGGCATAGGCGACCAGCAGCGCGGCGACGATGGCCAGGGCGCCCAGCTTGCGGTGCACGCTGAGCAGGACGGCGGCGATGGCGAAGGCCCCCACCGCGTGATCGCTGGGGAAGGAGGCGTCGCTGGTGTGGCGCACCAGCAGGTGGACCGTCCCTGGGTGGGCCACGAACGGGCGGGGCCGGAACCAGAGATGGGCGATCACGGCGTTGATGACCAAGCCGATCCCGGCGGCGAGGGCGGCCAGCACCGCTCCTGTCCGGTCCCGGGGGGAGCGGCGCCAGAGACCAACCAGGAGCCAGAGCACGACCAGGGCGATGAAGGCCGGCTCGGCCCCGACCGCGATCGTGGTCATGACCCGGTCCCACAGCGGGTGGCTTCCCGCCGGCCCATTGATGAGCTGCTCAAGTTGATAGTCCACGGTCGATCCGCAACCTCCTGCTTCGAGGTCGTGGCGGGCCACGGTCGCGCCAGTTCGTCCCTAGCCCTTAACCCGCCCCATACCATGGCCATGGTAGGGATCTGGCGGCGAAGGCGTTGCCGGGACGATGGCGAGGCCCCAGGGACCATCGCCGGGCCGCCTGGGCGACGCTGGGCTGGGGCTAGAGTGCAGGCATGGATCTGAGCCGATTGCGCGGAATCCTCCCCCCGGTGCTGACGCCGTTGACCCCCGATGAGACCGTCGACGAGCGTTCGCTGCGGCGCCTGGTGGACTTCCTGGTCGGGGCCGGCGTCCATGGCCTCTGGGTCATGGGCACGACCGGCGAGTTCCCCTGCCTCCCCGAGGCCGAGCGGGCCCGGGCGGTGGCGGTCGTGGTCGAGCAGGCGGCGGGTCGGGTCCCGGTCGTGGCGGGGGTGGGCGACAGCTCCACCGCCCTGGCCCTCCGACACGCCCGGCACGCCGCCGAGGCCGGCGTGGACGGCCTGGCCTCAACCCCGCCGCACTATTTCCCGCATGCGATGGACGAGGTCGTGGCTCACTTCCGGGCCCTGAAGGAGGCTCATCCCGAGCTGCCGCTCCTGATCTACCACATCCCCCAGACGGTCAAGGTGCGGATGACCCTGGACGTCACCCTCACCCTGGCTCGGGAGGGGGTTTGCGCCGGGATCAAGGACAGCCAGAACGACCTCGAGTGGTTCAGGTCCTTGGTCCTGGCGGTACGGGACGAAGGGCTGACCGAGCGCTTCCGATGCCTCCTCGGCTCCCGGGTGCTGATCGATGCCGGCTTGGCCGTCGGGGCCGTGGGGGCCGTGCCCGCCGTCGCCAACGTGGCTCCGGCCGCCTGCGTGGCGGTGTACGAGGCGATGGCCCGGGGTGACCTGACCGCCGCCGTCGTCGCCCAGGAGCTGGCGATCAGGTTCGAGGACCTGAAGCTGGTGGCCCGTGGTGGGTCGAGCAACGCCGCCTCGTTGGGGGCGATGAAGCACGTGCTCCGCCTCTGGGGGGTGATCGACCATGCCGTCCTGACGCGGCCCCTGCGGCCCCTCGCCCCGGCGGAGGTCGAGGAGCTCCGCCGCCGGCTGGCCACGTTGCCCCAGCCGGCCGGGGTGACCGCCGCGAGCTGAGACCGACGGCCGCTCGTCCCCTGGGCCAGGTCGGGCCGAGCGGGCAGGTGGTGCCGGCGGGAGCGACGATCAGCGCTGGAGGCCCTTGCCGACCACGTTCACGTCATCGGGGTTGATGAGGTCTGGCACCGTCCAGCCGTCGAGGTCGTACTCGGCCATGCACTGCTCGGCGAAGCCCTTGAAACGGTCGGCGTCGCCGGTGGCCATCGCCTGCAGCAGGACCTCGAGGCGGATGTTCTCGTGGTTGCCGGAGTAGTTGCGCTCGTAGAGCTCGTGACGGCCCCCGAACTCCGTCCCGACGGCGTCCCACAGCAGCTTCATGAGCTTGATCCGATCCACGGCGCGGTAGCCGTTGGAGCCACGCACGAACCGCTCGAGGTAGGGCCGCAGCTCGGGGTTGGCGAAGTCACGGGCGTGAGAGTTGAGGTAGATGAGGGCGCTGCCCAGGTCGAGCTGGACGATCTCCTTGACCCGGGGGTAGGCGATGGTGGAGAGGACCCGGTAGGCAAGCCCGTAGTCGGTGTTGGGGAGCACGGCCTCGCCAACCCAGGGCTCGGGGGTCCTGGCCATGGCGTCGGTCAGGGCCCAGAACAGGTTGCGCCAGGCCAGCACCTCACCGATCCGTGCCTGCACGCCGCGGAAGTCCTTGGCGCCGGTGGCCTCCACCGCCTTGAGCAGCAGCCCAGCGATGAAGTCAAGCTTGACCGCCAGGCGGGTGCAGCCGTGGAAGGTGAAGCGAGGGATGAAGCCCGAAGCCGGGAAGAAGCCGTTGATCTTGTCCACGTCCCCGTAGATGAAGACGTTCTCCCAGGGCACCAGCACCTGGTCGAGGATGAAGATGGCATCGTTCTCGTCCAGCCGGCTGGAGAGTGGGTAGTCGAAGGGGCTGCCCACGACCTCGGCCGTCAGCTCGTAGGAGGGACGTGAGATCAGCTTGACGCCCTTGGCGTTGACCGGCAGCGCGAAGCAGAGCGCGAACTCCCGGGTCGTGATCGGGAGCGGTCCGTAGTGGGCGATGAAGTTGACGTGGGTGAGGGCGGAGCCGGTCGCGACCACCTTCGCCCCGCTCACCACCAGGCCGGCGTCGGTCTCCCGCTCCACGTGGACGTAGACGTCGCGGACCTCGTCCGGGCCGCGCTGTCGATCGACCGGAGGGTTGATGATGGCGTGGTTCCAGAACTGGACCTGCTCCTGCGCTTGTCGGTACCACCGCCGGGCGTTGTCCTCGTAAGGGGCGTAGAAGGCCGAGTTGGCGCCCAGCGTGCCCAGGAAGGCGGCCTTGTAGTCGGGGCTTCTTCCCAGCCAGCCGTAGGTCATGCGGGCCCACTCGGCGATCGCGTCCCGGGCCTCCACCAGCTCCTGGGCGTTGCGGGAGGTGCGAAAGAAACGGTGGGTGAACCCGCCGCTGCCGGTGTCGGTTTCGGCCACCAGGCGCGGTTGCCGCTCGGGATCGTGGAGGGCGTCGTAGAGTCGCGCGATCATGCGCGCCGTGTTCCGATAGGCGGGATGCGTGGTCACGTCCCTGACCCGCTCGCCGTAGACCCAGATCTCACGCCCGTCGCGCAGGCTCTCTAGGTACTCCGCACCCGTCATCGGCCGGGAGCCGGTGGCCGTCGGCGTCTCGATCGTCATCTCCGTCCCTCCCGTCGTCCGTCGCTGCATGGGACACGTCTGGCGCTCCGGTCGGACCCGCCGGCCTCGTCGGACACGATCTCCTCCCCGACCGCCGCACCTCCGCGCCGGGAGGATGCCGATCCACCTCCCCTGCGAGAGGGGCGAGCCTGACACCGGCGACGTCCGACACCTCCAAGATAGGACACGCGATCACCCCCGTCGCGCTCACCGTGCCCCCTCCCCTTGCGATGACGGGGAGAGGAGGGCGCGGAAGAGGGGTAAGAAAAGCATCGTGATGGGTGAACGAGACCTGGTCCTCCTGGCCGGGCTCGGGCTCCTGGTCATGGGTGGGCTCCTGCTCCTGATCGCTGGCCTCGGGCCGGGGCCGCTGGCCGGGGTCTTCCGGCTGGGCGGGGTGACCGTGGTGGTCCCGGTCGGGCTCTCCCTGGCGCTCTCCCTGTTGCTGACGCTGCTCTTCAACCTCTGGCTCCGGGCTCGCTGACCGTCCCCGAGGTTGGGGCTCCTCGCGGCGTCGGGGGGACTAACTGTCGCCAGAATTGTGGCTATAACTAACTACAGTGAACTTGAAGCAGTGGGACCGGGAGCAAGGGGTCCATCCCGTGACCGGCTCCGGTCGGGCACGCTCCCCGTCCCGGGTCCGCTGCGGATCAGCGCCCCGACCCGGATCGGCAGGTGGCGGGAATCGCGGCGTGGGCGGCTCGAGAGGGGCTCGCCGTCGGGCGGATGGCGACCGGGAGAGGTTCCTGGCCCGGCTGCATGACCCGTCCGTGGTCGAGCATCGAGACCGGTTCGCCAGGCTCGGGGCCGAGGAGGTGGAGGCCGCGCCGGCGGTCATCCGAGGTCGATGACGATCTGGTGGGGGAGGTGACCGAGATCCCGGCCCGCCTCTGTGCTCGGCGCTCCGGGCGACGGCCGGGCGCTGCCGGCGTCCTGGTTCGCCCTGGACCCCACCCCGGGGCCGTGGCAGGCTACCCCGGCGCCAGTGGGGCGGACGCCGCTCCGCCTCCAACCGGGCGGTCCGGACCCTTGAGGCCGATCTCGACGCCCACCGGGAGAGGGGTGCCCCACGAGGCTGGCTTCGTGGGGAGCCCCGGACCGGTGAGTCGGCAGAGCCGCCCTCGTTCTCCGGGCTCCGCTCCCGCTGGAGCCGGGCGAAGGCGACCGAGCGCGGATCGAAAGACCGGCGAGGTCTGGTGGCCCCGGATCTCCAAGGGGTCGCCGCGAAGCCTGCTTCGCGGGGTCCCCTCCAAGGAGGCCATCGCCGACGGGATCAGGGATGCGGTGAAGGCCTCCTGGCGCTGGCAGCGGTCCCGGGCCGGCGAGGTCATCGGGCGGCGGGTCGGGCTCCCCAGGCTCGAGCGCAAGGGCGGGGATGGGGAGCCCCTCGGGGCCGCTGCCCCTTCAGCACGGGGGCGATCCGGGTCGAGCCCGATCGCCGCCACGTCACCACCGGATCGGTGGGGGGCGCACCCACGAGAGCACCCGACGTCTGGGGCGGCCGATCCGGCTCGGCCGGATCGCTGGCGGCTTCGGGGAGGTGCGGGGGTGGGCCACCGGGTCAGGCTGGTCGCGGAGGCGGTGGTCTCTTGCCCTCCGACGGCAGACCGTCGATGATTAGCCTGGGCTATTGGGCCCGGGTGGGCGAGAGAGAAAGAGGAGGAAAGAAAATGGTGCCATTATGGAGCCGGACGCTCTCGCGGCGTGAGCTGCTGAGAGGAGCCGCGACCGTCGGTCTGGGGGTGGCCGCCGCGGCGTGTGCCCCGGCCGGGGTCACGCAGAAGGCGACCACCGGCGGCAACACCAACAAGTCGCTCCGCATCCTTCAGTGGAGCCACTTCATCCCCGCCTACGACACCTGGCTTGACAGCTTCGTTCAGGAATGGGGAGCGAGGAACAAGGTCGCCGCCTCCATCGATCACATCAACACCTACGATCTGCCCGCTCGCATCGCCGCCGAGGCGGCGGCCAGGGCGGGCCACGACATGATCGAGATGAACGCCCAGATCCTGACCTACCTGTACGAGAAGGATCTGGTTGAGATGGACGACGTGGTCGAGTACGCGGAAAAGAAGCTGGGCCCGGTCGAGCCGCTCGCCAAGAAGGTGGCCTATGTCAACGGTCACTGGCTGGGCTGGGTCGACTTCTATATCGCGATCATGCCCATCGTCCGCACCGACCTCGTCCAGCAGTATGGCTTCAGCCTGGACAAGCTCAAGACCTGGAACGACTACATGAACATGGCGGCCGTCGCCAAGAGCAACGGCCACGCCGCTGGCCTTGCCATCTCTCACTGCAACGACTCCAACCACAATTGGCGCGCGATCATGTACAGCTTCGGTGCCAGCATCGTCGAGGCCGATGGCAAGACAGTCGCCGTGGATAAGCCCCAGTTCCGACAGTTCCTGGAGTTCGCGCAGGAGTTCTACACCCGGGCCAACACGCCGGAGGTGTTCGCCTGGGATGACGCCTCCGACAACCGCTGGCTGGACTCCGGGCAGGGCGTGTACATCCACGACGCCATCAGCTCCATGCGCAGCGTCGAGTCCACCAACCCCGACCTCTACAAGAACCTGGCATTGATGCCACCGGAGGCCGGCCCCGCTCACCCCAAGGGACTCACGGTCGTCGATCCCAACTGCTACATCATCTGGAAGTGGTCGAAGAACCAGCAGGCGGCCAAGGAGTTCCTCAAGCACTACATCGACAACTACCACGAGGCCTTCGTCAACTCGCAGCTCTACAACATGCCCACCCATGCCAACCCCTGGAAGCACCAGCTCTGGACCGACCCGGCCTACGGTGGGAAGTGGGCGGAGGCGAAGCTCGCCCCCCTCCAGGAGGTCCGGGGCGACCGGGTGGCCGTCTTCGGCTACCCGGGTAACCCCAACTACCAGGCCAACCAGGTGCTCGCGCAGTACATCCTGCCCGACACCGTGGCCACGGCCGTCAAGACGCCGGGCAAGGCCGGCGTGGACGCCGCCATCAGCTTCATCAAGCAGAAGCTGTCCACCATCTACACCTCGTCCTGACGGTGTCTGGAGGGGGCCGCGGCCTCGGTCAGGCCCCCTCCAGCAGCGCCGCCCGGAGGCCCTGGACGTAGTAGCGCCCCAGGGTCGCGCAGAGCGCGATGACGGGAAGCGCGGAGAGGATGATGGCGGCGTTGGTGTTCGCCCACTCGTCCAGGCTCAGGGCGTGGATGCCCAGGCCGACCGGCAGCGTGGTGGTGGCGTTGGTGAGCGAGAAGAGGTCGCCGTAGAGGATGTCGGATCCCATCATGCCGATCCCGAAGAGCGCGGCCGCGATCACCACCGGCCAGCACATGGGCAGCACGATGCGCACGAAGACCTGGAGGCGGCTCCCGTCCAGCCAGGCGTGCTCCTCGACCTCGCGGTCCAGCCCAAGGAAGTAGGAGTAGAAGAGCCAGGTCGCGAACGGCACCATCAGGGTCAGGTAGGCGAGCACGATCCCAGGCAACGTGTCGTCCAGGCCGACCGTGGCATAGATGCGGTAGAGGGGGAGGATCACGGCCATCTGGGGGACGAAGTAGGTGGCGAACATGAGCCGGGCTGCCCAGCGCGCGCCGGGCGGGTTGAAGCGGGCCAGCCCGTAGCCCGCCATCAGGGACACGACCAGGCCGAGGGCGAGCACCGCCCCGAAGACGATCACGGTGTTGCGGCCCCAGATCAGGAGCTGGGGGTCGTGGAGGGCCTGGCCGAGGGTGGTGAGGTCGGGATGGTAGGCCCAGAAGATCTGGCCCCCCGGGTATTCGCTGACCGGCTTCACCGCCTGGACGGCCGTGTAGTAGACGGGGAAGAGATGGAAGGCGAAGACCGCCAGCGCCACCAGCACCCCGGCGGCAGCGAGCGCCCGACGCCGCCAGCGCCGCCGACGCGGGAGCCCGCGGCCGGAGGTGGGCGGGGGCGAGGGCCGAGAGGGCCGCGGTGACGGCCGGAAGCTGGCCCGGAGGCTCCAGCCGCCGTCGGCTTCGGGCCGTGTCGGCCGTGGCTCTCGCTCCACGAAGCGGAGGACGACGAGCGCGAGCAGGGCTGCGACCGGGATCTGGGTCAGGATGAGAGCCGCCGAGTACCCCACCCTCGACCCCATGACCAGGTTGTCGTAGGCGAGGGTGCCGATCAGGGGCACCGTGATCCGGCCGCCGGTCTCGGCGTACATGGCCACGAAGTCCATGTAGGTGACGGTCAGGGCCACGGCCATGGCCAGGATGGCGATACGACGGTTGAGCGGCATCACCACGCGCCAGAGGTACCGCCATCGGCTCCGCGCCTCCAGGCGTCCGTACTCGAGCAGCTCCTCGGGGATGGCGTTGAAGCCTGCGAGCAGGAAGATGGCGATGATCGAGGACCCCCGCCACACGTTCATGACCCCGATGCTCAGCACCTGCCAGGTGCCGATCCCGAAGATCCCGTCCAGCCAGAGCTTGGCCTGGATGGCCTGCAGCGTGTAGAAGGAGTGGAAGGGGGGGAGGAGGAGCCAGTACCAGGCGAAGGCGGCGAAGGAGCTCGGGACCGCCCAGGGGATGAAGACGGCCAGGAAGACGATGGCCCGCCCCCAGAACCGCCACCAGAGCAGGAGCGCGGTGGCAAGGCCGAGCCCGAGCTCCACCGTCGCCGTGGCAAGGACCATGACCGCGGTGTTGCGGGCGGCCGCCCAGAAGATGGGGTCGGCCAGCAGCTGCTGGTAGTTCTGCAGGCCCACGAACCGGCCCGCGGCCCCAGCCGAGGCGTCGGTGAAGCTGACCGCGACGTCGTAGACGATGGGGAAGGCGAGGAGGCCGAAGACGCACAGGAAGGCCGGCAGACAGAGCAGGTACCCGGTCTCCCATCTGCGTCCCCGGCTCCGAGCTCGCAGAGCCGGCTCCGCCGCTCGGGGGACCGCCGTCGGCTCGACCGCGCTCACGACCCCACCTCTCCCGTCGCTCCCTGGTCCCATGGTAGGGGCCTGCTTGTGCGACGGGGCGTCCTCGCCTATGCTGGCCCGGAGAGGGGGCGACGAGGGGGAGGCGTCCCCAGAGGACGGAGAGAGTCGAGGAGGTCGATGGCGCAGTTCAGCATCGAGCCGGCTGTCGTCGCCGAGCGCGTCCCTCGCGCCCGCCGGTTCCGGGTCCCGGGTGAGGCCTTGGCTGGCTATGCCCTGGTCTCACCTGCCGTGCTCTACATCCTGGTGCTGGTTGCCTATCCCTTCTTCCTGGCGCTGTACCTCAGCCTCAGCAACGTGACCGTGGCCGGGGGGTTCGGCGGCTTCGTCGGCATCGCCAACTACCTGCGGATCATCCACGATCCCACCTTCATCAAGGGCCTTGAGAACTCGCTGTCGTTCACCTTCTTCGCCGAGGTCGGCAAGTCGGTGCTCGGCATCGGCCTGGCCTTCTTGCTCCTGCAGAGCCTGCGCGGGAAGAAGCTCATCCGGGGCCTCCTCATGGTCCCGTTCACCATGCCGCTGCCTCTGGCCCTGCTCGGCTGGAAGTGGATGTACGACCCCCAGTTCAGCGTGATCAACCGGGTCTTCGGCGACATGCTCCATCTCATGCACCAGCCGTACCCGGTATGGCTGGGGGATCCCGTCTTCTCGTGGTTCGCCATCCTGATCGTCAACATCTGGCGGGGGTTCCCGTTCGCCGCCGTGATCGTGCTGGCCGGTCTGACCTCGATCCCCAAGGACATCCTGGATGCGGCCAAGGTCGACGGCGCCGGCTTCTTTCGGACCTGGCACTTCGTGATCGTGCCTCTGATCGCCCCCATCCTCTTCATCGGTCTCATCTACGACGTCACCTTCACGCTCAGCGACATCACGATCGTCGACGTGCTCACCCAGGGCGGCCCCAACGGAGCCACGGAGACCCTTCCCATGCTCGCCTACCAGAACGGCATCATCGGCGGCAACCTCTCGAGCGGGGCCGCGGACGCCCTGATCCTGTTCCCCCTGCTGTTCGCGGGGCTGGTCTTTTTCCTGCGCATGCTCTTCCGGAGGACGGTCGAGGAATGAGCGCCACCCCCGCCCGAACCGACGTCTCCCGGCTGGGGCGGCGGCCCACCCCCTGGCGCCGGCTCCGGAACCGCTCCCTCCTCTACGTCGCGCTGATCCTCTACCTGATCGTGGCCTGCTTCCCCATCTACTACATGCTGATGTCGACGCTGAAGGCCGATTACGACCTGATCGATCCCTCGGTCAACCCCTTCTGGTTCAAGCGCCCGCTGGGCCTGGAGCACTTCCAGTACCTCTTCTCGCAGACCAACTTCCCCATCTGGGGCCT
Source organism: Candidatus Dormiibacterota bacterium (assembly GCA_035294145.1). Taxonomy (GTDB): domain Bacteria; phylum Chloroflexota; class Dormibacteria; order Dormibacterales; family Dormibacteraceae; genus CADDZO01. The sequence continues at coordinate 15,362 of DATGLL010000242.1, read as the reverse complement.
GAACACGGTGGTGGTGGCGGCCTGCGTCTTGGGGATCACGCTGGCCATCTGCATCCCCGGCGGCTACGCCCTGGCGCGCCTGCGGGTGCCGGGGGCACAGCACCTGGCGGTTGGCATCTTCCTCACCTACCTCATCCCCCCCATCCTGCTCTTCATCCCCCTGAACCAGCTGGTGGCCAACCTCTTCAACCTGGAGAACTCGCGCTGGGCGCTGGTCCTCGTCTACCCGACCTTCACCATCCCCTTCTGCCTCTGGCTGATGATGGGCTTCTTCAAGCGGGTGCCGAAGGAGATCGAGGATGCGGCCCTGGTCGACGGCTGCAACCGCTGGCAGGCCGTGCGCCGGATCGTGCTGCCGGTCAGCGTGCCCGGCATCGTCACGGCCGGCATCTTCGCCTTCACCCTGGCCATGCAGGACTTCCTCTACGCGTTGGTCATGGTCTCGTCGTCCGACCAGAAGGTGATCAACACCGGGGTACCGACCGAGCTGATCCGGGGCGACGTCTATTTCTGGGGGGAGCTGCTGGCCGCCGCCCTCCTCCCCGGCATCCTCATCGCCTTCGTCTACAACTTCTTCCTCGACTACTTCGTCCAGGGCATCACGGGCGGCATCGGGAAGTGAGCGCTTGGAGGAGGACGCGCCCGGGGCACCCCTCCGCCGGCTCCGAGTCGTCTACCGCCAGGCTTCGAGCAACGCCTGGAAGCTGAGGGCGGTGAGCGGGAGCGGCACCCCTCGCTCGCCGGTGTCGTCGAGCAGGGTGCGCAGGTCCTTGTGGATGATGCCCAGTGAGCCCCCGCTCCCGCCCTCACGCCACCAGCCCTCCACCGTCCGCCAGTTGGCGGCGACCCAGCTGGCTCCCGTGGAGCGCTCGATCACGGGGAGCACCTGCTCCGGGGTAAGGCCGTAGGCGCCCGCCAGCCGCACGGCCTCCCGGCAGGCGACCATGTGCGCGGCGAGCATGAGCTGGTTGGCCAGCTTGACGGCCTGGCCGAGCCCCACCCGGTCCCCGATCACGAAGAGGTCGCTGCCCACGGCCTCGAACAGCGGGCGGCAGCGCCCGATCGCAGCCGGGTCCCCCGAGGCCATGATGGTCAGGGTGCCGGCCACGGCCCCGGCCACGCCGCCGCTGATGGGGGCGTCCACGGCGTTGAGCCCGCGCGTGGCGAGATCGGAGCCCAGGCGCTCCATGGTGGTCGGGTCGATCGTGCTCATGACCACCACGTCGAGCCCCGGTCTCCGCAGGCGGGACACCACCTCCTCGACCTGGGTCCGGGTGCGCACGACCACGATCACGGCCCGGGTCGCCCGCTCCGCCACCTCCTCGACCGAGCCCGCGTTGCCGTGGCCCCGCACGTCGTAGCCGGCCACCCGGTGCCCGGCCCGCTCCAGGTTGGCCGCCATCGGGGCGCCCATGGCCCCCAGGCCGATCACACCGACCACGTCATCCATCGACCGGTAGCCTAGCGCCGTGCGCGAGCTGATCGACACGCATTTCCACATCTGGCGGGAGGGCGAGGTGCGGCGACACGGGATCCTGGCCGCTCCCTACCTCCGGCGCGACGTCTCCTGGGCCGACTTCGCCGCCGCCTGGGAGGGGTTGCCGCTCGTGGCCGCCGTCAACGTCCAGGTCAACGACTTCACCGACGGGACCGTGGAGGCGAGGTGGGTGGCAGGGGCCTCCGACCCCCGACGCCTGGGGGCGATCGTCGCCTGGGCCAAGCTCGAGGATCCAGGCGTGGAGGCAGAGCTGGCGCGGCTGCGCGAGATCCCCGCGGTTCGTGGGGTGCGCCGGACCTGCCAGTACGAGGCCGACGTCACCTTCTGCGCCCAACCCGACTACGTGCGAGGGGTCCGCCTCCTGGGTCGGCTGGGGCTGGTCTGTGACCTCTGCGTACGCCTCGGCCAGGTCGCGGCCGTGCCCGCGCTGGCCCGGGCCTGCCCGGAGACCACCGTCGTCCTCGAGCACCTGGGCAAGCCCGACCTCTCGCATCCCCCCGACGCCACCTGGCTGGCCGCGGTCGAGGAGCTGGGACGGCTCCCCAACGTCGTGGCGAAGCTGTCGGTGGTGGTCCACCGCCCCGACGACCCGCCCCTGGAGGCGGAGCGGGTCGCCCCCTTCCTCGCCCACCTACGCGCCTGCCTGGGCCCCTCCCGGCTGATGTTCGGCAGCAACTGGCCGGTCTCCACCGCCGTGATCGGGTACCGGCCCTGGGTGGAGATGGTGCGAGAGCTGATGGGGGACGAGGAGGAGATCTGGGCGGGGACCGCGCGCCGGGTCTACGGCCTGGGCTGATCGGCCCCGCCGTCGGGCCCGGAGACGGTCGCGGGACGGGGCCGTGCCCGTCCTCCCTCTCGTGACGGGGCCACCTCACCGGCGTCGCGGGCCGCGGGGCGGCTGAGAATGTGCCCATGAGGATCAGCGGCGTCCGGGTCTTCCCGGTGGAGACACCGTTTCCGCACCGGGGCGGGCGATGGTGGACCTTCGTGCGGCTCGACACCCGGGAGGGCATCTCGGGGTATGGGGAGCTGTACACCAACGCCGTCCCCTTCTCCTGGCGCGTGCTCGTGGCCATGATCGAGGACCTGGTTCAGGGCCACCTCCTGGACCACGACCCGTACGCGATCGGGGCGCTCTTCCAGAAGATCTACGACCTGGAGTACAGCCACCACCCCGACCTCACCAAGCTGGCCATCGTCAGCGGCCTGGAGATGGCCTGCTGGGACATCGTGGGCAAGGACCTCGGGCGTCCGGCGTATCGGCTGATGGGTGGGGCGGTGCGCGATCGGGTGCGGACCTACACCTACCTCTACCCCGAGCCGGGGCGCCGGATGTCGCATCGCGAGCTGTGGCTCCGACCGGCCGAGGCCGCGCGCCGGGCTGCGCACTACGCCGAGCTGGGCTTCACCGGCGTCAAGCTGGATCCGTTCGGAACCGTCCCCACCCCGGACCAGGCCCGGGGCCAGCTGGTCCCGATCCAGTACTCCTTGGAGGCCCTGGACCGGGCGGAGGAGACGATCCGGTTGATCCGGGAGGCGGTGGGGAGCCGGTGCGACATCCTGGTCGGGACCCACGGGCAGATGACCCCGGCGGGCGCGATCCGGGTGGCCCGGCGGCTGGAGCCCTACGACCCGCTCTGGCTGGAGGAGCCGGTCCCGCCCGAGGACCCGGCGGCGATGGCGCTGGTGGCCCGGGCCACCACCATCCCCATCGCCACCGGGGAGCGGCTGGCGACCGGGTACGAGTTCGCCGAGCTGCTCCGCCACCGCGCCGCCGCCGTCTTCAACCTGGACGTGGGACAGGTGGGGGGCCTCCTCGAGGCCCGCAAGATCGCGGGCATGGCCGAGGCGTACCACGTCCAGGTCTCCCCGCACGTCTGGGGAGGGCCGCTGATCGCCGCCGCCTCGATCCAGCTCGCGCTCTCCTGCCCCAACCTCCTGATCATGGAGAGCGTGGAGCGGTTCGAGGGCCTGCACGCCGAGCTGGTCCAGCCGCCGATCCAGTGGCACGACGGTGATCTCGTGCCCTCCGCCCGGCCCGGCCTGGGCCACGACCTGGACGAGCGCGTGGCCGCCCGCTACGCGCCTCGGTGAGCGGGAGCTGGCTCTGGGCTCCTGCTCAGGTCGTGTACACGGCGAAAGGCGCGGTGCGAGCGCGGGCCTCGGGGTCGGTCACCACGTTGACCAGCGCCGGCTGGCCGCTCGCCGCCGCCCGCTCCAGCGCCGGTCGGATCTGCTCCGGCCGCTCCACGTGCTCGGCGTGGCAGCCGAGCGCCCGGGCCATCTCGTCGTAGCGGGTGAAGCCCAGCTCCCGACCGACCTTGAAGCGGTCCCGGGCCGTCCAGCCGCCGTTGTTGGAGATCACGGTGATCACCGGCAGTTCGTGGCGAACGGCGGTGTCCAGCTCCATGCCGTTGATCCCGAAGGACCCGTCCCCGTGCAGCACGATGACCTGGGCCTCGGGCCTGGCCACCTTCGCCCCCAGGCCCAGCGGCAGCCCCACCCCCATGGTGCCGAAGGGGCCCGAGTTGAGACTGTGGCCGGGGGCGTGGATCGGGATCGACTGACGACCGTAGTTCAGGATCTCCTGGCCGTCCACGCTGAGCACGGCCTCCCGGTCCATGAAGTCCCGGATCTCCCGGCATAGGCGCAGGGGGTGGATGGGCACCTGCGCGGTGCTCATCCGACGCTCGGCGTCGATCGACTTCTCCCGGTGGATCTCGGCCAGCCGCCCGACCCAGTCGGCGTGGCGGTCCGGGGAGCCGTCGGCCGCCTCCAGCAGCTGGCGTAGCACCAGCCGCGCGTCGCCGATCACGGCCGCGTCCACTGGGCGGGTCTTCCCGATCTCGCCGGCGTCGACGTCGACCTGCACCAGGCGGGCGTCGGCGGCGAACCGGGGTGGGCGGGCGTAGTCGATCACGTAGTTGAGCCGGGTGCCGATGACCACGATGCAGTCGGCCTCGCGGAAGGCGGTGCTGCGCGCGGCCGGGAAGCTCAGGGGATGGTCCTCGGGGACCACGCCGCGGCCCTGGGGGGTGGCGTAGTGGGGGATGCCCCATCGCTCTACCCACCGCCGCAGCTCCTCGTGGGCACCGGACCAAAGGATGCCGCTCCCGGTCACCACGATGGGGCGTTGGGCGCTCCTGATCACGTCGATCACCCGGGCCACGTCTGCTGGGTCACCCGCCGGCCGGGGCCGGGGCTGGGGCTCGGCCCAGCGCACCTCCTCGGGCGGGACCTCGCGGTAGAGCACGTCGCCGGGCAGGTCCAGGTAGACGGGCGCCGGCCGGCCCGCCATCGCGTGCCGGAAGGCGGCGGCCACGTACTCGGGGATGCGACGGGGATCGTAGCAGCGCTCGGCCCAGCGGGTGATGGGCTTCGCCAGCGCCACCTGGTCGATCTCCTGGAAGGCCCCTAGACCGTACAGGCCCACCGGGCTGGAGCCCCCGATGGCCACCACCGGGGCGCCGTCCACGTAGGCGTGGGCGATGCCGCTGAGCAGGTTGACGGTGCCCGGGCCGGAGGCGGCCATGCAGACCGAGGGGCGGCCGAGGAGGCGGCTGTAGCCGATGGCCATCATCGCCGCCGCCTGCTCCATGCGGACGTCGATCATGCGCATGCCTTCCTGGAGGCAGGCGTTCTCGCTGTCGATCATGGGGCCGCCCATGAGGAAGAAGACGTGCTCCACCCCGTGCGCGCGCAGCGCCCTGGCCAGGATCTCGTTGCCGGTCACCTCTCCCTCCCGCCTAGATCACTCCGTCCGCGGCCAGCCGCTCCAGCTCCTGGGCGTCCAGGCCAAGCAGCTCCGTGTAGACCTCCTGGTTGTGCTCGCCCAGGAGCGGCGCCGCCCGCACCGGGACGTGGGAGCGCTCCATCCGCACCGGCCAGCCTGGCATCTTGAAGCGTCCCCGGGCAGGGTGGTCAACGGTCACGATCACCTCCCGCCGGTTGAGGTCGGGGTCCTCGGTCAGCTCCAGGGTGTCGAAGACCGCGCTGCAGGGCACCCCGGCCTCGCCCAGGATGCGCATTGCCTCCCGCTTGTCCCGCTCCCGCGTCCAGGCCGAGATCACGGCATCGACCTCGGCGCGGTGCCGGGCCCTTCGCTCCGGGTCGGCGAAGCGCTCGTCGTCCTTCAGCTCGGGCCTCCCGATCGCGTCCAGCAGACGCTCCCAGTGGTGGTTGCCGGCTCTGGTGGTGTAGATGAAGACGTAGTCGTTGGGACCGCCCGGCCGGCAAGGGTAGACGTTGCTGGGGGCGGTGAGCCCGAGCTGGCTCTGGTTGCCCCACCGCTCCCCCGGCCGGCCGCTGAGCAGCTGTCGGGAGAAGGAGATGCGACAGTAGTTGACGACCGCGTCCTGCATCGCCACCTCGATGCGCTGGCCCGTCCCGGTGCGCTGGCGCTGGTGGAGGGCAGCCAGGACCCCGATCGCGGCGTGCAGCCCGGTACCGGTGTCGCCGATGGTGGGGCCAGGCTTGAGCGGTGGCCCCCAGCGCTCGCCGGTGAGGCTCACGGCACCGCCCGCGGCCTGGGCGATGGGGTCGAAGGCCAGGTAGCTCCCGTAGGGGCCGTTGGAGGCGAAGCCCTTGATCTGGACGTAGATCAGGCGCGGGTTGATGGCCCGGACCCGCTCGTAGCCGAAGCCGAGGCGCTCGATGACGCCGGGGGCGAAGTTCTCCACCATGACGTCCCCGGTCGCCAGCAGCCGTTCCAGCAGCCGGCGGCCCTCCGCGCAGCGGAGGTTGAGGGTGACTGACCGCTTGTTGGCGTTGAGCACCAGGAAGTACCAGGAGTCGACCCCGGGAACGTCGGCCGAGGCGTGACGCCCCTGTTCCCCCGTGCCGGGCCGCTCCACCTTGATCACGTCCGCGCCCAGCCAGGCCAGCGTCTCGGTGCAGGAGGTTCCTGCCTCGAACTGGGTCAGGTCGATGACCCGCACGCCCTCCAGCGCCGCCGCCATGAGCACCACCTCCCTTCGCCCGCCACGGCACCCCCGTCTCCCCCAGGGTAGCCCGGACCGGGGCATCGGACAACCGGTGGCCGGGACGGGCCGAGCCCTGGGCCAGGGGCCGCGGGCCGGCCTCGACCTCGGCTCGGGCGATGCGGGGCGCGAGGACGGGCCACTCTCCAGGTGCCCCCGCTCCCGGTGGCCGAGGCCGTCACCCGGCTCGGCAACCGGCCCGGTGCCAGCCCCCGCCCGGCGCTATGACGAGGGGGAGCCGGCACCCCCGGCCCTCTGGATCGCCATCACCGGCCCCTTCAACCGTCTTTGGCCACTCCACCCGACGGGTGGCGGGCCCCTGGACGCCGACCGAGCGTTGCCGCCGAGCGATCACCAGCGCTCATGCCGTCCCCCTCACGGGGTCGCCTTTGCGGGGTCCCCCGTCGGACCGGTCCCGATTGGTGACCCCTTCCAGGCCCGGGGCTCGGCCAGCCCGCGTCGGATGCGCGCTTGGAGCCGGGAGCTGCCCAGTCGGGGCCGCCCCGACAGGGAAGGTCGCTGAGCCCGGCGATGATGGGCGGTGCGAAGACCCGCTGGGGGCCCGGCCCGTGATGTGCAAGGCTTCTGGCTCCCCCACTTTATGCGGCTCAGGTGCGCTACACAACGCTCGCAAAAAATGAAGACAATCGATGCAAATATGCATTAAGAGCGTGCTGCGATTAAGGAGTTACGCATGTCGGCCATGGCGTCCAGCGCGTGCGCTCGGACGGATGCGAGAGCTGGCCCCGGGGGGGCCGGGACGAGGCTCCGGTCGTGTGCCGGTCCAAGCCGGCCGTCGAGGCCGGTTTGTCCACCCGATCGTCTCAGGTGACGAGGTGGCGGGCCGGTCGGCGGCCCCGCCAGCGTGGCCGCCGGTGCGGCGCCGGTCGCGGCCGGCGCGACCGCGGGGCGCGAGCGGCCTTTGGGTCGGCCAGCAGGGCCCGGGCCGCGACCTCGGGGTCGGCCAGCCGCCCCTCGCCTCCCAGCTCCAGCCAGAGCTTGCTGAGCGCCAGGTAGACGTCCGCCTCAGTCCAGCCGGGGAGTCGATCCCTGAGGCGGTGGCGCGCGGCCACCTCCATCAGGGGCCGATACACGGAGTCGTACCAGCTCACCGCCGCCTCCTGGATCGGCACCTCGCGGCCCCGTTCGACGCCCAGGAAGTAGCGGTGGCCGAGGATGTGCTCCTCGATGAGGTCGTAGCGACCCAGCTGGCTGCAGTCGAGCCTGGCCTGGGGGCGAACCCGGTCCAGGCCCGTCCGCTCCAGGAAGCGCGCGTACTCAGCGGCCCGCAGCAGCTCCTCGGTGGTGACCTCCGGCCCCAGCGGGGCACGTGTCTCCACCTCCACCACGTGGGCCCGGATGCGATCCCAGCCGAGGCTCCTCGCCACCGAGACCCGGTGGTGGCCGTGCTTGACGAAGTAGACCTCCCCCACCCGATAGACGTCGATGGGCGGGATCGGGAGCCCCTCCGCCATGCGCGCGTATAGGTCCACCCAAGCCGGGCGCACGTGGTCACGCCGGGGCATGAACGACACATCGAAGTCGAGCGTCCGGCGCTCCGAGCCCTTCACCTGCGCGAGCGGGATGTCGTCCAGGCCCGCATCATGCTCGTGCAGGATGCCTACCGCCTCCGCCACCTCGGCCAGCGCCGGCGCTGTTCGGGGCTGCCGGGTGAGGACCCCGGTCAACCTGCGCCGGCGTGCCTCACGCAACACCTCCTCGAACTCCAGGTGGCCCTCGGCGAACAGGGGCTGGCCGGGCGATGGCGACCCCCGGCCCAGCCGGCGAAGGATCCTGGACACCAGCCGGCGCTCCGGGTCCACCACCTTGTTCGGGCGCCAGCCCTCGACATCGGTCAGGAGGTCGTCGACGACCGCGGCCAGCGCCGCGGCGCGGCCCTCCCGGGGCGCGACGGCGGCGAAGCGACCGAGCGACTCGCGCGCCTGGCCCACCGCCTCCTGCGCATCCCGGCCGGCCAGCCGGTGCTCAACCGCCTGCACCAGGAGCGACCCCGTTCGGTGCAGCTCGGGCCGGGCGGCACCCCACGCGGTCGTGAGATCCGGTTCGAGCTCCGAGGTCCTCGCGACCTGGCGGGCGAGGGCGCGCACCGTTCGGTAGAGGTAGGCCACCAACCGTAGCCGGTCCTCCAGCCGGCTGAGGTCGTGCACCCGGCCGAGGTGCCAGGGGTTCCAGCGCAGCGCCTCCTCGGCGCGGGGGACGGCGGCCACGGCAGCGTCCGCGTGCTCGCTATGCTCCCGTATGTCACGACGGTTGGCCTCGGCTTCGTGGGCACCGTCCGGGCGCCCGGCCAGCTCCAGGCTGCGCACGATGTCGGCACGCAGCCTGGCCCTCAGGTCCCGGTAGTCCCGGCGCAGCTGGCTCACCGGGTTGGGTGGCCAGAGAAGGGTTGCGATGACCACACCGACGGCACCTCCGAGCGCGGTCTCCCACAGGCGCATGACGTTGTCGGCGCTGCCCGAGGCGAGGACGAGCAGGGCCGAGATCGCGATCTGGTTGTTGAACCCCTCCCGGGAGAGCTTCAGCCAGCCGCCCATCAGCAGACACACGAACATCACCGCAGCCAGGGCCGGCGGGGAGATGCCGAGCAGCGTGTGGGCGGCGATGCCCAGGAGCAGGCCGGCCGCGACGCCGAGCAGGAACTCGAGCGCGTTCAGCAGCGAGCCGTAGGTGTGCCCCTGCATGAGGATGATCACCGCCAGCACCGCGTTGAACGGCCGTGGCAGACTCAGGAACGGCCCGAGCCACCAGACCCCGCCACAGGCCAGGGCGATCTTGATGCACCGCACGATCAGCGGGGGCAGGAGGTCGGGGGGCTCAGCCAGCCGCCAGAGCAGGCGACGGAGGTGGGTGCGGATGGGAGCCATCGTCGCGCGATTGGGAGTCATTGAGTCGCGGGCAGCGGCACCGAGACGGTCCACAGGCAATGGATCAGTAGTACAGCTGCTCGAGCCCGATCATTCCACCGACTCCGCCCGGCGGGCTCCGCATCCCGCCGCCGCGATCCTGTGCGTCCTGGACGAGCCTCGCGGTCCGGAATGGCCCGGTCGCGGGAGGGCACCTGGCCGGCCCGTGTCGCCGCCCTCGGCCGCCCGGCATCAGACGTCAGGCGGTGCCGTGACCCGGTGGACCGCCGGTGCAGGCGATGGAGCATCCGCCTCGACCAGCCCGGGCCACCAGCGTTCGCGACGACGGGCGCTGGCTTGCGGGCGCCGAGGGGGGGAACGGCTGCCCGACGGCCAGGGTAGGAGCGGCCGGTGGGTTAGGCTCTCACCGAGGCTGGGCGCCCGACATGGTGACGCGCGACCCCCCTCACCCTCACCCGCCGCGTTCCTCGGCCAGCATGAGCACGTAGTCCAGGTCGGGCGCGGTCCTGCCTCGGGCACCGAGCCAGGAGAGGACCTGGGAGCGGTGGTGGGCCGAGTGCACCAGGACCTGTCGCAGCACTTGCCGGACGCTGATCCCGAAAGGCAACCAGGAGAGGCGCAGCTCACGCTCCAGCCCGGCTTCGTCCGCCGACTCCAGGAACTGCCGGTATCTCCGGCCGACCTCGGCCAGCCGCTCCCGATACCAGGCGGGGTCACGCTCGACGTAGCGCTCGCGGTCCCCGAGCACCTCCAGTGAGCGGCCCTCGATCCCCAGCAGGAAGCCCTCCTCTACCAGCGTCAGGTGCCCGAGGGTCTTCCGGATCGTCCCCATGGTGCCCGGCGCCGGCTCGTCGAGCTCGGCACCGAGGCCCTCGAAGGCGGCCAGGGTGCGGTCGTTCGCCCAGGCGTGATAGCGGAACAGCTCGCTCAGCTCGTGGCGCTCAGCGCTTCTCGACATCTGAGGTTGCAACTCCTAGGCCGGTGACCTCGCCCCTCAGGGCGTGCCCAGGGGGACACCCTGGTCGTTGGTGGTGATCTGGGCGAGCTGGTTCGCAACCGGCGAGCCGTCGCCCGGGTAGACTACCACCGGCATCCCGATCGGCGCCCACTCGTACATCCACTGCGCCTTTGCCAGGGGGAGGTGGATGCAGCCGTGGCTGCGGTAGGCAGGGTTGTACTGCGATCCCGGCCCCAGGGCTGAGTCCGGCTCCCAGTAGGCGTCGTGGAAGGCCTCGCCCGTGTTGGTGAAGAACACCGTCCACTGGACGACCGTATCCGGGTACCAGTAGGGGGATCCCTTGGGCCAGGGCGAGTGCATGGTCCAGGGGTGGGACTTGCGCAGCACCTTCATCGGGCCGAAGTCGGTCCCGATGTCGCTCACTCCCCGCACCCCGGTGGTGACCGGCGAGTCCATGACCACCTGGCCGTTCTGGTAGGCCCAGACGTGCTGGGCCTGGAAGGACACGATCACGAACTGGGACGGCATGCCGTCGATCAAGTCCTGGTGGATCTGGTTCGCGTACCGCTGGAGGCCGGCCGCCGCCACCGCTGCCTGGTTGAGGTCGGCCGAGCGCACGTTGGCGGCGAACTTCTCCAGCCGGCTGTACGCCCGCATCGCGTCGTCGTAGGTCTTGAAGGGTTTGGGCTTGTTCTCGTAGGCCACCACCGAAGCGTCGTTACGCCCGTTGGCCAAGGCCTGGAGACCGTCCTGCTGGATCGTGCTCAGGTTCCCGCTCGTCTGGGCGATGAGCTGTTGGGCGGCCTGGTCGATCTGCTGGTTCTCCTGCTGGGTCTGAGTGGCCAGGCTGCTGGCCGAGGAGGCCACCTGCCGAGCCTGGTCGGCGACGCTGCGGAAGTCGCCCAGCGTCCGCGCCGTGCTCTGAGCCTGCTTGGCTGCCGCCAACTTCTGCTGGAGGGCCTGGAGGTCGGGGTCGTCCGCTCCCACCCCCTGGGCCTGCGAGATGGCGGCCTGAGCGGCGGCAACTTGCCGGTTGGCGTCCTGCTGCGCCTGGGTGAGGAGACGTCGCTCCAGGGAGGTGAGCTGCTGCCGAAGGCTCGACGCTTCCTGTGCCATCCGGTCGTAGTAGCCGGCCTGCCCCAGGCTGAACCACGGCTTCTTGCTGCTGTCCATGGCCGCCACCTGGGAGGTGATCGGCCGCAGGTCCTGAGCGGTGTACCCCTGCTGGGAGGCGACACGGAGGTCGGCGTCCAGGCTCTGCCGCGCGCGCTGGTAGGCGCTCGCGGCCTGCCCTGCCGAGGAGTTGCCCAGGGCCACCAGGCCGCCAACGCCGGCGAGGAGGACGACGAGCACGGCCGGGATGACAAGCTTGAGGATGGAAGGTCGGCTGGTCAGCAACGTCATGGTCTCAGATCCCTCGAATCCAGGAACGCGATCGCTGCCCGCGGAGTTTCACCGCCGGGGGCTGGCGTGGCCCTATCCCGTTGGAGGGATGGGGGTGGGAGGCCTCGGCTCATAGCCCAAGGACCCGCCGGGCGTTGCCCTCGTAGATGGCCCGACGTTGGGCCTGGTCGAGGCCGGTGCGCTCGACGGCGTCAATGGTGCGCTGGATCAAGGAGATGCCGGCCTGGCCGTCGAACGGATAGTCGCTCCCGAAGACCACCCGCTCCGACCCGAAGAACTCCACCCCGCACCGGATGGCGTGTGGCCCTCCGCCCAGGGCGGTGTCTCCATAGCAGCTCTGCAGGTACTCGATCGGGTTGCGGGGCAGGGCCACCCGCAGGTCGGGCTCGCCGTGCCGGTAGTGGGCCTCGATCCGGGAGGCGAAGAACGGGATCATGCCGCCGAGGTGGTGGGCGATGAGCACGCTCTGGGGCTGTCGGTCGAAGAGCCCGGAGAGGGTCAGGCGGAGGAGGGCCAGCGAGGTCTCGTAGGGCTGGCCCAGGACGTGGAAGAGGCCGTACCGCGATCGCTCCTCGGTCCGGTAGTCGGGGACGGGCCCGCGGACCGGGTGGAGGAGGCACACCAGGCCCCGGCTGAAGGCGTACTCGAGCACCTCAAGGATGGGCGGATCGTCGAGCGGGCGGCCGAAGACGTTGGAGTAGGCCTGAAACCCGGGCAGCTCCAGCTCGACCAGATGGTCGACCTCGCGCAGCGCGGCGTTGGGGTCGTCCATAGGAAGCGCTCCCAGGGCGCCGACGAAGCAGGCGGGCTCCCGTTCGACCAGCTCCCGCAGCTCCTCGTTGGCCGCGCTGCAGATGCCGCTCTGATGCGGGCGGCAGGCCGCGTCCTCGGTCACCTGGCTGGCCAGGCTCAGCACCTGCCGGTACCCGTGGTCGGCGAACCGCTCCACCGTTCGCCGCTGCTCGTCCAGGTCACACAGGCCGGGCACGGTGTCGGCCACCGCCAGGGCGGCACGTCCGGTCAGGCGTCGGACCCGTTCCAGGAGTCGCGGTGGGATGAGGTGGGCAGCGATGTCGATGATCACGTCACCTGACCCCTCTCGGCTCGGCCATCATGACGTAGCCCGCCTCTGGCCACCTCACCGGCGCACCGCGCGCCCCTTCGCTCCGCGGCCGGGGCGGCGGGGGGTCCACAGGCCTACCCAGCCGTGGCGACGTCCAGCTGCCCGACGTGCTCGGCGGCGTGCGCGGTGGCGTGTAGGAGGGCCATGAGGGCCGTCCAGGACAGATCGCCGTGGGACCGACCGCCGGCCAGGCGAGGGGGCGTCACCGGACGGTCGAGCCGAGGCGCCCGGCGTGCCGTTTCCTCGCAGGCCGCGATGGCTCGGTGCACCGCTTGCTCGACCTCCTCTCGGGACCGGGTGGTGGTGAACTCGGCCTCCCGATCCCGGGGTCGCTCGTCGCCGAGGATCACGTGCCGCAGCCAGAAGTCCGAGGACTCGGCCGCGTGGAAGGCGAGCTGGCCGGCGGTGGCGCCGCCCCCGACCCGCTCGCTGAGCCGGAGCCGCGGGAGGAGCGCCAGCAGGCGGTCGAGGTAGGTGCGCAGCTCGGCGAGGTCCCCAGCCGTGATTCGGCCGGACGCGGTGGTGTCGTCCATAGTTGCTCATGGTGCCCGTTCCGGGCTCGACGCACCAGCCCATCCTGGGCCGTACGGGCGCTGTGACGGATTTCTGACGACCGTCCCTTGACGCGACCGGCACCCGGGGGCCAGTCCCTGGCAGACTCGATGCCGATGTCATCGATCACTGGCCTCGGCATCACGATCATGGGCGGGGACGTGGCCACCTGCGCCCGGATCGCCGCCAGGGCGGAGGCGGCCGGGTTCCGCTCGGCGTGGACGGCCGAGTTCTACGACCGCTCCGCGACCGTCTCCCTGGCGGCCATGGCCACGGCCACCTCGCGGATCCGGCTGGGCAGCGCCATCGTGTACGCCTTTGGGCGCTCGCCGTTGCTCACCGTCACCGAGTCGCGCGACCTCGATGAGCTCTCCGACGGTCGCCTGGTGCTCGGCCTTGGGACCGGCACCCGGCACCAGGTCTCGGGGTGGCTGGGCCTGGACCCTGACCACCTGGCTCCGCGGGTGGAGGAGCTGGTGCCGCTGCTGCGCCGGCTCTGGCGAGATCGCAACCAGGCCGTCCACCATGAGGGTCGCTTCTACCACCTGCGCCTCGACCCGGTCGTGGAGGTGCGGCCGCCGCGCTGCGAGGACCTCCCGATCTACGTCGCCGCCGTCAACCCGCGCATGGCCGAGGCGGCCGGCCGGGTCGCGGACGGGCTCGTGGGCCATCCCCTCTTCACCGCCCGCTACGTGGAGGAGGTGGTCCGACCCGCCCTGGCCAGGGGTGCTCGCCGCGCCGGCCGGGAGGGGACGATCCCGATCGCCGCCTACGTGCTCTGCGCGGTCGACGACGACGTCGATCGGGCGCGGCGGGCGGCGGCCAACCAGATCGCCTTCTACGCGGTGGTACGGAGCTTCGACGCCATCCTGAAGCTGCACGGCTTCGACCCCGAGGTGGCGGCCATCCGTGAGGCCTTCCGGCGCGGGGATGCCGCTGGGGCGGCGGCCGCGGTGAGCGACCGCATGATCGAGACCATCGCCATCGTCGGTCGGCCTGACGAGGCCAGGCAGCAGTTCCTGGAGCGGTTCGCCGGCCGCTACGAGGAGCCGTTGCTGTTCTGCCCCTGCGTGGGCGTGGAGACAGATCGGCTGCGTGAAGGGATGGAGGCGATGATCGAGGCCTTCGCCCCCCTGGCTGGGGACGTCCGGGTGGCCGCAGCCGCGGCCCCGGCGCGGCTGGGCGAGCCCGACTTGTAGACGGGGGCGGTCGAGGCGGCGCCGCCTCGACCGCCGATCCATCCTCGTGCCAGCTCAACGCCCGCGTTCGGGCACAGCAGTCCCAGCTCGGGAAGGTGGTGAGCTGGCACCGGTGAGACCGGTGACCCGACACTTGCTGAGGCGGCGGCAGGGGCTCGCCTGGTGATCGTGTCTGGCCCCGAGCAGCTCAAGGTCGAACGGGGCATCCTTCGCCGTCTGGAGGGGCTCACGGAGCCCCCCACGATCCGGCCGTGGGTTGTGTGCCGGCCGGGTGGTGAGCCGAGGGATCTCGTGGCGCCGGAGGGCGGCGAGATGGGCCTGGAGCCGGGCTCGACGCCGTTCCTTGCGCCGGCAGCGATTCGAGCCGCGCTGGCTGCGGGAGAGGGACCGGGAGCGCCGACGCAGCAGGGTCAGGTTCCGGACCAGCGGGGCCGGGTTGGGCACCCGCTCGATCACGCCCTCGGCGGTGGCCATGGTGGCCAACCAGCGCACGCCGACGTCGACCCCGACCGTCGAGGCCGGATCAGGGTGGCCCGGCTTGGGGGCTCCCCACGAGGCCGGCCTGGGGACCCCATCGGAGCGTGCTCCGATGGGGAACCCTCGTGGGGCACCCCTACGGGCCATCGTCCCGGAGGGCGGCGAGATGGGCCTGGAGCCGGGCTCGACGCCGTTCCTTGCGCCGGCAGCGATTCGAGCCGCGCTGGCTGCGGGAGAGGGACCGGGAGCGCCGACGCAGCAGGGTCAGGTTCCGGACCAGCGGGGCC